>CAIRHD010000489.1 GCA_903878265.1 uncultured Bacteroidales bacterium | reverse complement strand
TGCGTCACAAAATTATTGTTTAGGCAAGGCGGGTTTTCATTTCTGGTAAAAGGCGGCTGTATTTGCCAAAATAGATAGGATTACCAATGTGTAAAAACAAAATTCTCCTTCTCATAAAAACCAACACTCGCATTGATTAGTTTTTGTCGTCTGCGGAAAAATCGGCAGTTGCATTTGCAAACCTTTGTTTATTTGCAAATACGCGACTTACCTATTTGCAAATGCATCTTCGTAAACTGCTGATTTATATAGGGTGGGTCAGGAGTTCTGATCTTTCAACATTTCCTTTACAATATTATCGGCACCTTCGGCAATTTGCACAATAGTCGAATTAAGTTGGTAACAAGGAGTTGTGAATATCCTGTGTTTTTCATCTATAATTACATCGCCGGGTTTTGTAACTAAATGGTTGGCGCCCATGGCTTTCACGTTAAAAGCATCACCTTCGTTTGGGCCAACGGTTATGGTTATATCACCTATAATCTTGGCAAGCAAAACAGGTGAAATGCACATTGCACCAATGGGTTTGCGAAGACTAAGCGCATCGCGGATAACTTTAGAAACTTGAGGAAGAACCTCGAAATCAGCACCTTTAAAGGCATAAGAACACAAATTTTTTGCCACCCCGAAACCTCCTGGAAACAGCAAAGCATCAAAATCCCGTAAGTCGAGGTCGGTAATTGGCTCTATTTTGCCACGAGCAATGCGTGCGCTTTCTACCAGCACATTTCGCGATTCAGGCATTTCCGCACCTGTAACATGGTTTACTACGTGATGCTGAGCAATATCGGGAGCAAACAACTGATATTCTGCACCATTTTTCATCACTGCATACATGGCCATAACAGCTTCATGTATCTCGGCACCATCATAAACACCGCATCCAGCCAAAACAATTGCAAATTTTTTCATGGTTTTTAAGTTTTACAACGGCATAAAAGTACATAAATATTGCTTGAACTATCCATTTGATTCCTATTGAATCTAAGTGGAATTACATTTTTTCTTGCCCTACTCTTATTCCTAAAACCCCCAAAATTATACTTTTGTCAAAACTTCCCGGCCTTGATTCCTTGTAGAATTTACCAGTTTTGAAACCGGGTATGCGTCCATTTCCACTGAAAGATATGGCTTCAAAAGTTGAAGGATTTCGTCTGGGTTTTTGCTCAAAAGCCATGTTTTCTCAATTTCTCTTTCCAGTATTACTGGCATACGGTTATGGATAGGCTTCATAAAACTATTGGCTTCGGTTGTGATGACAGCAAACGAATTTACGATTTCCCCCTGAGGGCTTTTCCACTTTTCCCATAATCCAGCCATTGCAAAAAGCGGATTGTTTTTTATAAAAATCCTGAAAGGTTGCTTGCCTTCATCCTGCTGCCATTCGTAAAAACCATCGGCCGGAACCAGGCAACGCTTACTGTACAATGGAATGCGGAACGAAGGTTTCTCGGTTATGGTTTCGGCGCGCGCGTTTATCATTTTATTCCCAATTGAAATATCTTTAGCCCATGGCGGAATCAATCCCCAGCGATAACTGTTCAGTTTGTTGGGCATTTCGCTTGTGATAACAGCCATCATTTGAGTTGGCGCACCATTGTAGCGCGGTACGTAAGGCGCAGCACCTCCTTCGAGTTCAAAACGCAGGTTAAGTTCTGCTTCGGTTGCGGTAAGTGAAAAACGGCCACACATGGGGGGGATGTTAGATGTCGGATGTTGGATGTCGAATGTTGGATTGCAGATTGGGGATGTTGGATTGGGGAGAAATTACTACTCGTTAACAAAAAACTACAACCTTAAAATCATGTTACCAAGAGGCTGCAACCACGTATATCGCTGTTGTCGAAGCGGCCTAAAACTTCAAAGCTTCCATCGGTAAAAGCCCGGCCCAAATCTTGGGTGGCAATGAACGAACATGAATGTATGTTTGCAAAATCAATGATGTTTATGCCGCCGCTTCGACCTGTTTCCAGATAACTCAAAGGGTCGTTTGTGTCGGAAATCAGTATTTTCATCCAGGGTGGGCAACGGAAAATCCCATCCCCTTTGGACCATGCCTGCGACAAAAGTTCGGTCATTCCGTACTCGGAGTGGATTTTGGCTACACCAAAACCTTTGCACAATTTCTCATGAAGTTCCATTCGCGTAATTTCTTCCCTGCGACCTTTCATTCCACCTGTTTCGATAATTATTGCCTCGGGAATGTGAATTGGGAATTTTTCAGTCATTTCGAGCAAAGCAAAGGTAACGCCTATCAGCATGGTTTTCTTTCCGCTTAGCTGAGCTTCAATGAGTTGCTTTTGTAAAGGTTCAAGTTCATTCAGAAAAAATCCTCCCATTGCCCTATTCGACTTTAGCATCATTTTTTCGACCATATAAACCAAGGAAGAATTTCCCCCTTCTAGGTACGAAGGCAACAGCGCAAACACAGCATACTGCGACAAGTCGCCATAAAAAAGTTCCAGTCCCTGCATAAAGCTTTGCTGGTATAAATCTGTATCAACCACATGGTGTTTGCTGGTTTCCAAGCCTGTTGTGCCGCTGCTTTCAAAAACAATTTCTTCCATAAAACCACCGGTAACTATTTTGTGGGTTTTAAAAAAACTTACCGGTAAAAATGGGATCTGTGCAAGCTGCTTAACATTACCCGCATTTATGCCCAAAGTATCGACAAACCGATGGTAAATTTCATTGTTTTGGTATTGGTATTGAAATAAACTAATAGCAATTTCGTTGAAATCGTTGGGGTTTTGCTGATTAAAAATCCGTTTTTTAAAAGCAGTGAGGTCCATACCGGAAAATTTGTAATTTTATGCCTTTCAAATTCGTGAAATGAAATTATATACAAAGATAAGTTTAATCCTGTTAATCCCGCTACTTGCCGGGTTGAACGCTTGCGTAAAGGAAGATCAATATCCTGTGATCCCTCATATCGAATACGGTGGTTTTGCCACTGGAAAGGATGTTATGGGCAAAGATTCGGTAGGCGAGATACGCATTTCCTACACCGATGGCGATGGCAATATTGGGTTGTATTGGTACGATACCATTGAGCCGCTAAAATATAATTACTACCTCAAGTTTATGCAATACTATAATAAAGAGCTGGTTGAGGTTAAACCTGTGAATTCAAACGTAACTTTTAATTCGCGGATCCCGATCCTAACACCGCGAGGCCGGAACAAAAATATCAAAGGGGATATCGCCATGACACTCGAACTTTATTTTGCCCGCCTTTTGCTTAAAACCGATACCATCGCTTTCGAGATTTATATAAAGGACAGGGATTTGAACGAAAGCAATGTGATACAAACCCCAATGTATATCATAAAAAAATAATCAATTAATTGCCCACACCATGTCTAAATTTGTCAGGCTTTTTGCCTTATCCCTTTTGCTCATTTTAACCAACAATTCGCAAGCACAGCAGCTTACATCGTTTACTGACTTGATGGATGCTTTGAAAGCCGGCAAAAAAGTTGGTGCTGTGATGCAATATGTAAAATTTAAAATGATTTCCGACAACGAGGAGCAGGATAAAGTTCCTGATGCAATCGGAGGCATGGATTTAAGCACATGGGAATATTTTGCGCCCAATGCCGTAAAAAACAAAGAAGCTTTCGTAGTGTTTTCGGAAACCAAATTGATCCAAAACCCTAAAGGCGATGGCTTTGTTTACAATTATGTGAAACTACGCATTGAAGCAAGCACCAAGGTGAAAGTTACAGCCCGATATGTTGACCCCAGAACATTTGAGGTAAAAATGGACGAAAATTTCTTTGGCTACATCAACGATGGCAAAAATGAAGGTGGCTTGACCCTTTACATCAAATGAAAAAAACAGGCAGCCTGATTTGGCGGATACTAAAAGCCTTGCTACTCTTTGCTGGTGGGATTTTCGTAGTATTGTGTTTAATAGCAATGACAAACCTTCCGTATTGGGCATATTACGATTTAGGGACAAGCAACAGCCGGATAAAAAAACCGCCAACAACTATCGTTCTTTTGAGCGGCACCGGAATCCCAAGTGAAGGCGGATTGATGCGTGCCTTCATAACAGCCCGCCTGGCAAAAAAAGCCCCAAAAGCCGATATTATTATTTCCATTCCTGGCGACCTCACCGATAGTACCGGAGCGCCGCTGCTGACGGCAAAAGAGCTGCTTCTCAGAGGAATAAATAAAGAACGTTTGCATTTCGAAAACCTTGGCCGCAACACCCGCGACCAGGCACAGAGGCTTTGTGCCGGAAAAACTGCAGCACAATTAAATTTGCCCATCACGCTCGTAACTTCGCCCGAACACATGAAACGGGCCGTGTTGACTTTCAGGAAAGCCGGTTTTACGCAAGTAAGCGGTTTGGCAACCTTTGAAACCGCCCTCGAAACCGATCTTACTTTTAAGGATAGCGACCTGAAAGGCAACAAATATATGCCCGCAATAGGCAACAACCTACAAGTTCGGTATCAATTCTGGAACCATATTAAATTTGAAATCCTTGTTTTGCGCGAATATTTTGCAATTGTCTATTATAAATTGATGGGCTGGGCGTAAAAAGTGAAAAACGAAAAGTGAAGGGTGAAAAGGAGGCCTGCATTAAAAAAGATAATTTGTGGCGGCGCACATTTGTAAACGAAGATTCGTGAGAAAGGAGGGCTTTCCAATCTTGGATTGCATTACTTATCATACCTTAGAACAAATGCTTCAGGCAGCGTTGATTATAATTTCCTGCCCATGTTTGACAATCTCATTTACAATTGGGTTTGAAAGCTCAAATTCGCTTTCCCTGAAGGGATGTGGCTCAATCCGGCTGTCAAATTTCCTTCTCAGCCTCATCAGTTCAAGTTGCATATCTATCAGGTTGCTGTAATCTTTGAAAACTACCGCAATATCTATATCGCTGTCCTCATAATAATTCCCTTTGGCATACGATCCAAACAGGATGACCCTGATATTCCCGTAATTCGCATTTACTGCACTTGCGTATTGCTGAGCAATAATTAAAGCATCTGTTTTATCCACGACCGCAATGTTTTTATATTTTCAATCCATGCATCTGCAAAGTCAGCAGTACACTGTTTATAAAACTCCCTTTTGTAATCATCGTACCTCGCATTCAGGTTAAATGAAGTAATCTTGTCTAGCCAGTCGGCGTGCTCGTCAGTAAGTTCGAGTTCGCTAAGCTCTGCCAACCTGTATAAATTATGGGTTAAAGGTGCTTGCTTTTTATACTTGCCAACATAATAGGCTTATAACAACTTTTCTACCGGAATATGCCCAAGAAAAAGCGACCAACCGAAGGATTTGGAACTGTACAAGCTTAACATTGTCTTATAATCTTCATCTGAAATTTATATCCAATGCTTAACAATTTTATCTGTATATAGGGAGGCGTTTTCGTTGTCCATTACTTATTGTTTTACACTGTTGTCCGGTAAAAAAAATAAAACCAGGTTAGCTTTTTACGGTTAACCTGGTATGGTTACCTTTGAAGTTACGAAGCAAAAAACGTAACCATGGGCAAAAGTACAAATTTTAGCGGACAGCCGCTTTTTAACCAGT
>CAIRHD010000488.1 GCA_903878265.1 uncultured Bacteroidales bacterium | reverse complement strand
TTTATTGCTTATGCTGAATTTATAATCGAGAATTGTATTTTCAACTGGAACTACAAGATTGATGAATTTAATGCTGTCACTTTTAACCAGCCTTAGTTTTAGATCCAGATATTTTGAAAGTAATTCGCCTATGATATGAAGCGTACAAACTCCGGGTAAAACCGGATTGTCAGGAAAATGACCCTTAAAAACCAAGTGATCGCGTATAATCAAGATTGAAACATGAAGGGTTTCGCCAACGCCTTCCATCTTTCTGATCGAGTATAACTTATCTTTAAACAACATTTTACAAATTGATTTTATTTAATAGAATCACCATCCGAAAATGCTGATGCTCCAGTTTCATTGAACTTATTCCAGAATTTGATGGGTCGTAAAAATAATAAAATATCGTGCTAACAGATTTTCCATCCTCCACTTTGCCTGAATTGATTTTCAAATTTGTTGATTCGGATGAATAAGTAATTTTTCTATGTTTCGCGATGTCATAAGTAAAATCCGTTGACAATTTGCTTGAATCGACAACACAAGTTTTATTCCTTATAAGTATTCCGCTTAATGCACCGAAATCTTCATAAAATGTTTTGAGTATCTTTTTTTTATTGAGTTTATTAAATGCGTAAATGATTTTATACCCTTTTGGCGAAAGCTCCATATCCAGTAGTTTCGGCCCCATTTCAGCATTCAAAACCAGACGGATTGTGGAGTCGCTTGTTTTTTTTAGAATCAGTAATCCACTAAGTGTGTTTTTACTAAACTCCATTGTGATGTTATACAAACCGACTGAATCGTTATTGTTGCAAATTTCAGGAATTGCAGGCTGGGCGGCAACTTTGCCCGAAACCAAATAAAACCCAAGAATGCAGCTAATTAACGGTAAAAATCTCATCGGAAACCTGTGTATTTATTTTTTTATTGCTGAAAATCAAGGTGGTACTATCACCTGAAGTTTCTTTCAGGTCGATCCTTTCCACTGTAAAATCGCTCTTAGCTACAAGCAGGTCTATTTCGTTAAATAATGATTTGAGCATCTTTTGATTTGGTTTCAGAACCAGGAAATACACTTGGGCATTTTCCGAAATTTTCACATCAAAGTCTTTTGAATTCAGTATGTTACCCGTAACGCAGTCGATTGTTATCTGGCTTATCATTTTGAATAATTTGTTCGAATTAACCGAAACATTCGACTTTTTCTGATCGTTTTTTATACTGATCTGATTTTCATTCAATACAAAAAGATATGGGTATGGTTTGGCATATTCCATGCGTAACTTATTGACTTTTTTGAAGATAAACGACCCATTCGAATTAAGTGTGTTATTGAGCATACTTATACTTTTCTCCTGAATAAAATCGCTTCTGAGCGTATTTATTGAAGTCGATTTAGTCGCATACAGTTTTTTGAATCCAGCAACATCTTTAACAGGAGTATAATTCTGTGCGCTAACCGCAATGGTTATTGCAATATTGAAGTACATAAAAAAAAGTACGCCTATCGAAAGTTTACCTTTAAAAAAATCCTCTAAGTTGTTTTTATTCATTTAGTTAACAAGATATTGTACATTTGTATAATGTGTCGGTTACAATGAAAGAGTTGAATCCGCTCCGAAAAATCTTTTTTCGCCACAAAGGCACTAAATTTCACGAAGTTTATAGTGCTGATTAACAATGCTCTGTGCTCCTCTGTGTTCTCTGTGCCTCCGTGGTTTTCTTTTTTTTGAGTTATCGGAGTGGACTCAGAGTTCTAAATATTAACAGGTTACTGTTCCGGCAAAGGTACTATTTTGTAACCTTTCTTCTGAATAGTTTCAATCAATTCATCTAAAATCAAGCTGGTTATTTCCATGTTATCGTGAAGTAGTATAATGCTTCCGGGCCTGAGCTTGCCGCAAATGCGTGAAATAAGTTTCTGAGGGTCTTTGATAATAGTATCAAAAGAGCGTATGTCCCAACCTATGGAGCACATTCCCGATACTTTTAATGCTTTCGCGATGGATTGATTTGTGATGCCGAAAGGTGGACGGAAAAGATTCGTTTTATAGCCTAAAAGATTGAAAAGTTTATCATTAGACCGTTTTATTTCGGCTTCAATAACTTCTGAAGGATTAAATGCATTCTGCCAAGTATGACTATAAGTATGGTTGCCAATTTGATGCCCTTCATCAGATATTCGATGGATAAGTTCAGGGTATAATTCAGCATATTTCCCGATGCAGAAAAACAAAGCCTTGATATTATTTCGATTCAGAGTATCTAAAACTCTCGGGGTAAATCGATCGGAAGGCCCATCGTCGAAGCTTAAAAAGACAGTTTTTTCTTTGGTGGGGATGCGGCAGATGCTTTTCAGAAATAGGGAATGCTTAATGGAAAAAACATTAAAGGCAATCCAGGAAAGCATGAGTACCAGCGTAGCCAAAATAGAAAAAACAGTATTGATAAAGGCATTAAGCCCGATTAATAAAGCCACACCAATCAGGATAATATGTATATTTTTCAGCATACTGACAAATGAATAAGGGTATGTGGCCTGTAGGGATAAGCGTGATATATAATTATTTGCTTAGGTTGTGGCATAACAGTGAAAATCACTTTTTGTTGAAGTACCACACATGCAAGCCAGACAGCAAAAGAGGAAGATGTTGGATAATCGCCACAATATTTTTTATATTCAATTGTTGCTGTTGGTTTGATAATTTCTTCAATGTGTTTATACGCTTCGTCCCGGTTGCCTCCACATTTTCCTGTAAAAATTAAAGTGTTTTCGGTTAAATCAAGTTGGTTGGAAATATAATCGGTTATATCAGTTTGTTTTGCATCTTGCGATAAAATTAGCGTTTCGAGTTTTACCGGCGATGGCACAGCCGAAATACTGAAAAAAGCACTTCCTTCACCTTGTCCATAATATCCTGCGCTCTCTTTTTGAGCTTTGTTTAATCTTGATGAGAGTTCGTGTTTTAATTCCGTAAGTTCATCGATTCCACCCAAAAGAACACTTTCAACAGCACCTTCTTCCAACAGCATAATTGTGTCAAGCAGCGCATGTTCAAACGAAAGAACATCCTGAGTAAAGGTATTATTATAGCAATTGCTTTTCAGGTGCATGGCAATCTGCCCACCCACCGTATTGTGTATTGACTGTATAAACGCCGTTGGATTCATCATCCGGTTTTCCGGATCACACATTTTTACAAGGAAGTTCCCGGTATCATCAAGACAACCCAAACCAGTGGCAGTAATAACAGCTTGCGGAGTTTGAACATTGGCGACTTCCAGCGTTTTTATCGCAGAAGCCAGACCCATTCTCATTATCCGGCTCATCCGTCGTAGCAAGCGTGGATCGATTATCTGCTTATAATCCGGTTCAATACATGTAAAGGTGCCGGTATTATCAGCCATTTGCTTTTGAAGGCTTTCGAAAGCGGAAATACTGAATGTGCCGTTGATATACAAGTCCATGGCTACACTTTTGAAAACAGTAATGAGCAACAATTCCCTCCAAATCCGAATGAATTGGAAAGCACGTGTTTTAAATCAAGATTGCGTGCATCTGTTTCAGGAAACAACTCTGTTCCCGGCATTGGAATCTCAAAACGAAGATTTGGCAAGGTTGTCTGGTTTAGAAGAGCCGAAACCGAATAAACTGCTTCAACGCCACCACTTGCTCCAAGAGTATGTCCTGTATAACTTTTTGTGGAACTCACGGCAGGGATTTTTTCCGTAAAAAGCCTCAGAATGGCATTGCCTTCCGACAAATCGTTATTGGGCGTTGCCGTTCCGTGGAGATTGATGTATCCAATATCGTTAGCGGTTATACCGGCCATTTTTATTGCTCTTTCCATTGCAAGGTATGGCCCATTTCCTTGATCCGAAAGGGCGGTTTGATGAAATGAATCGCTTGCATTGGCGTATCCGCTTACTTCTGCCAAAATCAAACAATTATTTTGCCTTGTAATTTCTTCAGAAACAAGCAGCAGGTATCCGGCGCCTTCGCCCAGGTTCAACCCCTTTCGCCGCGCATCAAAAGGTCGGCAAAGTTCATCGTCAAGCAGTAAAAGTGTATTGAAACCATTCAATGTAAAAGCTGTAATTGCATCGGTTCCTCCGGCAACAGCAATTTCAAGTCTTCCACTTTTTATCATCCGTGTGGCGAACGCAATAGCATTTGCTGCTGATGAACATGCTGTATTCAGTGTAGTTACAAAATCATTGGCATGAATATTTCCGGCTATAAGATGACTGATTCTACCACATTCATGATTGACTATCTGGCTAATGTGACCGGAATTTTTATTTTTGCTGTAACTGTAAAAAAAGTTTTCGGTACTATCCATCCCACCGACTGTAGTGCCTGAAATAAAACCTGAGCGGTATTTTGTGAAATCGAGTCCCGAGGCAGCGGATGCTTCCTGCGCCGCAATAACCCCAAGCAAAGCTGTTCGTGGCCACGATGGCGGAACACCTGCTTTCTGAGCAATTTCACTATTTGTATATGGTATTTTTGCAATCGGGAAATCACCCATAAGGTTATCGATTTCGCATGACGAAGCACGGATGCCGTGCTTTTTATCAAGCAAAGCAGCCATGTTTCCGGCACAGGATTCGCCGATTGCCGTAAATACACCCATACCAGCAACGAAAACTCTCATTTTATCCCTGTTTCTCGGTAATATAATCAGCCAGGGTTTTAACAGATTTCATTGCTTTTTTGCCTTCTTCGGCATTGGTGATTTTTATACCATAAGCCTGTTGCAAAAGAACGATAATTTCAAGTGCATCGATTGAATCAAGGCCAAGACCGTCGCCAAAAAGCGGGGCATCGCTGTCGATATCGGAAGGCTTGGTATCCGAAAGATTTAATCGTTCAATGATTTGTTCTTTTAGGTTGTAAATCAGTTGTTCCATTGTATTAAAATTTCTCAAAAAGTTTATTTATGTTCGTGATGTTGAATTCGATTTGATGGTCACTTTTGTTGTCGGTACTTTCGATAGCAAATAAAGTGCAAGTATAAATTTCACCAAATATTTCGACCCAACCTGCCAGGCAAGCTTTGGTTGATTGCTGGGCAAACATCTGATTTATTGGCTCATAAAAAAGGTTTCCCTCTGGAAAGTCAGAAACGAGGAATAGATTTTCACCTTTAAAGCCATTTTTTATACATATTTCAGCCAGCATAATATTGGGAAGTGTATAAACAAACAAAGCCGGACTGGCAATGGTTTCAATTGTTTTCTGAAACCTGAAATCAGTATCAAGGCTCGAAGATGAGTTTGCAAAAACCAGATTAACTTCATAAGGTTGGTATTTTTTAAAATTCCCGAGCGATTGCAAAAGAATTTCGGCACATGTATAACCCAATTTCGACAAGCGATCCAATTTTCCAAAGCGCGGGTGTTTAACTTCAAACTCGGCAACTATCTTGTTCAGAAACTCATCTACAGGAATATCAGCCTCAAAAAGATTTTTACTGTTTAGGATAAGCTTTCCATTTTGTAATTGACAGTAACCGGTTATGAATTTTTCCATTATTTCCCTGGTTGTATTTTCCTGCAAACAAGCAAAGTATGACAAATTCCTATTCCATCGAGCATGGTTTCGGTTTCGAGTCCAGCCGCTTTTACAAAACCAGCAAAGACTTCGGAATGGTACATCTGGCTGTTGCCATTAGCAATGTTGGTAAAATACAATGAAGTCATTTGCAACGAAAATGCAGACGCTTTAAATCGCTGCCTATCCCAGAATGGTTCAAGAATACAAATGCGGTCATTGACACTCATGGCATTAACACAGCGTTTCAGAATGGATATTATTTGTTCGTCCGAAAAGCAGTCCAGGAACTGACTCATCCAAATGATATCAAATCCGGATGGGATTTCCTGGTTTTCGTCCAAAACATTTGCTTCGATAAAACCTATCCTATCTTCATTTCCATTTTCAGTTGCTGCCTGCTTCGCCATATTTAACTGGCTAGGAAGATCCATGATGGAAACATTTACACTTGGAGAATAGGACAAACAACGGAATGCAAATTTCCCGGTATTGCCTCCAATATCAAGAATATGTTTTGGCGACAGTGAAAATATCAAAGGCAGAACTTCATCAAATGCTTGATCAGAATAGTAGTGGTCGAATTTAAACCAGCTTTCCTTGGCTTGTGCAGGCAATTCCGCCAAAGCCTGGTAAACGGTCGGCCAATTTCCAAATGTTCTAAGTCCTTCTGGTTTACCGGAAACTATTGATTTTTCGAGATCAAAAAGTCCCTTGTAACAAACATCATTTATAAAGTCGCAGTTGGCTTCGGTAAGCTTATCGTTGATAAAGAAACTGGCTGTTTTTGTTAGGAAATACTTGCCGTGTTTTGTGTATAGCAATCCTATGGCCAGCCCGGATTCGCATAGTATCCGGGTTCCATAATGGCTGAGATTACATTCCAATTCAATTTCATCGGCGGTCATTCCCGACAGTCGTCGTTTTTCGATGGCTGCAAGAATTCCGAAGTTGCGAAGTGCCCGCGATGCCTGAAAAGCTACTGGTGCAAAAGCAAGCCATTGTGCCTTTTCCATTGCCTCAAGGGCGGTTGATATATCCTCGTTATAGAATTCCATTTTTATGATTTTGAAAAACAAATTGCGGCATTGCATCCTCCAAATCCAGCCATAGTTTTAATGCAATTGGAAAGAATCTGATGCTGATTTTCTGTGATTATATTAACTGCATCCGTTGTTCCCGGATGTTGAAATCCCTTTGAAGCAATAATGACATTGTTTCGCAAAGAATGAATACAAACAATACTTTCTATCAGCCCTGCGGCACCTAAAGTATGACCAAAATATCCTTTCAA
>CAIRHD010000487.1 GCA_903878265.1 uncultured Bacteroidales bacterium | reverse complement strand
GCCAATGTGTTTGACTTAAATGTTATGCGGAAGCTAAATGATGACACAACAGTAAATCACAGAAAGGAAAAATGAACAAACTAATAATAACAATTTCGATTGCTGCAATTCTTGCAAGTTGCAATTCGATAAAAAAAACTAGTAAAATGGAAGAACAAAAAAATGAAACAACAAACGCAGTTTCTACTTATGACACAACCCCCAAGGTAACGGGAATTGGTGGGATCTTCTTTTTTTCTGACAATCCCGAAGTAACGAATAAATGGTACAGTGAGAACCTGTGACTTGAAACCAATGAATATGGTTCGAGTTTTGAATCCAGAAACCTTAACAAACCCGATGAAATCAATACTCTCCAATGGTGTCTTTTTAAAAAAGGAAGTGATTATTTCGCACCTTCAAAAAAGGAATTTATGATCAACTATCGGGTTCAAAATATTGAAGGGCTTGTAAAAAAACTAAAGGAAAAAGGGACAACCATACTTGACAGCATTGCAACTTACGATTACGGAAAATTTGTCCACATACTCGACCCTGAAGGGAACAAAATAGAACTATGGGAGCCAATTGAAGCTGACGCAAATAGCGGTAAAACAACAAAATAAAAGTATCTGATCCTAAAGTATTGATATTCTTAGTTTAAAACTTATCACCATTTCGACAAGCTCAATGCTTCGCTTCGCGGAAAAAGAAAAATTCACGGAGTATTATTTTTAGCCTCGACTGAAGAAATCATCAAATTTGATGCAATTGTAATCAATTTGGAGTATTCCATCCGACACGATAAAAATGAGCAAAAACACATTAGAATTTACAAAAACCAAAATTGAAATGAAAGCTACACTTAAAGCAATTTGCATTATTGTTTTATTCATGGTACTGAAACCAACATTAGTTTATCCATGCACAGGCATTACTTTAAAATCAAAAGATGGAGGTGTGGTTGTATCCCGAACAGTGGAATGGGCGCTAAATGATGCTCAACACAATAAAATATTAATTGTGCCCAGGAATAAAACATTCGTCGGTCAAACTCCAGAAGGTTATAACGGAAAAAGCTGGAAAGGGAAATATGGTTTTGTAACATTGACTGCATACAATCAAAATTATGGCCCTGACGGGATGAATGAAAATGGTTTATACGTTGGGGTTTATTATTTGCCAGGTTTTGCAGAATATTCAATATACGACCCAACTAAAAGATCAAGCTCCATGAGCGTGGGAGACCTGATGCAATGGATGTTGTCCTCATTTAACAGTGTTGATGAAATACTCCCAGAACTTGAAAAAGTAATAGTTGTAGATGTAAAAAATGAAGAATTTGGAGGAGCAGCACTACCTTTTCATTTTAAAATTACCGATTCCTCGGGCAACAGCCGGATTATCGAAATAGTAAACAAAGGAGAGGTTAAAATTTATCAGCCTTACTTGGGGGTCATTACAAACTCGCCTACTTATGATTGGCATTTGATAAATATGCGTAATTATATACAACTTTCGCCAAATCCTCAACAAACCCTTAAATTAGATAACTTTGAGCTTAGCCCACTTGGTGGAGGAAGTGGGATGATGGGTTTACCTGGCGATTTTACGCCTCCATCAAGATTTGTGAGGGCAGCCGCTTTTACAGCCTCGGCTAGGCCATTGGCTACAAGCCTCGACGCAGTATTTGAGTCGTTCCGTATTTTGGATAATTTCAATATTCCGCTTGGCGCTCAGGTTCCTACTGCGAATATACCAGCAGATATTGTAAGTGCCACACAAATTACAACCGCATCCGACTTAAAAGAGAAAGTATTCTATTATCATACGATGTGGAACCGCGAAATCAGAAAAATCGATCTGAAACAAATTGATTTTTCTACTGTCAGTGAGCAGGTAGTTGACGATGATCAACAAAAATTGAACAGGACAAAAGATATTACAGTTTTATTGATAGGAGATGTGCTGAATCCTGGCAATTGCATTGGTTTAAAAGGATATGCCTGGTCAGCAGTAAAAAACGGATGCATCAACATTGCTGAAACAGGCACAGCGTTTTCGGCTTATGATGCAAAAACAGGGGCAACAGATTCAAGCCAATCAGCTTACGTTGTGCTATCAGATGATAAACTGAAAGCAGAAGTATTTTTCAGTTATCCAACCGATAAACCTATTGTGATGGAGGCGAAACCAATATTACAAGGCGAAACCATGCCTGTAATTTTTGAAAATACAACCGAAATGATAAAACTCAGGTATTACAAAGATGCATACCACATACTTTATCAGGATGAAATCAAATATATTCAACACTATTCAGTTAATGAAGGTTTAGGACTAAAATTAAATAACCCACGATGAAAACAACACAAACTTTATTGAAATTGATTATACTTTTGTTTCTGACTTCTGGCATACAAAGCTGTAAAAAATCGGACACTGACACTCAGTCGCCCTCCATTGTAATGTTGGAACCTAATTCAGGCGATCAGTTTTCGTCAGGATCAACTTTGAGTGTAATTGCCACTTTTCACGATTATATTGAACTTGGCAAATACCGAATAGTAATCAGATGGAATACCGATGTTCAAAACATTTCGCCCAACCCAGAAACGACAGCATGGGATTTTCTCGTGGAAGAGCCTCTTTCCGGAAATAATAAATCCATCAACAAAATAATTAATGTTCCTGCAAATATAAAGCTTGGTAATTATGATTTGATACTTTACTGTACAGATAAAGCTGGTAATGAAGTTTTCAAAACGGAAATTGTCAAAATTGTCGGTTAATCGGAAGGCAAGTATAATCTGAACAAAGAGTTTAATAGTGATGAAAAAGAAAACAGGTCTTCTATCGATATTTGGTTTTTTACTTTGCGCAAGCATATTTCCTTTAACCTCATTTGGACAGCAGGGCAAAATACTTCCGGGGTTCGATAAAACGGAGTTTCTGGAAATGCTGAAAATATCGTCCTATCAGGGTGATACCCTCTACAATCCCGATCTGCCGCCACCGCTAAAGTTCAATAAAATCTATCGCTCGAAAACGATGGGATTAGATAACAGGTGGGATTTATGGGTGTCAGATCAATCTGTAGCTGTGATCAGCATCAGGGGCACAACCTCTGAAACCACAAGCTGGCTTGAGAATTTCTATGCTGCCATGGTTCCGGCAAAAGGCACATTGAAGTTGAGCAACGATTTCAGCTTCGATTACCATCTGTGCGACGACGATAAAGCAGCAGTTCACACCGGATGGCTTATCGCAACAGCGTTTCTTTCAAGAGACATTTTGCCGAAAATTGATTCGCTATCAAAAAATGGAATTCGTCAATTTTACATCATGGGCCACAGCCAAGGAGGCGCCATCGCTTATCTGCTCACAGCACATTTTCGGAACCTGCAAAAGCAGAAACAGCTTCCGGCTGATTTTGTATTTAAAACGTATAGCAGTGCAGCCCCCAAACCCGGGAATTTGTATTTTGCTTACGCTTACGAGAATATGACCAAAGGAGGTTGGGCCTTTACTGTGGTTAATTCAGCCGATTGGGTTCCCGAAGCGCCGTTTTCTATTCAAACAACTTTGGATTTCAACCCTGCAAATCCATTTGTAAACGCAAAAAAAACTATTTATAAAGCTCCATTCTTTAAGCGATTGGCCATGAATTATTTTTATAATAGCCTGGATAAACCCACAAAAAAGGCCAACAAGCGGTATCAAAAACAATTAGGAAAAACATTGGGGAGCTTTATTAAGAAATCCCTGCCCGAATATGAAATCCCTGAATATTACAACTCGAACAATTACACCAGAGCAGGAGAAAGTATTGTGCTTTATGCTGATTCAGAATATTATAAGTTATTCCCAATTGACCCCGAAAAAATATGGACGCATCATGCTTTCGAAGCCTATCTGTATTTAACTGATAAATATTGAAATCAACTTGTAATGAACCTTAAATCAACCCTGACTTTCATAATACTTTCTCTGCTTGTTGTTGCAACAAAAGCACAAATGCTCATCCCATTCCATTTGGTAAATGGGTATATACTTGTAGAGGCTGAGGTTAACCATGTAAAAGGGAAGTTCATTTTTGATACAGGCACTCCATTGAATTTTATGATCAACAATAATCTTGTACCGCTTGATAAAAATTCTTTTTTGGGAACTGGAAATGCTGGATCCGGAAAGGTTGTGGATATTTACAAATCGAACATCGACCGAATAAAAATCACCCAATCCGAACTTGAATTCAAAAATTTCCAGCACATTACCCATCCCAATTTTAGATATGGCAATAGATGTTGAAGTGGAAAATCGAAGGTTAATGCTTTTAAGAAATTTAGGGCTAAACGGAGAGGCAAATGCTTTTAGTCCAATGCTATACATACACTAAAACCGAAAGCTGTCAATGCGATAAAGACAGCAACACTATAAAAATTACTCATGGAAAAATCAGCAACTAAAACTGGATAGTATAATTATAAACAGTCTGTGGTTTAGGTTCCGGACTGTTTGTATTTTCGGTGGTTACAGTAGTGTAATTCAATTGCATACCAGACTGATTGGCTTGTTGGTTTGGCAATGGAAGTTTGAAATGGATACGCGTCCTCATCTCTACTTTCATTCTAACCCCACGGTTTCGGGCAGGTTCATAAACCAGCATCCGTATCACGCGAATTGCTTCTTCATCGCAGCCTTGGCCAATGCCTTTTATCACTTCCACATCCACAATTTTGCCTATATTGTCCACATTATAAACAACATACACATCACCTTCAATCCTATTGGCAAGAGCCTGTTCGGGATAAACTATGTTCTCGTTTATAAATTTCAGATATTCCACTTTACCTCCAGGATAGGTAGGTATCTTGAGGAAGTCCTTCTTTTTTGGGTTTCTCGAATCGTTGCTTTTCATCACACAAAGTTACTACAATTTTGAAGCTAAACGTTTGTTCGGGAATTTTAGGATTCATTTCTTATGTAACAATATGATTAGCATTATTATACATTTTTAAGCAATAATTTCTGGCATCCCCGCAATGTAATTTGTCATTTGTATTCAAATATAGTTAAATTTGTCAGCCAAAAGTCATTCTTTTTTCACTTTATGGAATATAGTCGGGAGAGATGCTTACACCACATATCATGTAAACTCCTCGGCTGCTTCACCCTGAAATAAAAATAAAATTAACTCAAATTATATGAAAATTTTAGTTTGTATCAGCAACGTACCTGATACCACCACAAAAGTTAAATTTGTTGACGATTCCCGGAAACTTGATGTAAATGGTATCCAATGGGTTATAAACCCTTGGGATGAACTGGCGCTTACACGTGCATTAGAGCTAAAAGATGATGCCGCCAATGGCGTTCAAACAGTAACTGTAGCCCATGTTGGTTTGGTGGGTTCAGAGCCTACCATCCGCAAAGCCCTGGCGATAGGTGCTGAAGATGCAATCCGTGTAAATACCGAATCTGGTGACGCCTATTCTATTGCAGCCCAACTTGCTGATGCGGTAAAAGATGGAGGCTTTGATGTTATACTATGTGGCATCGAATCGAGTGATCATAATGGGTCAACAGTAGGAGGGATGCTGGCTGAATTTTTGGGATGCCCATCAGTTACTGGCGTTTCTTCAGTTAAATTCGAAGGTGGACAATCTGTAATTACCCGTGAACTTGATGGTGCAAAGGAAATCCTTACACTCCCAACCCCGTTTGTTGCCGTTGTTCAAAAAGGTATCGCGAAAGAACCCCGGATAGCTGCAATGCGCGGCATAATGATGGCGCGTTCGAAACCCATTAAAGTAGTTGAACCTCAAGCAATTGATAGTTTAACTGAGGTTCTCGGTTACGAAATGCCAAAACCTCGTGTTGCTTGTAAATATGTTAATGCCGACGATGCCGGACAACTTATTTCCCTGCTGCAGAACGAAGCAAAGGTTTTTTAATCCAATTATTCATTCACCGAAAAAAAAGATCCAATATATGTCAGTATTAGTATTCCTCGAAAATTGGGATGGGAAATTTAAAAAATTGTCCTTCGAATTGGTTTCATACGCTTCCAAAGTAGCAGAAATGCTTGGCGATCAAGCCATTGCCCTTACAATTGGCAAAGTTGAAGATTCAGAGCTTGAAGAATTAGCAACTTATGGTGCTGCAAAAATCTTCAATATCGAAAACGAAGGTTTTAAAGCTCTTGATGATCAAGCTTATACAAGTTTGATTGCCGAAGTTGCTCTTAAAAATGATGCTAAGGTTTTGGTTTTGGCCAACAACAATACCGGAAAAGCACTTGCTCCACGGTTATCCGTCCGACTGAAAGCAGGTGTTGCTTCAGGTGTCAGCAAATTACCGGTAAGCACAAACCCATTCGTTGTTTATAAGAAAGTATTTTCGGGCAAAGCTTTTGCCAATGTTGCTATAAAAACCGATGTTAAAATCCTTACCCTGGCCCAAAATTCATTCGATTTGGTTGAATCGCCAAAAGATTTTATTTCGGAAAAATTGGAAATAAAACCAGATGATCAATTGTTGAAAACAACGGTTAAGGAAGTTCAGAAACAAACAGGTAAAATCCTTATAACCGATGCAGATATTGTGGTTTCGGGTGGTCGTGGCATGAAATCGCCTGACAATTGGGGACCTCTAGTTGAGCTGGCCGATTTGCTTGGAGCCGCAACAGCTTGTTCCCGCCCCGTTTCTGACGAAGGCTGGCGTTCGCACGACGAACATACAGGCCAAACTGGTAAAATTATTGCCCCAAACCTGTATTTTGCCATTGGCATTTCCGGTGCAACACAGCATTTGGCTGGTATAAGTTCTTCGAAATTTATTGTTGCAATCAATACCGATAAAGATGCACCCATTTTTGAAGCAGCCCAATACGGAATTGTTGGTGATGCGGCCAAGATTCTTCCCAAATTGGTTGATGCAGTCAAAGAAATGAAGTCGAAATAGGAATAATACTAAAATCTTTACAAAGATGTCCTTAAAACAATACTCCTTTTGAATTGATTTAAGGGCATTTTTAATTGTTGTAAATCAGCTTATTATGGCCAAACAAATAATTTTCACGCTCACAATGATTTTAACATTGGGAGTTTTTGCTTTTACCATCAACCGCCTTTTCAGCTATTTTAAGTTTACAAAGGCAAATTTTCCGATCCGTGATTTTGGCAAGCGGTTCAGAGTAATGCTCGAAGTTGCCATTGGCCAAACCAAGATTTTCCGTCGCCCGGTGATTGGATTTTTTCATGCCGTGGTCTTTTGGGGCTTTTGCATAATCCTGTTTGGTAGTGTCGAAATGATTATTGACGGATTGTTTGGCATCGAGAAATCGTTGAAAATACTTGGTTTTCTTCATTATATTATTATGGCTTCAGGTGATGTGTTTGCCCTGTTGGTTGCCATTTCAATCATCGTTTTCATGGTACGAAGGCTTTTTATGCACATCAGTAGGTTTGAAGGAATTGAAATGAAGAAAATTTCGCATCAGGATGCCAATATCGCTCTGAGTATGATATTGTTGCTGATGATTTCGTTGATGGGCATGAACGCAACTTATGTGCAAATGCAAACTGTAGCCAGCGAAACCATTTATGGGGTTTATCCTGTAGGAACACTTCTGGCTAAGTTATTTAGCGGATTGTCAATCAATGGTTTGCATTTAGCGTATGAAATTTGCTGGTGGGCGCATATACTGTTGATTTTCATTTTTGCTAACATCCTTCCATATTCCAAGCACTTCCATGTGTTTATGTCGGTGCCAAATACATTTCTTACCCGTCTGGAACCTTTGGGAAAACTGACCAATATGGATGATATTACCCGTGAAGTAAGGATGATGCTCGATCCAAATGCAGCTTTTGAAGCACCCGCAGCAGACGCGCCTATCAGCCGTTTTGGTGTGAAGGATGTGGAAGATGTTTCATGGAAAAATTACTTTGATTCGCTATCATGCACTGAATGTGGGCGTTGTACTTCAGTTTGTCCCGCAAATACAACTGGTAAATTATTGTCGCCACGAAAAATATTCATGGATTTACGCGCCCGGATGAAAGAAAAGGGTCCTGGTTTGGTAAAAAATGGAAGAGATTTTAGCGACAATAAATCGTATTTGCGCGATTATGTTTCGGAAGAAGAGCTTTGGGCATGCACCACCTGCAATGCCTGTGCGCAGGAATGCCCTGTAAATATCAATCATCCAACATTGATTCTGGACATGCGCAGGTTTTTGGTTATGGAAGAAAGCAGTGCTCCAACCGGATTGAAAACCATGTTCAGCAATATCGAAAATAATGGGGCTCCATGGCAATATTCTCCCGAAGACCGTTTACTATGGGCCGAAAACCTGGAAATGAATTTCAGATAATTTGATTCTATTTGTAAGGTATTGTTTTTAAACAGGTTGTACTTTGTTATCATACTTATTAATTCTCTCAGCACTTTTTTTATGAACATCGGTCTTTTTCGGATTACAGTACTTCTTGGCTTCTCTTTATTGTTCCTGTTTGCCCAAAGTTGTAAGGAGGAAACTATTGTTGATCCAGTTCCGCCTCAAGATACCACGGCCAAAGACCCGGTTCAATTCGAAACACCATTTTCGGAAATTCCTGCAACTTCCGATATTTCAATGTACGAGATAAACGAACGGGCTTTTAGTATTACTGGCAATTTGAATGGAATTTTGTCTCGCCTGGATTCAATCAAAGCTTTAGGAATCAATGTTATATGGCTTATGCCAATTCATCCAATTGGTAAGATTAAAACAGTAAATTCGCCATATTGTATTAGAAATTACAAGGAAGTCAACCCAGAATTCGGAACATTGGAAGATTTGCGTACACTGGTTAGGGAAGCCCATAAACGCAAAATAGCGGTGATACTTGATTGGGCTGCAAACCATACTTCATGGGACAATCCCTGGATTTCGAATAAATCCTGGTATTCGCAGGATGGAAACGGGAATATCATTATTCCTGCTGGTACAAACTGGCAGGATGTGGCTGATCTCAATTTCGATAACAATGCCATGCGGCTCGAAATGATCCGCGCAATGAAATATTGGGTTTTGACTGCCAACACTGATGGATTCAGGTGCGATGCTGCCGATTATGTGCCATATTCGTTCTGGAAACAAGCCATAGATTCGCTCAATAAAATTCCGAACAGGAAACTTATAATGTTAGCTGAAGGGGCACGAGCCGATCATTTCAATGCCGGTTTTCAGATGAATTTTGGTTGGGATTTTTTCACAAAAAACAAAAATATTTTTAAGCAAGGACAAACAGCAAATGGATTTTATCAATCACATCAAACAGAATATAGTTCAATCCCGGCTGGCTCCCATAAACTTCGTTTTACATCAAACCATGATGAATGCGCTTGGGACGATACACCGATTGGTTTGTTTGGAGGGAAACAAGCCTCGGTTGCAGCATTTGTTGTTTCCACTTTTATGGGTGGGGTACCGCTTATTTATAGCGGGCAGGAAGTTGGCTGTGAGGTAAAACTTCCTTTTTTCAGTAATTCGCCGATTGATTGGGCAACAAATCCGGAAATGAACGCAGAGTATAAAAAGATAATGGAACTGCGGACCTCCCATACTTCACTCCGCATAGGTTCGCTTGTTGATTATTCAAATAGTGATATTGCAGCTTTCAAACGGCAGGATACTAATGAAGAGATAGTTGTGTTTGTGAATACACGTAAAGCAAGCAGGGATTTTTCAATCCCTATAATCCTACAAAATACTTCTTGGACCGATGCCTTGACCGGAACATCTCTCACTTTAGGTACTAACCTATCATTGAGTGCTTATGAATACTGCATCTTAAAAAAATAATCCAATGGCTTTCAGCCATAACTTGTAACATGATTTTTTCAACAGAGATTGATATAAAATGGAAACCAAAAAAATAGAAGTACCGGTATTGGCCGATTTATTTGCCAAAGGAGAAAAACCTGAATACCTTTTCTGGGTGGGTTGTGCCGGAGCTTATGACGAGAGGTATAAAAAAGTTACCCGTGCTTTTGCAAAAATCCTTACTTATCTTGAAGTAAGTTATGCTGTTCTTGGAAAGGAAGAATCATGTACAGGCGATCCAGCACGTAGGGCTGGCAACGAAATGTTGTATCAAATGCAAGCCCTTCAAAACATTGAAATCCTAAATGGTTATGAGGTGAAAAAAATCATTACTATTTGCCCGCATTGTTTCAATATTTTCAAAAACGAATATCCTGATTTGGGTGGAAACTATGAGGTAATTAATTACATACAATTTTTGGACAAACAGATTGAAAACGGTAGTATTAAACTGGATGCCAATATGTTGGAAAATGCAAGGATTACCTATCACGACCCTTGTTACCTTGGACGCGGGAATGATATTTATGCCGAGCCGAGAAGTATCTTGAAAAAACTGACCAATAATTTCGTCGAACTTGAACGCAATAAGAGTTTTTCGTTTTGCTGCGGTGCCGGTGGTGCGCAAATGTTTAAGGAGGCAGAACCTGGCAAAAAAGAGGTTTTTATTGAAAGGACGGAGGAAATTTTACGCAGCGAAGCTAAAATTGTTGCCACTGCCTGCCCTTTTTGTATGACTATGCTAACAGATGGCTTGAAATACAAAAACAGGGAAGAAGTTAAAAATCTCGATATTGCGGAACTGATTGTTCAGGTACTGGGATTGTAACCCATTAAGGATGAAACGAAGTTTTCTAATTCTTCTGTACCTAACCTATCTTATTCCAGCTTTCGGGCAGATTATCACTGGAATTGTTCTGGACAAGGACGGTGAAATTCCTTTAAGCTATGTCAGCATTGGGATTATAAATAAAACAGGAGGCACATATTCCGACGAATCCGGGAAATTTATCATTACAGTTTCAACCATTGAGGCAACTGATTCACTGAGGTTTTCAAGTATTGGATACAGGCCGGTTTCATTTTCGATGAATGAAATTAAGGAAAAGTATATCCAAAAAGAGCTCAAAGTGTTAATGGTCAAGGAAATAATAAGGTTAAGTGGTGTTTCCATCTTCCCGCATGAATTTAAAAAGAAGATTCTCGGCAATAAAATTTCAAACCGCCATATATGTATTTGTGGCAGCAACGAAATGGAAAGCGGAATCATTATCAAAAACAAGGACAAATTATATCTTGATAAAATATCTTTCAGTTTTTCTTCCGATTGTTCAAAAATGCCCGATAGTGCATTAATCCATATCAATATTTACAACACAAAGCAACACCTTCCATCCGAATTGATTCTCCATCAACCCATTATTGTGCTACTTTCCAAGGAGTTAAAAAACGAAGAAATCAAAATTGATATCGAAAAATATAAGGTTACTGTTGAAGGTGAATTTGCAGCAACAGTCGAAATACTGAAAGAATACGGAAATGGAAGGTTGTGTTTTGCAGGTTGGGTTACCGGGAATCCAAGCATTTATAAATATGGCAAACGAGGAAAATGGGCGTACCCGGCAGACGATAAAAGGGAAAATTTTAAAATCTTTCAGGCGATGACAATTAGCGCCAGGGTTGAAAAATAAATACAATTTACCTTGAACCAATAGGCATTTGAATTCATGTAGCCGGTATTTTCCTGGTTCAAAAATATCTTTTGTGTTTTTTTTGATAATATGTTCATCTTTAATTAGATATGCAGTTTATTGAATATTTAAAACCTTGATTCTGCTCACATTACAGTATTTTCCTTGCAGTTTTGGACTAAAAGTGTAATTTTGCGGAATTAATCATTACCTTAAATTCTCGTTGCTTACTAACTAAGTTCCTTAGCAACGACCAGATTTACCAACTATGCGTTTTAGAATAATTGTGTTAGCCAAGCAAGTTCCAGATACAAGGAATGTTGGAAAAGATGCCATGAAGGCTGATGGCACCGTGAATAGGGCTGCCTTGCCTGCCATTTTTAACCCCGAAGATTTACATGCCCTGGAACAGGCATTGAGCATAAAGGATAAAATTCCGTATGCCGAAGTAATCCTACTTACTATGGGGCCATTCCGGGCTGCCGAAATCATTCGCGAAGCCATGTACCGTGGTGCAGACAGAGGTTATCTGATTACTGACCGTAAATTTGCCGGTTCCGATACCTTGGCCACTTCGTATGCTTTGTCACTTGCGGTTAAAAAACTGGCTCCATATCATTTAGTAATATCTGGCCGCCAGGCTATTGATGGCGACACTGCCCAGGTTGGGCCACAAACTGCTGAAAAACTAGGTATCCCACAGATTACGTATGCTGAGGAAATCCTTTCGGTTGACGCAAAAAAAATTATTGTAAAACGCAGGCTCGAAAGGGGAGTGGAGGTTGTTAATTCAACTTTGCCGGCTGCCATTACTGTGCATAGCTCAGCACCGGTTTGCAGGCAAAGGGTTGCAAAATTGCTCATGAAATACAAACACGCACGCACTGTAACCGAATTGCAAAACGAAACCAAGGATTATACCGAATTGTATTCCGACAGACCCTATTTGCTTATTGATGAATGGACTGCCGATGATTTGAAAGCTGAAACCGAAATGCTTGGACTTTCTGGTTCGCCTACAAAGGTGAAAAAAATCGAAAATGTTGTTTTTCAACATAAGGACTCGAAAGTAATGGGAAGCTCCGACAAAGAAATTGATACTTTGATGCAGGATTTGATTAAAAGCCACATCGTAGGATAGTAAATAAAAAATACAAATAATTGATTAACAAATAAATAAAGCAGATGAACAACATTTTTGTTTATTGCGAAGTTACCGAGGAAGGATCCATAGCCGATGTCAGCCTTGAGCTTTTATCGAAAGGTAAAAAGCTTGCTGGCGACCTGAACGTAAAACTTGAAGCAATCGTAATCGGCAGCAAAGTCCCAAACCTCGAAAGCACATTGTACCCTTTTGGTGTAGATGTAATACATTATGCCGACGAAGAAAGGCTTTTCCCATATACCACGCTTCCACATGCATCGATAATCCTTGATTTATTTGTCAAGGAAAAACCTGAAATTGCACTTTTTGGTGCTACCAGTATTGGGCGCGACATTGCACCACGTGTTGCATCGGCTCTTCGTTGCGGTTTAACTGCAGATTGTACCAGCCTGGAAATCGGCGATCATTTCGAGAATAAGTCACAAACCGAATATAAAAACCTGCTTTATCAAATACGCCCTGCTTTTGGTGGCAATATTATTGCAACCATTATCAATCCCGAAACACGCCCCCAAATGGCGACTGTCAGGGAAGGGGTAATGAAAAAGGAAATTTTTTCCAATAAATTTAAAGGCAAGCTCAAGAAAATTGATGCAAAAAGCATTTTGAAAGATGACGATTTTGCAGTTACGATCATTGAACGGCACATGGAAAAAAGCAAGATCGACATCAAAAATTCCCAGGTTGTTATCTCGGGTGGTTATGGTGTAGGATCGAAAGAGAATTTCAACTTACTTTTCGAACTTGCCGACATTTTAGGTGCTCAGGTTGGTGCATCCCGTGCTGCTGTTGATGCTGGTTTTGTTGAACACGAACGTCAGGTTGGACAAACTGGTGTAACCGTAAGGCCTAAACTATATATTGCCTGTGGTATTTCGGGCGCTGTTCAGCATAGGGCGGGAATGGATCAATCAGCGCAAATTATTTCTATAAATACCGATATTGGCGCTCCTATAAATAATATTGCGGATTATACCATCATTGGAAATGTGGCTGATGTTATTCCAAAAATGATCAAATATTACAAGAAAAACTCGAAGTAAAACAACTGACCCTAATGGAAAATTTTTATACCGACAACCCACATCTGAAGTTTCATCTTAACCATCATTTGATGGAGAAAATAGTGAAACTGAAAGAGTCAGGCTTTAGCCAGAAAGAGAAATACGATTTCGCACCTCTCGACTTCGAAGATGCTATTGATAATTATGAGAAAATCATGGAAATCATTGGCGAAATAAGTGGCGAAATTATTGGGCCAAATGCAGAATCCGTTGACAAAGAAGGTCCAATACTAATTGATAATGAAGTAAAATATGCCCGCGGAACCCAGCAAAACTATGATGCTATGGTAAAAGCCGGTTTGGTTGGTTTTACGCTTCCAAGGGAATATGATGGACTTAACATCCCTATTGTGCCTTATGTTATGTCTGGCGAAATAGTATCGCGTGCCGATGCAGGGTTTTCAAACATTTGGGGATTACAGGATTGTGCCGAGACAATAAACGAGTTTGGTTCCGAAGAAATAAAAGCTGAATTTTTGCCCCGTTTCCATAAAGGTGCCACTGCTGCCATGGATTTAACCGAGCCTGATGCAGGTTCTGATTTACAGGCCGTGCAACTAAAAGCTACTTACGATATTCATAAACATCGGTGGATACTGGATGGTGTTAAACGTTTTATCACCAATGGCGATGCCGATATTTCGCTTGTTCTTGCCCGTTCCGAAGAAGGCACTTCTGATGCTCGTGGGTTATCGCTTTTCGTTTACGACCGAAATGATAATGCTGTAACCATTCGTCGTATCGAAAATAAGTTGGGTATAAAAGGATCGCCGACCTGTGAACTTGTATTCCGCAATGCCCCAGCCAAATTAATCGGTGATACCAAATTAGGACTGATAAAATATGTGATGTCGCTGATGAATTCTGCTCGTCTTGGTGTTGGTTCCCAATCAGTTGGAATTGCTGAAGCTGCATACCGCGAAGCTTTTAAATATGCTAACGAGCGGGAACAATTCGGGAAATCAATAATAAAATATCCGGCTGTTTACGAAATGCTTACCAACATGAAAGCAAAGATCGATGCTATGCGAACCTTACTTTATGAAACAGCCAGGTATGTGGATATTTACAAAGCCTACAACTATACTTCCAAAGAGCGGAAACTTGAACCGGAAGAACGTCAGGAAGCAAAAATGTATCAGAAACTTGCCGATATGTTTACTCCGTTGCTGAAATTATATTCCAGTGAAGGATGCAACCAGATTGCTTACGATGCAATCCAGATATTTGGCGGAACAGGCTACATGAAAGATTTCCCGATTGAGCGTATTTATCGCGATGCCCGCATTACCACTATTTACGAAGGAACATCACAGCTTCAGGTAGTTGCCGCAATGCGCAGTGTTGGAAATGGAGCATTTTTGGCATCCATGCGCGAGCGCAACAACCTAAAAGTTAAACCAGAATTGGAATACTTGAGGAATACGCTGGAAAAAATGACCGAACAATACGCAAAAACAATTGATAAAATTACCGAATTCAATGATAATGAATACTTTGATTTTCATGCTCGTCGTATGGTAGAAATGGCCGGGAATGTGCTGATCGGTTATTTGTTGCTTTTTGATGCCAATAAAAGTGATGTTTATGTTAAATCAGCCGATATATTTATCCGTAAAGGCAGGGCAGAGAACATTTCAGCAGTCAGTTTTATCAATAATTGTCATCCTAAAGATGTCAATGATTTTAAAATGTAGGTAGCTTTTCTGTCAGATTAAACCTTAATATGTTTTCTTACTGATAGTTACATAGATTTATTCAAATAAAGAACGCTCTCAAAGGGGCGTTTTTTTCATTATAGGCCACTATGTCGAAAATAGATATTATAATTTTATTAACACAACAAAAAACCAATGGGTATTTTTGTAATTTTCCGCCGAATTAATATTTTAAGGAAAAGCGTTTCTGATAAGCTTTAATTCTTGAAATATCAATCATGGAAATAACCATAATCAATGCGTTTTTCCAATTCTGAGTTCTAATTAATCTGACGAAAAATAAAACAAACAAATTCATATTCAACGATTTATAAAAAATGAAAAACAGAAAAGTACTTAAAAGTGGTGAATTCCTTGTGGATACGGTGGAAGCAAAAGATGTTTTTATCCCAGAGGAATTTGATGATGAACAATTGATGATTGCCCAAACTTGTCAGGATTTTCTTGATACCGAGGTGTATCCCAACATGGACAAGATCGATAGTCCGGATATTAACCTGATGCGTACAACGCTCGAAAAATCTGGTGAACTTGGTTTAATGGGAATTGCTTTACCTGAAGATGTAGGTGGGTTCGCACAATCATTTGTTACCCAAATGCTTGCAGCCGAAACTGTTGGTGCAGGATATTCATTTTCGGTGGCGTTTATGGCACATTGTGGCATTGGGACTTTGCCAATCGCTTATTACGGTACCGAAGCCCAACGCCAAAATTATGTTACCAAACTTGCAACAGGCGAGTTGATAGGTGCATATTGCTTGACAGAACCTGGCGCTGGCAGTGATGCAAATGCTGGAAAAACCAATGCTCGATTGTCGGAAGACGGAAAGCATTATATCCTAAACGGACAAAAAATGTGGATTACCAATGCCAATTTCGCTGATATTCAGACCGTTTTCGCGAAAGTTGGAACAGATAGGATTTTAAGTGCTTTTATTGTAGAACGCAATATGCCTGGCGTGGTTATTGCCCCCGATGAGAAGAAAATGGGTATAAAAGGCTCATCCACAGCCCAAATTTTTTACAACGATGTAAAAGTGCCTGTCGAAAACATGATAGGTAAACAGGGCGAGGGATTCCGCATCGCTCTGAGTATCTTACACATGGGCCGTATAAAACTCGGTGCAAATGTTATTGGTGCAGCAAAAAAAGCAATCAACGATTCTGTAAAATATGCGAATGAGCGCAAACAATTCTGCGTTTTGATCTCAACTTTTGGCGCCATCAAACACAAACTTGCCCAACAAGCAATAAAAATCTTTGCCGCCGAATCGGCAACTTATCGCGTAAGCAAAGATATTGACGATTTGATTCAGATAAATAAGGCTTCGGGCATGGATCATGGCAGGGCAACCATCGAAGGCATAAGTCATTACGCAGTTGAAGCAGCCATTTTGAAAGTGTATGGTTCCGAAGCTTTGGATTATGTGGTTGACGAGGCCGTTCAAATACACGGTGGGATGGGATATTCAGCCGAAATGGCCGTGGAACGTGGTTATCGCGATTCGAGGATAAACCGGATTTTTGAAGGGACAAATGAAATAAACAGGCTTCTAATTGCAGATACAGCCATAAAACGTGCCCAAAAAGGCGAATTTGATCTTTTCGGTCCAGCAAAACAATTGTTCAACGACCTTGACAATATCACTTCAGGTAAGGCTGAAAGTGAAAGTTATTATGCCGAAAAACGACGTTATCTCTCTAATTTTAAAAAGGTTATACTTATTGCCATTCATGGTGTAACAACTTATTTCGACAAGAAATTAGTAAAAGAGCAAGAGGTTATGAACAATATTTCCGAAATGATTTTGGAAACCTATATTGCCGAATCTTTATCTCTAAGGGTCGAAAAAATAGAAATCACAAAAGGGAACGCTGGCATTTTCCGCGATATGCTGGATGTTTATGTTTACGACACTGCCGACCTAATCCGCAAAGCGGCCAGAGATGCATTCAATTCATTCGCTGAAACCGAGGAATTGGAAAAATTGAATTCTGCAATAGAAAAGCTTACAAACGTTGCGGGCATCAATGTGAAAGAAGCCAGAAGGCGCATTGCCGATAGGTTGATTGAAAATAATGCTTATAAGTTTTAACCCAGCTAACCAATATAAATAGTATAGGGCGTTTCCTTTGGGGACGCCTTTTTTATGCAAAATAAAATTAGCTCCTGCAAATTCCTCTGTTAAATGAAGGACAGTATTTTTTGTTTTACCTACTAATAAATTGTTCAGAAAAAGGTACATTTGCCTAAGTAATGAAAACTCAATAAAATCTGACAATTATCTGATTGTCAAAAATATGTATTCCAAAAGACTCAATAAAACTCAATGTCGCCCTTATTCAACCACCTACTGATCCCATTTCTGGTAGCCATTTTTCTTGGCATTACCATGGGTGGGAGTGGCACTGGCCCAGCATTTTCAGCAGCGTATGGGGCAAATGTAATCCGCAAAAGCCTGATTCCTGGTCTATTTGGCATCATGGTTTTTCTTGGGGCAATTTTGGCAGGGAAACAAACCGCATCTACGATCGGAAAAGATCTGATCAACCCCGAAATCATGACTTTTACGGTTGTTTCAATAATCCTTTTCTCTGTGGCTATTTCACTGCTGATAGCCAATTTGTTCGGCATTCCGCAATCAACGAGCCAATCGACTGTACTGGCAATTTTTGCGGCAGGTATCTATTTTCATGAAGTCAATGCCCAAAAAATCTTCCTTGAGGTAATTCCAGCTTGGTTTGTACTTCCATTAATTTCATTTTTCCTGAGCCTTTTCTTTGGCAGGTTCATTTATCGCCCCATGCGCCGAAGAGGGCTTACCATGTCGAGATCAACCAATGTTAACAGGAAACCTTTGATAAATGGATTGATTTTAGTAATGTCGTTGTATGTTGCATTTTCGATCGGTTCTAATAACGTGGCCAATGCTGCCGGGCCAATTGCCACCATGACTGCAAACGAACTGAACATTTACGGCGATAAAAATTTTATACTGGTAATGATAATTTCAACCTTGATGGTTGCACCGAGTTTTGCAATCGGGAGTTCGATTTTTGGTGATAAAATCCTGAATAATACTGGTAAAGAAATTGTATTGTTTGGCAAATTCGAAGCTGGTATAATTGCCTTTGTTTCAGCTACATTGCTTCTACTTGCCTCGGTTACCAAAGGAATTCCTACCTCATTGGTGCAATTAAATGTTGCTGCTATTCTTGGAATTGGTGTTGCCAAACTTGGACCAAAAAATATTTTCAAGAAAACTGAAGTGAAAAAATTCTTCATGATGTGGATTATTGCGCCTACTATCTCATTTTTACTTTGCCTCATATTAATATAATTAGCAGATAAATTAGGATTTATATAATACTGGATGCCAAGTAAATGTGATTTTCCAACAAGTTTAAATACCTTAAAATGAACAAGCTAAGCATCATTGAAAAGACAATAGAATTTGTAAAATCCACTTTGGCAGATGCCGAAGGCGGACATGATTGGTGGCATGTTTACCGTGTGTGGAAAGCAGCAAAACATATTGCCCAATTTGAGGATGTTGATATGTTTATTGTGGAACTTGGTGCTTTGCTTCACGATATCGCCGATTCAAAATTCCATGATGGCAACGAAGAAATCGGTCCGAAAAAAGCAAGGGAATTTTTGCTTTTAGAAGGATTATCAGATGAAATTATAAGCCACGTTCAAAATATCATTAACAATATTTCATTCAAAGGTGGAAAACTCCCACAGAAATTCAAGTCGCCCGAACTTGATGTTATTCAGGACGCCGACCGCCTCGATGCTTTAGGTGCAATTGGTATTGCCCGAGCATTTAATTATGGTGGGCATAAAGGGCGGACTATTTATAATCCTGAAATAACGCCCGACTTAAATATGAGCAAAGAGCAATATAAAAAAGGCGATGCTCCTACACTCAACCATTTTTATGAAAAGCTCCTTCTGCTCAAAGACAGAATGAATACCAATACCGGAAAGAAACTGGCCAATGAAAGACATGAATTTATTTTAGCCTACTTAGTTCAGTTTTATAAAGAGTGGGATGGGGGCTAAGTGGTTTTTGGTTAGCTGAAGGATGGCCTTTCAGTTTGGACTTTTTACAAGAAAAAAGGATGCTATATGACACAGCATCCTTTTCATTATGACCTAAATCCTGATTTTTATTCTATCATCATTGGCGTTGAAGAAGATTCTCCAATCAATAACAATCCTGGTTTTTCGATAACGATTTTCATATCCTTGATTTCTGGATCAAAATCAATATTGATGATATCTCCCTGGGCGAGTTTTGTAAGAATAATTTCTTCGGCAAGCATATCTTCAACATATTTCTGGATTGCCCTTTTTAAAGGACGCGCACCAAACTGTTCGTCCCAGCCTTTTTCGAGGATATAATCTTTGGCTCTTTCGGTAATTTTGGGTTCATAACCCATAGTGCGTATGCGTACAAACAAGGTAGCCAATTCAATATCAATGATTTTGTGAATATCCTCGCGCTCTAGCGAATCAAAAATAATCACATCATCGATCCTATTAAGGAATTCGGGTGCAAAGGATTTCTTCAGTGCATTTTCGATAACACTTTGTGCTATGCTCGAACTTTGCGATTGCCTTGCACTTGTGCTAAATCCAACACCGGCACCAAAATCCTTTAACTGACGGGAACCGATATTGGAAGTCATTATCACAATAGTGTTCTTAAAATCTACCCTTCGTCCTAAACTATCGGTAAGTTGTCCATCGTCAAGCACTTGCAACAAAATATGGAAGATATCTGGATGCGCTTTTTCAATCTCATCTAACAAAACGATAGAGTAGGGGCGGCGGCGGACTTTTTCGGTCAACTGCCCGCCTTCCTCATATCCAACATAGCCCGGAGGTGCTCCAACAAGGCGCGATACAGCAAATTTTTCCATGTATTCGCTCATATCAATGCGGATGAGTGCATCTTCGGTATCGAAAAGATAGCGTGACAATATTTTTGCAAGATGGGTTTTACCAACTCCGGTTGGACCAAGGAAGATAAATGTACCAATAGGTTTGTTCGGGTCTTTAAGTCCGGCGCGGTTTCTGCGTATGGCTTTTACCACTTTCTTGATTGCATCTTCTTGCCCAATTACCGAACCTCCAAGTTCTTGCTCCATATTCATCAAACGTGATCCTTCATTTTCGGCAATCCGCTGAACTGGAACTCCGGTCATCATAGCTACAACTTCGGCAACATTATCTTCGGTAACCATTTGACGGTTTACTTTTGAATCTTCTTCCCAATTTTGCTTCAATGTTTCAAGTTGGGCTTGTGCCTTGCGCTCATCATCCCTATACCGTGCAGCCTCTTCGTATTTTTGGCTTTTTATTGCTTTCATTTTCTTCAACTTGATGTCCTCGATCAAGCTCTCTGTAGTAACAATTTCTACAGGAACGTGCATATTCGAAATATGTACACGAGCCCCTGATTCGTCGAGTGCATCAATGGCTTTATCGGGAAGGCAACGATCAGTCAAATAACGGTTTGTGAGATTTACACAAGCAGTAATGGCTTCGGGCGTATATTGAACAAGGTGATGGTCTTCGTATTTTTCTTTTATTTGGTTTAAAATTGTTATTGTTTCTTCCACTGAAGTAGGCTCTACAATAATTTTCTGAAACCTACGCTCTAAGGCTCCATCTTTTTCAATGTACTGACGATACTCATCGAGCGTTGTTGCACCAATACACTGAATTTCGCCTCGCGCCAAAGCAGGTTTGAACATATTGCTGGCATCCAGCGACCCACTTGCATTTCCGGCACCTACGATGGTATGTATTTCATCAATAAACAAGATAATATCACGGTTTTTTTCCAACTCGTTCAATACGGCTTTCATGCGTTCCTCAAATTGGCCGCGGTATTTGGTACCCGCCACCAAAGATGCCAGATCTAAAGTAAAAACACGTTTGTTAAAAAGCGCACGCGAAACCTTTCTTTGAGTAATACGCAATGCAAGTCCTTCTGCAATAGCCGATTTGCCAACACCTGGTTCACCAATCAAAATCGGGTTATTCTTTTTGCGGCGACTTAAAATTTGAGAAATCCTTTCCAGTTCTTTTTCGCGCCCAACAATTGGGTCCAATCGATTTTCTTCCGCAGCTTTGGTCAGGTCGCGGCCAAAATTATCGAGAACAGGTGTTTTCGACTTGCTGTCTGTAGGCTTCTTAAGATTTTCCATGCCTCCAGTATCATCAGGATCTTCATCCTTCGAACTTCCTGAAAGATCATCCTTTGGGTCATTTTTTGTTTTTCCAAAGAATTTTTCGTTTTCGCCAAATGATTGTGATGAATCTTCACCTGTAATCAGATATGATTTCACTTCCTCTTTAAACAAATCATAATCAACATTGTATTTTTTAACCGATCGTGTAACAAGGTTGTCTTCATCTTTTAAAATTGCAAGCAGAAGATGCTCTGTTCCAATTAATTCGCTGTTAAAAAGTTTTGCTTCCAGATAGGTTAATTTTAGAGCCCGTTCGGCTTGTTTCACCAATGGAAGGTTGTCGTTTGGCTTATTGATATTGCTTGGGTTTATTATTGCAGCTTCTATTATCCTGCGCAATTCTACCAAATCAACATTGAGGTATCCTAAAATACGTATAGCCAATCCTTCCTTTTCGCGTATCATTCCTAATAAAAGGTGTTCAACGCCTATATATTCATTTCCAAGCCTGATAGCCTCTTCACGGCTAAAAGACAAAACATCTTTTACTCTTTGCGAGAACTTTGCTTCCATTTATTTACCAGCCCTTTTGATTACTAATTAATTGTCCTTAAAAATCTCCCCAAAATTACAACATAAACACACAAGTAAGTAAATAGTTTGCTGCTATCAAAGGAATTAAATAGCTTAAATACTCATTTTCAATATTTTAATGTTATTAACACCCCATTGTTAGAAACCAGTACGAAATTGCTAACAATTGCATATTTTGTATTAAAATAAACAGTACTTTCGTAGTTCTGTTGGCAATAACTTAAGTTGTTATAAATGAAGGGATTAAGAAATGGATAACATTCAGGACGGGGAAAGAATACTTCCCGTAAACATTGAAACACAAATGAAAGGTGCCTACATCGATTACGCGATGTCGGTAATTGTTTCGCGTGCATTGCCCGATGTGCGCGATGGATTGAAACCGGTTCACAGAAGGGTTTTATATGGTATGCTCGATTTGGGTGTACTTTCAAACCGTTCGTACAAAAAATCTGCACGTATTGTGGGTGAAGTACTTGGTAAATATCACCCTCATGGTGATACTTCCGTTTACGATGCCATGGTCCGTATGGCACAGGATTGGTCTTTACGATATCCTTTGGTCGATGGCCAAGGAAACTTTGGTTCAATTGATGGCGATAGCCCGGCTGCCATGCGTTACACTGAAGTAAGGTTGCGCAAATTAGCTGAAGAATTGCTGGCTGATATTGATAAGGATACTGTCGATTTCAAATTGAATTTTGATGATACGCTTGAAGAGCCAACCGTTTTACCAGCAAAAATCCCGAACCTGTTAATTAATGGAACATCAGGTATTGCCGTTGGGATGGCAACCAACATACCGCCACACAATATCACCGAAGTTATAAATGGTTGTATTGCTTATATCGACGATAAGGAAATTTCCATCGAAGGGCTGATGAAATATATAAAAGCACCTGATTTTCCTACAGGTGGTATAATATATGGGTATGAAGGCGTTCGTGAAGCTTATGAAACTGGCCGTGGACGATTGGTAATGCGTGGTGAATCATCTTTTGAAACCCTTGAAAGAGGTCGGGAAGCGATTGTTTTTACTTCGATCCCTTATCAAGTGAACAAGGCGGAAATGATTAAAAAGACCGCCGATCTTGTTAACGAGAAAAAAATTGATGGAATACACGATATCCGGGACGAGAGCGACCGAAACGGGCTTCGGATTGTATATGAACTGAAGAAAGATGCTGTTTCCAATGTTGTGTTGAACAAGTTATACCAATATACTGCGCTTCAAACCTCATTCAGTACCAATGCAATAGCTTTGGTGAAAGGCCGCCCTTACCAGTTAAACCTCAAGCAACTTATAGGTCATTTTATCGATCACCGCCACGAAGTTATACTAAGGCGTACCAGGTTTGATCTTGCAGAAGCTCAAAAGCGTGCACATATCCTTGAAGGTTTGCTTATTGCCCTCGATAACATTGACGAAGTAATCGTCTTGATCAGG
>CAIRHD010000486.1 GCA_903878265.1 uncultured Bacteroidales bacterium | reverse complement strand
CTTCGACAGCATTTTCTTTTTCGAGAATGGCCGCAACAATCGGCCCTGACGACATAAATTCGACCAAACTATTAAAAAATGGCCTGTCCTTGTGAACAGCGTAAAATGCTTCAGCATTATCCTTACGAAGGTATGTAAGCCGTAAAGCCTTGATTTTAAATCCATTTTCAATTATTTTATTCAAAATCAAACCTGTATTCCCAGCTTCAAAAGCATCGGGTTTAATCATAGTAAATGTGGTATTTCCTGTCATAATCTGTTAAATTGTAATTTCAACAAAAGTAAGTTTTTAATTAAACAGGGATATCATCATAAAGTTTAAAATGGTAAATTTGCAAAAAAATAAATTTTACAAAAATAACATCTTGAGAATTTCGGAATCGTCAATTAACTACCTAAAAAAACTCATCGGAGAGAAATCGGATGTTATTATCACAACTCATTATAATCCTGACGGTGATGCTATTGGATCCTCGTTGGCGTTGTACCATTTTCTTATCGGACACGGGATTAATGTAAAAGTATTAATCCCTAACGAGTTGCCTTCATTTTTGCAATGGATGCCTGGTGCTGACCAATTAGTAATTTATTCCGAAAACCCAAGTTTAGGCGATGCACTGATTTCTTGTGCAGATATCATATTCTGCATGGATTACAATACACTGGGCAGGGTTAAACTGTTTGCCGACCAACTTCGTGCTGCAAACGGTACGCGCATTATTATTGATCATCATATCCAACCAGAAAATGAGTTCGATCTCACTTTTTCGGAAACTTGCGTATCGTCAACCTCGGAGCTTTTATATCAAATCCTTGATGAAGCTGAGTTTTCTTCCGAGATTACTCTCAAAATGGCAGAATGTTTTTTTGTTGGGATTATGACAGATACCGGATCATTCAGTTATGCATGTAACCGGCACGAAACATTCCAGATTGTCGCTAATTTGATTAAGACCGGATTGGATGTGGAAAAGGTTCACAAACTGGTATATGATACATATTCAGAAAGCCGTATGCGCTTGTTAGGCCATTGCTTAAGCTCCAATATGAAAGTATTGCCCGAATATGCCACAGCTTATATTTGGCTTACAAAAGAGGATCTCGAAAATTTTCAATATCAGCAAGGCGATACTGAAGGTGTTGTGAATTACGCGCTTAGTATCCAAAATGTGGCTGTAGCGGCATTATTTACCGAACGCGACGACCGGATTAGGGTTTCGTTAAGAAGCAAGGGTGAATTCAATGTAAATGAATTTGCAAGGGCTTATTTTAATGGAGGTGGCCACCGCAACGCGGCCGGAGGCGATGTATTTAAATCAATGCCTGATACTTTAAACTGGTTTGAGTCGTTATTGCCTGATATTAGTCACGAAATACATAAATCACTTGCAAATTACAAATATTGAAACATGAATTATAAGGTAGGCTTGGCCATTTCAATTTTGGTAGCGTTTTTTTTAATTTCATGTTCAGATAAGCAGGACAGAGGTTCGACTAAGAAATTGAGTCAAAAGCAAATTACCGAAAAATTAGTTGAAGCAAATATAGCAACGATAGAAACTGAAAATCAACAAATTGACGAACTGATTGTAAGTAAAGCTTGGAAAATGAATGAAACGCCAACAGGGCTTAGGTTTCAGATAGTTGAAAAAGGGAATGGTGAGAATGCAAGTTTGAGTAAAATGGTTCGGT
>CAIRHD010000485.1 GCA_903878265.1 uncultured Bacteroidales bacterium | reverse complement strand
TCTAGTACCACCTATGTTGCAAATAGCCTCGGCATAAAAGGAGTTGTGCGGTACAGCATCGACAATGAACCCGACGAACCGCCTGGCCCGCGCACTTCGATACGAAACCGTTCGGCCAGGTTATTAAAGACTGTCAGCCACTTTTTATTTCACCAAAAAACCGCCACCCAATGTTGTCCGTTGGACAATTTAATTATATTATAATCAATTATATTTCAATTACTTACATTTTTACTCATTTCATTGTTAAACTAAAATTCATTTTTATGAAAACAAATTTTCCGTGTTACAAAAATTTTCCCGTCGGTTTGGCAAGAGCCATTCTGCTTCCTTTTATGTTTCTGATGATGTTTCTGTCATCGGCAAAACTTCAGGCACAAACAGCCACCGCACCTGCTGCCGGGGATGGCAGTGCTGGAAACCCCTACCAGATCGCGACGCTTAACAATCTTTACTGGATCAGCGTTAACGCCAGTACGGTGAATTTCAAATATTTTATCCAGACAGCCGATATTGACGCTTCCTCAACATCAACCTGGTTTAGTGGAGCAGGATGGGTTCCAATAGGGATGACCGGGTCAGCAGATTTTAATGGAACATATAACGGACAGGGGCATATTATTAGTAATCTATTTATAAACAGACCATCAACGAGTAGTGTTGGCTTATTTAGTGTATCAACTTATTTAGGCTCTATTCATTCTAGCATATTAAATTTAGGATTGACTTCTGTTAATATTACTGGAAAGGATCATACTGGAGCAATTGCAGGTTATGCAAAGGGTACTATTATAACAAATTGCTATTCAACCGGTTCTGTTACTGGGTCGAGTACCAGAACTGGAGGGATCGCTGGTATAATTGAATCTGGTACTGTAACGGGATGTTTTTCCACTTGCTCAATTTCAGGGGATGCACATGTCGGTGGATTTGCAGGCGACATTTTTTCAAATTCATCAATATCAAAATGCTATGCAACCGGGTCTGTCCGCAGCAACAGTGGTGCCGAGGCAGGTGGGTTTGTTAGTGATGCTGTCGCATCAATAAGCGACTGCTATGCCACTGGGAATGTATCCTGTGCCTCTCCTAGTCTTGTTGGCGGTTTTATTGGTATTTTATCTGGTGGAACCGTTTCTAACTGCTATTCTACAGGAACAGTTCCTGCGAGCGGCTCATTTATTGGAGGATTTTCAGGTTATGGAACATCAAGCAATTGCTTCTGGGATACTCAAACCAGCGGGAAGGCTACCAGCAGAAGCGGCACTGGCAAAACAACAGCCCAGATGAAAACGCAATCGACCTTTACCACCGCTGGCTGGGATTTTAGCTCATTGCCTGTCTGGCATATTAGTGCTACCGACAACAATGGCTATCCGCATCTTGCGTGGCAGGTTTATATCTCCGCACCCACCATTACCTCATTTACCCCAACATCGGCAGGAACCGGAACAACTGTTACCATTACCGGAACCAATTTCACCGGGGCCACGGCAGTAAGCTTTGGCGGTACGGCAGCCACATCCTTTGCAGTTGTCAGTGCCACAACCATCACGGCAGTAGTGGCAACCGGAGCTACAGGAACCATTTCGGTAACAACACCTGGCGGGGCAGCTACTTCGGCAGTGACTTTTACCTATTTACCTCCCTCCGACCCGGCATATATCATAAACCGGGGTGATATCACCAATGGCGCATCTTATGTTTACGGTTATAATCTGTGCGTAGTTGATAAAAACGAATATTATCAAACCTATAAAACCTCACGTAGTGCGACGAATATACCTATTTCTGTACGCCGGTATAAGAATGGTATTGTTTCTGACTGGGGAACCAATACATCTTTTGTCAACACATGTGCAGACCTATTTGGGGGAAGTGATATCGTGAGGGATTCTGTTAACCAGGTAGTTTACATATCGTTTTTCAATACCGCTTATGATAAGATTTACACCTATAAACGAGGGCCTGCGGATACTGACTGGGTACTGGTTAATTACCTCGATAAGCCATCAACGAATTTAATGGGTAAAACGCTCCACTTGGCTTTCAATAAAAACAGCGGTACATTATTTCTCAGTTTCAGCGAACAGACCTCAAATAAAATCTACCTGTTCGAACTTGTTTCCGGAACCTGGACAAACAAAACAGGT
>CAIRHD010000484.1 GCA_903878265.1 uncultured Bacteroidales bacterium | reverse complement strand
ATTTTCAGTTTGGCTGGCAATAAAAGATGCTGTTTCGGCAGTTGGAAACCATGAATTTGAACCGCAGTTTTCGTTGCCAGCAACGGCAGAAGTTGTTTTGTTGAGTATTGAAGAAATCAGAAAGAAGGTTTTAGGGGTTGGGGGTTAGGTTTTAGTGATATCAAGGTTTCCCTACAAAACTAATAACTCAATTCTGGCATAATCCCGCCATAAAACCCAACCCCTAAACCCCAACCCCATTATGGAAGATGTTTTTCAAAAAATCAACGACCTCTCACACAATTACCGCGATTATACTGCACAAAACCTTTCGAAGCTGGTGCAGATAAAATCGACAAGCATGTACGAAAAAGATGTGCAATTAGAACTTAAACGCCAGATGGAAGAAGCTGGTTTCGACGAAGTCCGTATTGATGGGCTTGGGAATGTGATTGGCCGAATAGGAAACGGTAAAAGAATTTTAGCTATAGACGGACACATGGATACCGTGGATGTTGGCAACCCTGCAAACTGGACTTTCGATCCGTTTAGCGGCGAAATAAAAGATGGTTTTGTTCATGGACGCGGCACAGTTGATCAGAAAGGTGGTCCGGCGGCTGCAGTTACCAGCGGACGGATTTTAAAAGAACTTGGTTTCGACCGCGACCTCACCGTTTTGGTTGTTGGAAGCGTGATGGAAGAAGATTGCGATGGCCTTTGTTGGAAATACCTGGTGGAAGAGGAAAATGTGCGGCCCGATTTTGCGATTAGCACCGAACCTACAAACCTCAATATCTACCGTGGCCACCGTGGCAGGATGGAAATATTGGTACGGTTTAAAGGTCTTTCATGCCATGGCAGTGCTCCCGAACGTGGCAAAAATGCCATTTATATGGCCGCTCAGGCCGCTCTGGAAATCGAAAAGCTCAATGAACGTCTTCCTTCCGATGATTTCCTTGGCAAAGGATCTGTTACCATTTCCGAAATAAAATCAGGTAGTCCTTCGCTCTGTGCTGTGGCTGATTATGCTCAGTTTCACCTCGACCGCCGCCTTACTTGGGGCGAAACCAAAGAATCGGCAGTTGCCGAAATCCAGGAAATTATCAAAGATATGGATGCAACCGTGGAAGTGCTGCATTACGAAGAAGTTGCTTATACCGGATTGAAATATGGCATGGAGAAATACTATCCTACATGGAAAATCCCCGCTGAACATACCGCGGTAACTACCGGTGTTGATGCATATAAACAACTTTTCCGTAAAGAACCTATAGTTGATAAATGGACTTTTTCGACCAACGGCGTTACCATAAATGGCTATTACGGAATCCCGATTATTGGATTTGGCCCTGGTAACGAAGTGTTTGCCCATGCACCAAACGAAAAAGTTCCGGTCGATCATTTGGAAGCAGCAGCGGCTTTTTATGCGGCTTACGCTTTCCTGATTTAACGTGCGAAAACTCCTCAACACCCTTCAGGTAATTTTATCAATGAAAAAAAACAAAATGTCCACCATTAACCAATTTCTATTAACCATTAACTACAAAAAATGAAACCAATCAACCAAATACTGGAATCCCTCAGCCAACTGGAATCCAACTTATACGCCAACGATTTCCTCCTCACCTGGGATAAAACTGAAGACGAACTGAAGCAAACTTTGCTTGTTGCTGAGGCTTTGAAAAACCTGCGCGATAACAATATATCGACAAAAGTCTTCGATTCGGGACTTGCTGTTTCCAATTTTCGGGACAACTCAACACGCACACGATTTTCGTTTGCATCGGCTTGTAATATGCTTGGGCTTGAAGTTCAGGATCTGGACGAAAGCAAATCGCAGATTGCCCATGGCGAAACCGTCCGCGAAACTGCCAACATGATCAGCTTTTTAACCGATATTATTGGTATCCGCGACGATATGTTCCTGGGCGAAGGCCATACGTATATGAAGGAAGTTGGCGATGCTTTGAGCGATGGTTTTCACAATGGTGTGCTCCCACAACGTCCGGGAATAGTGAACTTACAATGCGATATCGATCACCCGACACAATCCATGGCCGACCTGATGCACCTTGCCAATTATTACGGCGGTTTGGAAAACCTGAAAGGCAAAAAAATTGCCATGACCTGGGCCTATTCCCCTAGTTATGGAAAACCTTTGTCGGTGCCGCAAGCCATTATTGGACTGATGACGCGCTTCGGGATGGAAGTGGATTTGGCGTATCCCGAAGGATATTCCCTCATTCCCGATGTTGTGGAACTTTCCGCCAAAAACGCGCTTGCTTCCGGTGGCAAATTCAGGGTTGTGAACAGTATGGACGAGGCTTTTCATGGTGCCGACATTGTGTATCCAAAAAGCTGGGCACCGTTTTCGGTGATGCAACGCCGGACACCTTTGCTGAAAAACAATGATAAAGATGGCCTGAAAGCCTTGGAACAAGAATGCTTGGCCAACAATGCCCGTTTCAAAAATTGGGAATGTACCGAAGAAAAAATGAAACTCACCAAAGAAGGCAAAGCCTTGTATATGCACTGTTTGCCTGCCGATATTTCAGGTGTTTCGTGCAAGGAAGGCGAAGTGGCAGAATCAGTTTTCGACCGTTACCGGATAGAAACCTATAAGGAAGCCGGCTTTAAACCCTATATTATTGCCGCCATGATTTTTAACAACAAATTCAAGGATGCTGCCACGATACTGAACAAACTGAACGATAGAGGGATGAAAAGGATAGTTGAATAGGCAATCCTAAATATGGGAATCAAAATATTATTTGATCAATTGAATTGGCCCGTATAATTTTATATAGGCTTTTTCATTTTTACTAATAAGCAATTATTCGAGCATTACTAATCGATGTAAATAAGGCACTTACCATTATAGGGCTTATGTGAAACAATCAGATTTAGCATACTCCTCACCAACTGAGGTATTGAATTATAATTATCTGGCATAAAAATATATATAGAAATTGAAGCATAAAAACGCAGTAGCACTTCCAAAGGCTGCAGTAGCACTTCCAAAGACTGCAGTAGCACTTCCAAAGGCTGCAAAAGCACTTCCAAAGGCTGCAGTAGCACTTTCAAAGGCTGTAAAAGCACTTCCAAAGGCTGTAAAAGCACTTCCAAAGACTGTTATTGTACTTCCAAAGACTGTTATTGCACTTCCAAAGGCTGTTGTAGCACTTCCAAAGGCTGTTATTTCACTTCCAAAGGCTGTTATTTCACTTCCAAAGGCTGTTATTGCACTTCCAAAGGCTGCAGTAGCACTTCCAAAGGATGGGGTTGCGCTTTCGAAGGATAGGGTTGCACTTTAATACAATTTTCTTAAAAATATTTTTTCAATAGCACCACTAAAACGCTTGACTTTCGCTCCTTTATTCACTACCTTTACACCTGTTTTTAAAAACCCAATCGTTATGAACAGTACTACAGCATTGCCCAATTGCAAAACGGAAGAAATCCCCGTTATAGGCCAGTTTGTGCTCGATAATGTACAGCGCGACTTGCCTGATTTTACCTCGGCTGCCCCTGATATTGACCAGGGCTACATCGACAACCAAACGGCGAAACAGGCCGTTATAAATGCCCTTGTTACACGCACCGAAAAAACCGGGGAACTGAAAGTGGTTACCCAAAGCCTTCACGACCGCATGGATGGCCTGAAACCCAAGCTCGACTTGTTTGAGGTTAAACTGAAGCGGGCAGCCGATCAACTTGCCAAACCCATTGCCGAATTTGGCTTGCCTAAGCTGCGGGCCAACATCCGTAAACGAAACGCCGAAGCCCTGCTTACCGATCTTGCGGTGCTGCTTCGCGAAATTGACAGCAATATACACGCCTTGGAAGCCAAGGGGTTTACAGCCGCCATGCGGCAGGAATTTGTTGACGACCGCACTTTTATTGATAGCCACAACCGCCAACAAAACACCCTGATGAACCAGCGCAGCGAGCTCACGGCCGAAAACAAAGCCCAGTTGCTCGATTACTGGCACGATATTGCCGAACTGATGAGCGTCGGCAAACTAATATTCAAAAACGACAAGGTAAAGGCAAAGGAATATACCTTTACCAACCTCCACTCAAGGGTAAGGCGCGATAGCAAAAAGGCTGTGAAAAGTGGTGAGGGTGTGGTAGGTGAAGGAGGGGGAGTTGTTGGGGGATAGGGAAGGGATTTACTTAGAACCACGCGAAGGGATTCGCGCGGTAGCGGGGGAAGCCAGTATCAAGCAAAGCAAGGAGCAAAACGAAAAGCTGTTGCAGCAGGTGTTAAGGGAGGCTTTACAATCAAAAAGCTAATATCTCCATCGTAAGTTACCTGTCAATTTCACATTGTATCGCATCCTCTGTAGTTAAAATAATTAATAAAGGTATTTTTGGAATGGACATAAGCGAATTATCCCAAATTGTATTTCCGGTAATAGGGTATCGGAACTCCGAGTACCTATTCCTTGGTAATGGCTTTTTTCTCGAAAATCCAAACACCTTCATTACTGCCGCGCATATATTAAAAGACAAAGCAATAGTTTGTGAAAAGTTCTATTACATGCCCAATGGATGCCTGCTTCCATTAATTCCCGTTTCTGACAATCTAATTTATGACCCCAAACCTGAAAATTCATTGCCCATATTCAAGGATCTTGCAATTTTCAAAACAGAAAACCCATTTAACAAATACCTTCATTTAGGTAGTATTCAAATTACCCGAAACTCATCTCTGGTTTGTACTGGGTTCCACGAACCATTATCAACACTCGAAACGCCTCTCCCTATCGGAATCAATGCCATTCCTGATATTTCGAGACTTGAATTTGAGCAATATTCACTAAATGTTAGTCATCCCCAAAAAGCCGATATTAAATTCAAACAACATGAGCACATTGATAATGACTTGGTATATACCAATTGTTTTGATTGTGATGGTGGTATCGCATCAGGTATCAGTGGCAGTCCCATTTTAGATACTGAATCAGGCTTTCAAGGAATGGCGATATGTTCAAATAATAAACTTTCCATATTTCTTCAACCTGAGTATATTTGTTTTATGCTCATTCACTATAAATAAATTTAACACAGTTGCATTTCATTCTTTCCAGTCACCTGTCAATTTAGGCGCATACCCAATTTACCCAAACCCTATTGTCCACCGTCCCCTTCTCCTAGTGATAAAGTACAGAGGACAACATTCAAATAATCACCTAACGTAAAATATTCATATATTTTCATTGTTGTCCGGTAAAGCACTTGATCTGGACTAAAATGAGGGTAACTAATTGATTATTAATCGCATTTTTTTCTTTTTCAAAAGTAAGCCCCCTGCTTATCTGGGAACAGTGAGTTTTGATAATTCAATTTATTTTCCT
>CAIRHD010000483.1 GCA_903878265.1 uncultured Bacteroidales bacterium | reverse complement strand
TGTGGAATTACTGTTCACTTGGAAGTTCAGTTTATTGGAAAGTGCGTCCTGTGCGGCCGGCGATGTGAATGTTTGAATGCCATTTTTGTTAAAAACTAAAGTTGTACTGCCTGATCCACTGGGAGGTCCTCCAAGTTTCCCACCAGTCATGTTAAAATTGCCTCCAATGTTAAGGATGTCATCTGCCGAACCGTTTGATGGAAAGAAATTGCCGCCTTGCTGAATATAATCCCCATAGATATACATATTGGTATTCGAAGAGGTTGAAAGTGTAAGCGATGCATTTCCTGTACTTATTAATGAAAAATTACCATATACAATGGGAATAGTACTGAGATTTGGAGTTGAAGTTTGCCCGGAACAATTCCATGTAAAGTTTCCAAAATTTTGATCCAGATTTGAAGGGTTACTGCCTACATACCCTGTTATTTCACAGGTTGAGTTTGTTGACCAGGTGGCATCCTCCACGCTTCCACCATCCTGAGCGTGCTTGTAAAAGGAGTTGTCATAGTAGTTTATAACACCATCAGTTTTCGACAAGGTTCCCTGATTGATAATAGTGCCATAAACATAAAAATAGGCTAAATTTGATGATGTATTATCAACGAATACATCCGTTAATGATCCATTGTTAATTGTAAGTATTATACCAGAATTTAATGTCAGGTTTCCTTTTACATTCACCTGATCGACCGTTACCGAGGCTGTAATGGAAACCGAATAACCCTCAAGTATCGTAATATCTTCATCGTTGTAGTCAGGGATCCAGGTGGCATTTACCCACATGGATCCATTATGCATTTGCCAGGTGGAAAGCAAATTCCAGTCCCCATTGGCTTTGGTCCTAAAATCTCTGTAAGCAGCCGCCCACGTTTGAACAAGAGCTAAAAAAAGAAAAACTACGGAAAGGGTAAATTTTTTCATGGCACTTTTGATTAGAAGGTTAAACTATATGTTTATTCGACTTGTCAAGTGTACACGTAGAAGAATTCAAGCAATCTCGAGTAGGGTTTCTAACAGGAGTTTATCAATGTCTTTTTTATGGATAATGCAGTATGAAAAATGCGGTTAAATAGTCACGCAAATATACAATGTTTTTTTAGCGAAAGCAAGTAAAATTTTTTGCGCGAATACGATATACTGAGGTTAAACACCGCTTATCCAGTTTTTATGTTTTTGTTGCAGTTCTTCTTATTACATATTACATACTGCAAATTTTGTAAAAGTACGAGTCAGAAGCAGGGTTTTTGTAATAGAAAGACGTAAAAAGAAAACATTTGTCGGAATAAAAAAAATAAATATAATACAACATACAAAAGCATTTTCATCAATTGTTAATAGCTGACTTAGAGTCTGTACAATTACATTTTATCGAATTGTAAACTGGAGCCGGACTTGCAGGAAAATATAGTTAAATCGTGAATGTTTTTTTTGTTGTGGAGTTTACTTGTTTTATAAATTAATTTAAACATAAATTGATTACATTTTCCCGGAGTTTACTTCGGTTTCCGGGGTGAGTTTCCTGGCTTTTTTCCACCTTTTCTTTTTCCGGCAAACCCCCGTTTTTCGCTTTTTCGCCTGATAGTAGGATTATACAACGGTGTTTCGCCATACTGTTCAGGAACCGGCGATTTCTCGATTTCTCGTTCAAGCAGGGTTTCAATGCCACCAAAGCGTTGCTGGTCGCGCTCGTTTATAAATGTTACTGCAGTTCCTTCGGCCGAAGCGCGGGCCGTACGGCCAATGCGGTGAATATAATCCTCGCCATCGTGAGGTACATCGTAATTTATCACCATATCAATGTCTTCGATATCAATGCCGCGCGAAACAATATCGGTGGCAACCAATACGGGGATATCACCACTTTTAAAACGGATAATCACTGTTTCGCGTGTCGTCTGTTCAAGGGTTGAGTGGATTTCTTCGGCTTTTATCCCCGCCCGTTTTAGTTCCTGGTAAACCTGCCGCGTTTTTTCTTTTGTCGAACAAAACACAAGCACGCGTTTCATCTCGGTTTCCTTCAGAAGCATTTTTATTAGAGGGATTTTTTGAGCATCGTAAACCACAAAAGCTTTCTGAACAATTTTTTCGGCCGGTTTCGACATGGCGATATTGATCTCGAAAGGATTGTGTAGGATTTGTTTAGCCAAATGCCGTATTTTGGATGGCATGGTGGCCGAAAACATCAGGTTTTGCCGTTGCTTGGGAAGATGGGAAATAATTTTAAGTATATCCTCGTGAAAACCCATATCCAACATACGGTCAGCTTCGTCGAGGATAAGGAATTTGAGTTCAGGGAATTTTATATAACCCATGTTTATATGCGCCATCAAACGGCCTGGCGTACACACAATTAGGTCGGCGCCTTCGGTAAGTGCCTGTTTTTCGCGCGAAAATACGGTTCCGTCCGTTCCTCCATATATAGCAATTGAGCTTACATGGGTGTAATACGAGAAGCCTTCCATCTGCTGGTCAATCTGTAAAGCAAGTTCGCGGGTTGGCACAATTACCATAGCTTTCACCTGGTTGTCGTGTGGCATGGCCATAAGTTTTTCAATTACCGGAAGCAAAAATGCAGCGGTTTTTCCAGTGCCTGTCTGGGCTGAAGCTATTAAATCTCGACCTTCGAGAATTACTGGAATGGCTGATTCCTGCACTGGTGTTGCGATTTCGTATCCTATTGCTTCTATGCCTTCCATAATCGAAGGGCCGAAGCCAAATGCTGAGAAGTTCAATGTTTTTAATTTAAATTGTTGTTTTTGATAAAATGAAGGGCGAAGTGAGAAGTGGCGTGGGGAGACAAGGTGAATGTGCTAATAGGGTTTATTCATTAATTTCCTTGGTTTTATTTTGCACCAATGATTTTGCATTTTTCGATGTTACCACTTTTTTTCCGGTGGTGTTTTCTAATTGTACCCTGGCGGCTTTTGCTACTTCGCCGCCTTTTTGGGCCACTTTTTTATTTTCATCGAAAGTAATTGGTTTTTTGTCTTTCGATATTTCGGTTGTTGAGGCTTCGGCCAACATGTTGAGCACCAATTCGAGGTTTGTCATATTGTCGCGGAGGTTCTCTTTTTTCAGGTCTTTATGGTTTTTATATTCTTTTACGCTCAAACCGCTCCATGCTTTTGTGATTTCATCGGTAAGTATAGCAAATTCCTGGCCTTTTTTAACGCCACGATTATCCCATTCATCAGTAAGTTCTTTGCGGATTTCTATGCTTTTCAAGCGTTGGTTTACCCATTCTTTGCTGTATCCTTTGCGGAGATAGGTTTCCATCAACCGGTCGAAACCCAATTCAGGATCTTCGATTTCATCAATGCGTTCACGTCCGGCTTTGGCGAGCCAGGTTTTAAACGGCTCTGCTTTGGGCGAAGGTATAGATTGTATTAGTCGGAAAAGTTGCTCGGTATCAGCGACATCGGTTTTATAATATTTACCATCCGAGGATTGCATTTTCAGTTGGTTACAATTTGTAACCAACTGGCTGCCTTCTTTGGCCAACCTGTGTTTTAATACTTTCCAGTAATTGTTTGCATTGGGGCTTTCAGTTAAAACCTCAACTACATCAACAATAGAAAAATACCATTTTTCGGCATCATCGTCCCAAACCGAGCGTATTTGCCTGGTTTCAAAAAGTTTAATGGCTGTGTCCTTGTTCATGGTAAAATATAGTTTTTAAAAGCATAAATGTAAGCATTTAATTGGAATAATTGGAAAGTGTTTTGTTAAAAACGCATGATTCGAAGGTCGTTTTCAGATAAACG
>CAIRHD010000482.1 GCA_903878265.1 uncultured Bacteroidales bacterium | reverse complement strand
CGACAAGCCGACCGTGATGGAAACTGAGGGTTACGGAGCCGAATGGGTTTCTACAAGAACCATGTCGGAGCCGACCCGATTATTGCAAGCCAATCAACTGTATGTGGAACACAGGTATTTTGGGCCTTCAACACCAAAGCCAATCGATTGGAAATACCTCACAGCCGAACAAGATGCCGGTGATTATCATTACATTAGGACGCTATTCGGACAGGTTTACAAAGGGAAATGGATTGCCACCGGCGTTAGCAAAGGCGGCCAAACTGCTACCGAATATAAGGTTTATTTCCCTAACGATGTGGATGTTACCATTCCGTACGTTGCGCCTATCAACTTCGAAAGGCTCGACAAAAGGATTGATGAACATTTTAAACATGTCGGAACCAAAAAACAGAGGAAACATATTACCGAGATACAGTTTTATTTGCTGAAAAATAAAAGCAAGATTCTACCTCTTTGGGAGAAAATAGCAGCGGAGAGCAATCTGAAATTTACCACCATTGACGCAGAATCGGCTTATGATTATTCTGTCCTGGAATTTCCTTTTGCATTTTGGCAATACACAGCCGACGAAAACAATTTGCCTGTTTTGAAATCGACAACCCCTGAAAAAATGGCAAGTTACCTCAACCAGATTGTATCTCCTTTTTGGTACACCGATGCTGCCAATACTTATCAATCTGCTAATTATCAATTTTATACACAGCTTGGATATTACGAATATGATGAAAAGCCATTCGCAAAATACCTGAAAAACACTGATTATTCGAACTCGGTATTCGTGCCAAAAGATGTTACTATTGTTTGGGATCCATCTTATCAGGAAAAACTGAAACAATTTATGGCCGGAAATCCTGAGCACATGATTTATATTTATGGCGAAGCCGATCCTTGGGGTGCAACGGCAGCCGACATCAAACCTGGTAGTGGAAGCCTCAAAATGGTTCAGGCTGGTGGCACGCATGGGGCGCAGATATCAACACTAAGTGGTGAACAACGTAAATTGGTGATCGAAACCATGGAGAAATGGCTGGAGATGAAGATTCAATAAAACTTAAGCCTGATTTTGGGAAAGAAAATGTTCGGTTGCACAATAATCAAGATAATCTGGTGAACCTCCAACAAAACATTTAGTTGAAGCAGCAAACAAATTTCCTCCTACAATACCCAATCAACAACGGATCTTTAACAGATTCCAACCCGCTTTAAAAAACCAATTTCAGCCCGGTCCTGAAACCGAGTGTGAGTTCATCCGTTGGCTGGTTATCCTTGGTAAGCAAGGACTTAAAATACCATCGGCTTGTTGGGGCAAATGTGATGCTAAACTTGTTGAGGATAGCATAATTAAAGTCTATGCCAGTTACAAAGTTTACATTTACATCGTTATAAACAGGTTTGTCGGATTTCACGCTTATGATCTGTGCGTTGTACTGCCCTTTGATCGAGCTTTCGGTGGAAGCAATTAAATCGGGATTTTTTACCTGAATCCCAAATCCGGCTCCAGCGTTTATCCAAGACGAAAATTTTCCAAAATTGAATAACCGTTTGCCAAAACCAAGGTTATAAGTAAAATACTGGTGTTTTTCAGTCCCCTGATACTGCGAGTCCACGTTGGAAACCTCATATCTTAATGTGTCCAAATGACCACTAGGCCCAACGGCAGTTACAGGTGTCTTGATATCATAATTCATATCAAACTCCAATTTTTCTTCGTTGTATGCCATGCCTATGCTGGTGTTAAATCTAACTTTTTCTTTGTTGTAGCTAGCTGTAAGGTCAACATTGTGAAAAATCGAATTGTCGGTACCGTTATTCACATTCTCGGGCAGGTAATTCATTGCTAAAGCAAAATGGTTTTGTTTCCCAAGGTTTTGAGGCTCATCGGGGGTGTAGTATTTAACCGGATGAGTTTTGGGTTTATAAACTTGTTCTGTTTGTAAACCCTTGATTTCCGATTGGTTATCAGCACTTAAAACTACTTGCAAAGGCGAAGAGTCTGTAATTGTAGTGGAAACTTCTGCAAAAGATTCGGACGAATTTCCTGAAAATGCAGTTGTTTTTATAGGTGATGAGTTTTCGCTAATGGCAATTTCATTAATAACTTCATTTTCAGTAGCCAACCCAACTTTGCTGCTGGTTTGTGATTTTGCGGAATATGGTTTTGAAATTAAAGCGATTTTATTTTCTGGCAACTGCGTATCAATTATTTCTGAAATAAAAGATTGGATTTTCGTATCCGAAACGGGCATTTTATCAGTATGCGACTGCCTATCAATCTGGGTAATTGCAGCAGGTTTTTGTGTGTAATCAGCAATGCGCGAAACTGTTATAAACAAAAGCAAACTAGCAGCTACAGCCAATGCAATGCGTGTTGCAGTTTTGTAGTAAGCAATACGGTTAAGCCTGAAATTAATTCTGCTCCAGGTTTCTGTATCTGGGGCGTGTTGGGGTAATTGCTCAATTTTTTCCTGAAAAGCAGCTTCCGCACCTAAAGAATCAAGTGCAGCCGAAATGCGTTGCCACGACCCCGGATCTGGGGAATGTGTTGGCAATTGTTCGCTCAACCTCTTTTTGATTTGGTTTTTGTTAACGTCCATGTGCTAATCCATCAAAGTGGAAAGT
>CAIRHD010000481.1 GCA_903878265.1 uncultured Bacteroidales bacterium | reverse complement strand
TCATAACTCATAACTCATAACTCATAACTCATAACTCATAACTCATAACTCATAACTCATAACTCATAACTCATAACTCATAACTCATAACTCATAACTCATAACTCATAACTCATAACTCCTTTGACAACCCAACCCGAACAAATTTTAGAGGACAACCTTATCGCTCAACTCGTTGAATTGGGTTATACCTATATTGCAATTAAAGATGAAATCGACCTCTTTGCCAATTTCAAATCACAACTCGAAAAGCATAACAAGGTCACACTTTCCGATACAGAGTTTAAACTAATACTCAATCATCTCAACAAGGGCAACGTTTTCGACCGGGCAAAAATACTCCGGGATAAACTTCCGCTGGTGCGCGCCGACAAATCGGGTTTGGTTTCAACCGTTTACATCGAATTTATCCAGCAGGAACACTGGTGCCAGAATCAATACCAGGTAACACGCCAGATTACACTTGATGGCACCTATAAGAACCGCTTCGATGTAACCATTCTGGTAAACGGTTTGCCATTGGTTCAGATCGAACTAAAAAAACGTGGCCTTGAATTGAAAGAGGCATTTAACCAGATTAACCGATATCAACGGCATTCCTTCTGGGCTTCAAACGGCCTGTTCCAGTTCATTCAGATATTTGTAATTTCAAATGGTGTCAATACCAAGTATTACGCTAACAACCGCTTCCAATCTTTTAAGCAAACCTTTTACTGGTCCGATCCGCTAAATCAGCCTGTCCGTCAGCTATCGGACTTTACAAGGGAATTCCTGAAACCATGCCACATGTCCAAAATGATTACCAAGTACATTGTGTTGCATGAATCCGACAAAATTCTGATGGTATTCCGGCCTTACCAGTATTATGCCACCGAAGCAATAATTGAAAGGGTAAAAACCAGCCATAAAAACGGGTATATCTGGCATACAACCGGATCAGGAAAAACGCTCACATCGTTTAAAGCAAGCCAGATACTTACACAACTGCCCAAAGTACATAAAGTGGTATTTGTTGTTGATCGTAAAGATCTGGATTACCAAACGGCAAAGGAATTTAACAGTTTCTCCGAAGGTAGTATTGATGGTACTGACAATACCTCTGCACTGGTACGCCAGTTTTCTGACGGCACCAAACTAATTGTCACAACAATACAAAAACTTAATTCTGCCATCACTAAAAACTACTTCAGCAGCAGCATGAGCCAGTTGAAGGAACAGCGGATTGTTTTCATTTTCGATGAGTGCCACCGCTCACAGTTTGGCGAAACTCACAAACGGATACGCAACTTCTTCAGTAAGGCGCAATTGTTTGGCTTTACAGGAACTCCCATATTTGCCGAAAATGCAGTGAAAAATGAATTGGGTAAACGTACTACTAAGGAACTTTTTGAAGAATGTTTGCACAAATACGTCATTACCGATGCTATCAAGGACGAAAACGTATTGAAATTTTCTGTCGAATACATCGGAAAATACAAACAAAAAGAAGGAGCTAAAACCGAGATTGATATTGAGGTTGAAGGTATTGATACGGATGAACTGCTTAACTCACCCAAGCGCCTGAATAAAATAGCCGATTTCATTCTTGCAAATCACGATCGCAAAACACACAGCCGTAAATTCACAGCTTTATTTTGTGTCAGCAGTATCGAAAACCTGATACTTTACTATGAGTATTTAAGAAAACGGAAAAACGAAGGAGCGCACAACCTTAAAATAGCAACCATTTTCAGCTACATCGCCAACGAGGATGATAAAGATGCCAATGGTTTTATGCAGGACGATCTTACCCATCTTGCGGCAGATAACGGCATTCAATATGGCACAGGTCAAAACATCCCGTCCTATGCAACCATGCATAGTCGCGAAAAACTTGATGAATTTATTGCCGACTATAATAAAGTGTTCACTACCAATTACTCAACCAAGGACAGTCAAACCTATTACAACTATTACAATGACATTGCCAAACGGGTAAAGAACTGCGAAATAGATATATTGCTGGTTGTAAACATGTATTTAACCGGATTTGACAGCAAACCGCTGAATACATTGTATGTTGATAAAAATCTGGTATATCATGGTTTGGTTCAGGCTTTTTCACGCACCAACAGGATATTGAACGATCAGAAATCCCAGGGCAATATAGTCTGTTTCCGTAACCTCAAACAAGCTACGGATGATGCCATAGCCTTGTTCTCAAACAAAGATGCCAAGGACACCATTCTCATTGAACCTTACGAAGAATATGTGCGTAAATTCAGTGCAGCTTATTCGGAATTGTTAAAGATAGCCCCCAACCTGAAAAGCATAGATGAATTAAAGAGCGAAGAAGATGAAATGGCCTTTATCAAAGCATTCCGCGAAATTATGCGTCTGCGCAATGTGCTTGCCACCTTTGCCGATTTCACTTGGGACGACCTTGCCATGGCCGAACAACGATTCAACGACTACAAAAGCAAGTACCTGGATTTATTCGACAAGGTAAAAACCAACAACCTAAAGGAAAAAGTGTCCATCCTGAACGATGTCGATTTTGAACTGGAACTTATACACCGCGACGAAATAAACGTGGCTTATATCCTCCGGCTCCTGGCTAAACTCAAAGATGCTACCGGCGAAGAAAACGTCAAACAGAAAAAAGCCATTGTCGACCTCCTTTCCGGAGAAACCGCTTTGCGCAGCAAACGCGAGCTCATTGAAAAATTCATCGAAGAAAATCTTCCCCATATCGGCGATGCAGATAACATACCTTCAGAGTTTGAGAACTATTGGACAGTGGAACAGCAAAAAGCCCTCGCTTCTATTTGTGCAAACGAACAAGTAGATTCCGGAAAACTTCAATCCATCATAGGCAACTATCTTTTTACTGAGCGGCTTCCCCTTCCTGACGAAATTGTAAATATCCTCGAAATAAAACCGAAGCTCCTCGAACGCAAAAAAATCATCAAACGCGTAATGGACAAAATCGTTGATTTTGTTGAAACATTTATGACAGGGATGGTGGGGGGTTAAGTAAAGTCGAATCAGCAAATCTTTCTTTTTACCTTCATTCTCCCTCATCTTATATCTTATATGTGCTATTAAGGTTGCAAATTGGGTAATTGCGCTCTTGGTATTTCTCCTTCTTATTATCGCGCACCAGGCATCCGCTTCATAAGTTTTTTTCATTAAAGGTATTTCTGCCAACCATAAAAAACGTTATTCCCGCTAAAACCCTATTACAAGTAACTACCAATCACCAACTACCAATCACCAGTCACCAATCACATTCCCTATTAGCCATTTTCCAGTAACCAATAACCATTTCCCATTAACTATTTCCCATTAACCATTTTCTATTAACTATTCCCCATTTTCCATTTTTACCCTGAGCTTGTCGAAGGGAACTATTTTCCATTAACTATTTTCCATTTCCCCTCCCCCCGCTAAAGCCCTATTATAGCCACCTATAACAGATAAAGATTAACGAATTACCAATAACGAACAAAATTAAATCCACATCTTTTTCTTTATTTCAACTTTCAGTGATAACCATCCGTTTAATACCTTACCTTTGCATGGATTTAGTTTGTACACAATAAGATAGAAAATCCTAAACGCGGATCGTATAAACCAAAACTAATTTTATCCCACCCTTTTTTCACATCAGCTTTTGTACGCTTGTT
>CAIRHD010000480.1 GCA_903878265.1 uncultured Bacteroidales bacterium | reverse complement strand
GGTGGACCAAATACAAACTTAACGCTTGCTTCCGCTGGCCCAAATGGCAGCATTTATCTTAATGCCGGGGGTGTGGCAAGTGGCAATTATTCAACATCGACAAGACTATCTGTCGGGGCCGATGGAGATGTAGGCATCGGAACAACTACACCAGGCAGCCCTTTGCATGTCAAAGGTGTTGGTGAGTATTATACTTTACGTTTAGAAAGCACAACTACCGTCGGTCCAGGCATAAGGTTTCAAGGTTCGGGGACTTATGATGGGAAAGTTTGGACAATAAATGCCGGGGGTAGTGGTAATCCTTTCGGAGCAAATAAGTTTGTCATTTACGATGAAACTGCCGGGCTGGCACGGATGACAATAAATACAGACGGCAACGTGGGCATCGGAACAACTACACCAACCCATCCACTTCACATGGGTTCGGGCGCACATGTTACTGCAGCTGGTAACTGGACAAATGCTTCGGATGCCCGACTGAAAACCAATATCGTAAATACAAACTACGGCTTACAAACAGTGATGCAGCTTCGCCCGGTAAATTACACTATGGTTAAAGGCGGAGAAGCTCAGGTTGGTTTCCTTGCCCAGGAAGTACAAAAAATTGTACCCGAAGTAGTAAGCGGCACCGAAGGCGATATCAGCAAAGGCGAAACCCTGGGATTGAGTTATGGAAATCTGGTTCCGGTGCTTACCAAAGCTATTCAGGAGCAGCAGGCCGAAATTGAAGCACTAAAAGCAGAAAACGCCGCCATGAAAGCAAAAGTAGAAACTGTTGACAATCTGAAAGCTGACCTTGAAGCCCTGAAATCCGCAGTTTATGGCACCGCTAAAAATCAATAAAAGAGAACAATAATTTTAAAAACTATAAAAATGAAAAAGATTTTAACATTTCTAATCACGTTGATTCTGGGTACAAACCTGATTTTTGCCCAAAACGTAGGCATTAACTCCGACGGATCAACCCCCAATGCCTCGGCTATGCTCGATGTTAAATCAACCAGCAGCGGAATTCTTATTCCCCGAATGACGGCAACCCAGAAGGGTGACATAAATTCTCCGGCCACCGGCTTATTGGTTTACCAAACCGATGCTCCCGCAGGCTATTACTACAACAGCGGCACCCCTGCATCGCCCGCATGGGTTCAGCTGGGCGCGGCTTCTGGGGCCAGCCAGTGGATTACCACAGGCAGCAATATTTATTATAACAGCGGCAACGTGGGCATTGGAACAACAACGCCTACGGCAAAGTTAGATGTTAGCGGAGAAGTCAATTTTTCAGAAAACCTGACTATCACTAAGAACATTAAGTGGGCTAATTCTGGGTACGGCATCCAACTTAGTTTCGCAACGGTAGGACCCAAAGATGCACTCGTTTCGCGAAACGCAAGTGGTTCGCAGTGGGTTGATGTGGGAAGTGACGCAGCGTGGTCGGGGGTAACTCTGGCAGCAAATGGTGGCAACGTAGGCATCGGAACAACTACGCCAAACAATAAATTGCAAATCGGTTCAACTAATTATAGCGTCAATAGTTTGGCAATGGGAAATGGCACTCAGAATTTCGCCATCGATATTAGCGCGAGAACCATTCCAACATTTTTTTCTGATAATAATTTTTCCTTCATGGGTTCTGGTGGCAGCGGCAATGTCGGTATCGGAACAACGACACCTTATACCACTTTAACTGTAGGTTCGACGGATGCAACTGCAAGAATTACGGCAGGTGGACCAAATACACACTTAACGCTTGCTTCCGCTGGACCAAATGGCGACATTTATCTTAATGCCGGGG
>CAIRHD010000479.1 GCA_903878265.1 uncultured Bacteroidales bacterium | reverse complement strand
CGGCGGATTCAGAAGTGTTGATGATGAAACAGAAGCATTGGTACAACTCGGGAAACACAGACGGGAAATGGTGTTGCTGTTAACATTCATCACAAAAGCATATAACGAATCACCAACCCTGAAAAGTTCCGAAATATGGTGTGGGAAGGAGAAGTTTGCAACATTACCCAGCGAAATACCTGTTGGGGTACTTAACAAGCCATTCGGGAATGTGAGTTTTACCAGATCGTTTGGGATTTCATTTACAACAAAACCGGTAATTTGACCGCAATCTTTTAAAATGGTGATGGAACGCGGTGTATTCATCGCACCGCCCACATTCCCGATATTGGAACCCGAAGGAATATTGACGAGTGAATTGCCAAAACTTAATCTCGACAAGGTGCTGTTGGTCCTGTTTACCACAAACATATACCAGTTGCCGTTGTCCTGGATTGGGTAAAAGCCGACCGGGCCGCTCAATCCCCAATTATTGTCGAGATTTGTGGCAACTGGCGTATTTGCCAAACTATTGCCAAAATTTAACCTTAATAAAGTGCTTGTACCATAATTCCCAACAAAACTGTACCAGTTCCCATCGTCGTAAAAAGTGTAGATGGTATGGGCATAATTTATTAAGCCACTTATATTTCCTAGGTTTACGGCTGTTGGGGTATTGCTTAGGCTTGTTCCAAAATTCAAACGGAATAAACTATTGGTCTGTCCCCCTGCAATCAAACCATACCAGTTGCCGGAAACGTTATCCTTTTTTATCTGTATGCCTTCGATAGCTATTTGCAGTATGCCGCCTAAGTTGCCAAGATTTGTTGCCACAGGAATGTTGGTGAGGCTTGTGCCAAAAGCCAATCTGGTAATTGTTCCGTTGTTGATATTGGTAATAAAAACAAAATAGTTGTCACCATCCTTAGCCAATGCCGAATACACCGGGCCATTCAGCGATCCCAGGTTTCCCAGATTGACGCCCACAGGAACTGTTGACAAATTGCCTGAACAGAAATTCCAATAATAAGAGCTTCCACCTGTAGAAGTGTTTTGGATGGTAATATTTTCGTTTACGCATACCGTATCGGGAAGGGTAAAATCAGCAATCGCAGCTTCGGATGTAAGCAAAATTTTGGCAAGGAAAAGATCGTTGCCTCCGCCGTTAAAAGTAGGGTCGTAAGCGTTGGTGGTAACGGGCATATTGGAGGAACCGGTTTCCCCGATAAAAATTACGGTATCAGCCGAAAAAGCAATTGCATCGCCACTTTCGCTGCTGTTTCCCCCGAAATAGGTTGAATACATTAACGAAGAAGTATTGATGTTAAATTTTGAAACAAAACAATCGGTCGTTCCGCCATTAAATGTATTGTCGTAAGGTAAGGCGGTTGTTGGAAACCCATCCTGGCAACTTCCGGTAATTAGCAGGTTTCCTGAAGCGTCGATGGTAAACTCGTTCGCGTTATCAGATCCCGGGCCACCGAGGTAACTTGAATAGAGAAGTGCTGTGCCGGTATTGTTCAGCTTAAGGATTACACCATCCGAATCGCCGCCATTAAAACTTTGATCATAAGCTCCTGCTGTGGTTGGAAATCCGGATGCGGCTTTTCCTACCAAAGTGATGTTGTTGCTGCCATCCAAAAACAAATCAGAAATCGTTAGATCATCGCCTGGGCCTCCGATCAAGGTCGAAAAAATAAGGGTTGATAAAGTTGGATCAAATTTGCTGACCGCCATATCGGATCCACCATTAAAGGAATTGTCATAAGCTCCGGCAGTTGTTGGAAAATCCCCCAAAACCCAGGATGAAACATAAATATTTGATAAATTGTCGATTGCAATCCCACCGCTCCTATTGCGGGCAGTACCTCCAATGAAAGTAGAATAAAGCAGGTTGCTCCCGTTGGCACTTAATTTGAAAACAACCACATCATAATCCCCTGCAAGTGTTTGCTGGTAAGCACCGGGAGTTGTTGGGAAATAAAATCCTGCATATCCGAGCACATAAATATTCCCTGAAGCGTCCAAACAGAAATTAGCAACTTGCTCATCCGTGCTGCCGCCAATTAAAGTTGAAAAAATCAGGCTGTTGCCTGCATTGTTTAGTTTTAAAACAAAAATATCTTCCAATCCCGCATGAACTGTTTGATAAGCACCAGCCGTTGTTGGAAACCCTGCTGCCCCAGCCAGGCCAAGAACCAAAATATCGTTTGCCGTTCCCGAAAGCAATATATCGCTGGCTATATCCAAACCTGTGCTGCCAATGTAAGTGCCGAAAATCAACTGAGTTCCAGCAGGGTTCAATTTTAATACAATTGCATCATAATCACCACTGTTTGCAATCGAAAAAGCTCCTGGTGTAACCGGGAAATTACTGCTGATGGTTCTTCCCCCAAAATACATATTCTGTTGGCTATCCCTGATTACACTTGTTGTCCATAAGTCATTGTTACTACCGCCAAAATAACTGCTGTACACTAATTGTGGGTCAATAATCAGGTCAAAATCAAGGTTGTAAGACTGAACCTCAAACTTTACCCTTAATCCAGCCTCAACTTTGTAGTTTACTTTTACCAGAACTTTAGTGCCATTTATCAATTGGTATGCTTCGGGGATGTGTTCGGTTATTTCGCCAGTCTCGGAAAATAATTGCAATGCGCCTAAATCATTTATGGAAATACTCTTTATTCCGCTGTATTTCAATGTTATATCCGATATTTTAGCTTTGGGATGAAGCACAAAATCGCTCTTTATCCCGGCG
>CAIRHD010000478.1 GCA_903878265.1 uncultured Bacteroidales bacterium | reverse complement strand
TTAAAGGAGAAGTCATTGGTTTATAATTTTTGCTGTTAGTTTGGTGGGTGAAATAGAATGTTGTTCTCCACTGCTTGCATCAGAAAATAAGATGCGTACAAACGTAAGTTTCTCATGCTTTGGTATTTAAATTTATTAGCAGTGCTATCACCTACTTATTTGGTTTTCAATTTTGCCTTTTATTGTGTTTACTTGACATCGGAGAATATTAGTATTCAAGATTCTATTTTTATTTTGAAGATTGATGCCGCAAGCTTCAGAAAAATAGATGTGAATAAACGGGAGCAACTGTGCAGCAGTTTGGGCTACAGTATTGTGAATGATATTTTACGCCCAAGCCCCACTTCAAACAGGCGGTATAGGGTGGATAGTTGAATGTCGCTGTGGCCATTTTCGATATGCGAAATAAAGTTTTTTTTTGTACCGGTTTTCTCCGCAAGCTGTTGTTGTGTAATATTGGCTGAGTGCCTTTCGTTGCGTATAACTTCTCCAATGGCAAATGCCTTTGCCTTGGTTTCAAAATCAGTGCGTTTTAGTGAACCCACTTCGTCATATCGCTTGTTCAGGCACTCTTCGAAAGTGGTACTATCTTTGGTTGTTTCTTTTTTTGCCTCCATACTGTTTGTAAAATAGTATTTGCCTTACTTGTTTCATGCTACAAAGTTAACTAATAATGGAACAAATCAGTGTGTATTTTTAAGAATTTCGGGAAAGCTGTTTGTTTTATAAACTGAATTGCGGAATCAGGATAAAATTGCACGGAAGACTGAAGGTTGTAAGAGGGTTTTTCCTCATATATTGCGGCAAAACAAGATGTGAGCGAACTGAGGGTTGGGTATAAATACTATTTTCAAAACCACGATTTGTAGGGAGATTATATCGGCACGCGTTAGAAACGCGCGCCAGCGGGAGAACATGGAGGTACACAGCGTATTGTTAATCAGCACTATGAAATTCGTGAACTTATTGAAGCGATATCACGCGATGTTTTGAGTGGGTTTGTTTTTGTTGTTTGGTTGACAGGTGGCTAATATTTTTGGGTAGATTTTAGTTTTCATTTATCAATTTTTATCGTCCATTCTATTGCTGAAAGTCGTTCTTTTATTCGAATTTATGTTGCTAAAACCGCTGATTCGACAGGTAAACTCCCAAATACCAAATTTTTGAAATCACCATTGTATGTGGGAGTTAACTGCCTCCATATAGAAACAGGGTCTGCGAATACCATGGCTTTTCCCGGATGGTGGATCAACCAATTGTTGTTGTTCTTAAAGCTAATCACTTCATCATTTGCTACCTTTATGAGCATTTCGTCAAAAGCTGATGAATCAAAAAAAACGGAAATATCCTTTTCCTGCAGTAATTGGTGAAGGTCGTAGGTATGGCGTATCTTTTTCTTTAAGTCCTCCATGGGGTTTTCAGTATATGAGAAACGTATCAGGCTCATTATTTTTTCACACAATGTTCTTCAGGGTTCCAGCACCAATACTTCAAACGGAAGCATCCCGTATTTTTCGACCAGGGACAATTGCCCTGTATTGCTCATCATCTGATAAATGAAAGAACTTACTTGTTTGCTCGTATATGGCTCATGGTAACCCAGCCACGACGCTTCAACAATTACTACATCTCTGATTTGCCCATAATTTCCTTCAAATAGTTTGGTAAAGGTATGCGCTGTTTTCCGCACCATTCCTTTTTTGTTGGTTACACCAACCAACTCTATTTCCGGCAATATATCTATAAGCAACTGAGATATTTGTTTCAGTTTCGCTTTTAACTGATTGCCTGTTTCATTTTGATTGCGTAACACCACTATATCAATGTCTTCGGAAAATCGTTTGATAATTGTGTAGCATTTTGATAAAGATGTCCCACCTTTAAACACAATTTCACCCGCCATCGGACTTGTGAATATGCGATGCAGCGCAAGCGTAACCCAATAATCTTTTTCGATATAAATTTCGGGCAGATTCATTTGCTGCGACGTTATAGTTACAGCATCTTTAAACAAGGGAGTGTCTTTATGTAAAATCATCGGATATTCCAGTTTGAGACTGATTTCAGATATTCCGGTTTTATCCCAAAATTAAAATGAGAGAGCGGATTAAGCTTTTCCCTAAGCTTTTCGATGCCCCGGGTTCTGTTAATTTGTTCCAGAATAGCTCCCAGCAATGCTCTTACTCTTGGCGGATATAATAGAGCATAATTTATCATTTCTTCAACTTCCTGGTTTGTCAGCTGCTTTATCCGGTTGCTAAAAACAGTGATAGCCGAATTTATATCAGCATCAGGAATAATTTTAAGGTCTTTTATCGCATCCAAAAAACCCAGCAATTGAAAGTTCTCGTCTGTTACGTCCGCGTAACTTTTTACGGGAGTGGCTTTTAATGCACCGGTATTGACATAAATACGTTTTGACCTGCTGGCAATTTTTATGCGATTGGTTAGTTGAGTGGTTAAGCCTAATTGATTGTACAGGTATGTGCCTGTAATGTATGCCATGCGCTTACCATCCTGAAACAAATACGGTTTAAGGATTTCCTGCTCGTTGGGTTTTAACTCGCCAAAAACGCTCATTTTAGGCTTATAGAATACGCCTTTTGATATTTTTTTTATGATTCCTTTTTTTTGCAGGCGTTCCATTGCTTTGGCAGCGGCCAGGTACTCCTCTTTTGCAATGGGGAGTTGCTCATACCCGAATGTTGTGTCGTCGGGAATGATCTTTATTTGCTGTACTATTTTTTTTGATACGTTCATTTCAGCGCAAAGGTAATTTATTTGTGAAAAATGTCAAGTATGTTGCGCAATAAACTTGACACTTTAGTGTAACATGTTACTACCCCAGAGGTATCAGAGATTGGGTACGCATGAATCCGAGGATAAAAATTGCCTGGAAAGCTATAGCCAGCGAACCGGTTTTTACCCGCACACATCAGAAAATATGATGCGAGCGAACCGGGGGCAAATCTGCACCAGTTTGCGCTACAGTATTGTGAATGATATTTTACGCCCAAGCCCCACTTCAAACAAGCGGTATAGGGTGGATAGCTGAATGTCGCTGTGGCCATTTTCGATACGCGAAATAAAGCTTTTTTTTGTACCGGTTTTCTCTGCAAGCTGTTGTTGGGTGATATTGGCTGAGTGCCTTTCGTTACGTATGACTTCACCAATGGCAAAAGTCTTTGCCTTGATTTCAAACTCTGTGCGTTTTGGCGAACCCATTTCACCATATCGCTTGGTCAGATGTTCTTCGAGAGTGGTACTTTCTTTGGTTGTTTCATTTTTTACTTCCATACTGTTTGTAATATAGGATTTGCCTTACTTGTTTCATGATTCAAAGTTAACTAATAATGGAACAAAACAGGGTGTATTTTAAATTTTTTTGGGGAAACTGTTTATTTCAATGCTGTGGAATCAGGATCAAAATTGCCCTGAAGGCAAACGTTCGTCAACAGGCCATTCCCAAAACTAAGCAGAAAATAAGTTACGCGAATCAGAGCCAATCACATTAGTATCACATTGGCTCTTGCAAAATTTTTTATCACATCAGCATATCCATTTTCTCTTTTATCTTCTTCAATCACATTACTATCACATTAGATATTCAAAGTAACTCCAATATTATCAGCTTGATAGCAATCTTGCTAACAATCCCTATCACATTATAATCACATTAAGCTGCCCAGCATCTCCTTGATCAGCCCTACATTCACATTTTCGTTCCCTAACCACATTACTATCACATTGCAAATCTTTATTCTCACCCACAATTACTTCATTTACATGATGCTAATATGTTAACTCAAAGAATTCGTTTCTCATTATGCCCAATAAGGCAAATACTTACTGTATCTATTAGCTTTATTTTCGGGATTGTATTCTTTTATGAGCTTTTCATCTATTGAATCTCGAATAATACGGGAAACAGTAGAATAGTTTTTCTCATCAATAGCAAATCTTTCACGGAGTGTAAGATTTGACATAAATTCACCGGAAACATATTTTAGGGAACAATGCTGATAGCAAGCCCGGATTTTATCGGTTTGATCCAGTTGCCTTAATGTTTTTGGTGCATAAAGTATCGCATTTGTATAATTCCCGTTGTCGAAAAAATTAGGTGCCGGAAGTTGATAAACCTCACATTCATTAATTACCTTATCAATTCCACTTCCACGTTCTTCGCAAATGTTTATTCGCCGCATAAAAAATGCAAGTTTTTCATTTCGTGATTGTGGCTTATGATCAATAAAACGCAATATTTCTATCAGTGGTTTTCCCGGATTTGAAATTTCTATCCTGTCCTCAAATATTTCGACCGCAACACTTGTTCCTTTTTCATTAAAATCCTGATGAATAATTGCATTTGCAACAAGTTCACGGATGGCAAGTTTAGGATATGTTTTTTTCTGTACCCTAAATGCAGCACCAATTTCTTCATTTGTGGGCAGTTGGTCATCAATGTAATCTATAATGTTTGCAAAATCTACAGCATACCCTTTGTTGCTAATATGCTCTTTAGTTGTTTTTAAACGATTTTTACCTTTGTAAAGAATTACCCGAATAGCCTTTCGTGCCAGGTTTTCAAATTTATCCAATTCTTTTGCAAACAGGATAGCGCCAAGATTTGTAATGTCATAAACCTGGGACTTCTTTACAATAAATCTTTCTTCTTCAAATTTTTGCAGGACAGCATTTTTATCAAAAGGCACAGGAAGTTTCAGAAGTTCAAAATATTTTGGATAATCGAGTAATTCAAATATTTTTTCTTCAGTATTGTTTTGGCTTGCAATACCTTTCTCAAATTCAGCATTTTCAGTGTTCTTCCAGATATTCCGTTCTTTTTCCGGAAATTCTTTTAATTCTCGTGTAATACTGCCAATCCTAATATAAGATTGATGCAAAAACCTGACTGGAACATTTAAGGTGGCCGGTATAGAGAATATTGCAATGTTTATACCCTCGTTGTATTGAAAAAAGTACATTTTAAAATCAATACCCGGAATTAACCGTTGTAAAAGCCAATGTTCTATTTCTTCCTTTCCTTTTTTTGCTTTGAGTGGGTTAAAATTTGTTCCAATAATTGAATGGCCATCGTCCTTTACCCCATAAACCAAATAACCAAAAGGTTTATTGTTTAAACAAGCACCATTTGAAAGAGCGGATAAATACCGGCCAACCATTTCAATATCAGAATTATTATGTTTAAATTCAATCCATTCGCATTCTTTAGGCAATTGTATTAATTCTTCTAAAAGTTGGTGTAATTCTTCTGTAGTCATAAAGTGTTTTTCCTTGTAGTGTAGCTCGGATACTGCTGTAGAATGGCTTTTTGTGCGTGTTTTTATATATTTGATTTTGTTCTGTGCCCCAAAAATACCTTTTATTTTTAATACCAATATTAAACTTGGTATTCATAATCAAAAAACCATTTATCGAATAAACAAAAAGAAGCTGCATCAGGATAAAAATTACCTAGAATACAGAAGGTTGTAAGCAGTTTTTCCCTCACATAATGCGGAAAAATAAGCTGTGAGCGAACCCCGGAAATCAAATAAGTCCAAATGGCGGAATCCTGTTTTTGATAATGTAAATCACAACCCAAATTACCGCCCATGTAATATACCAAAACAGCACTTCCGGCTTCCAAATTGATTGTAATAAATATCGAAGTTTGGCTTTGCGGCCAATACCTACCAATTTCAAATCCCTAAAAACATAAGCAGTAATTTTGCTTTGGTATTCTTCTTCATTTTCGAGCATGAATATTCTTTCAGCTTGCAGGATTTTCTGTTTGTCAAAACGCATTGAACTCCGTTCCCTTAATTCAATATACCGGCACGCGTTACAAACGCGCGCCAGCGGGGTATTCTTCTTCATTTTCGAGCATGAATATCCTTTCAGCTTGGAGGATTTCCTGTTTGTCAAAACGCATTGAACTCCGTTCCCTTAATTCAATATACCGGCACGCGTTACAAACGCGCGCCAGCGGGGGCAAGGTTATGGAATGCAGGGAGATTATACCGGCACACGTTACAAACGCGAGCCAGCGGGGGCTGTCGATCTATAATTCCACATGAACACATTCATTGTTTGTCTGAAATTTTAGTTTTGATGCTTGGAATAGTCCGTTAATGGCAAATTGTATGTCTATTGTTCTATTGTCTAAATTATTGATTATTTGTGCATGTGAAATTGTATAGTTTAATTCTACGTTATTTATGCCCAACAACTTTATATTTTGTTGAGCATTGTTAAAAATAAAAGACCTATTTGAATTATTTACCATTTGTATTGAAACAGTAATAACGTTGTTTACAGTTGAATGATTTGTAACACAAAAGTCTATACCTTCAAAGGAAAAAGAGGTGTTTATTGCTACATAACGAATGGCAGGAAGTTCAAATAGTTGTGAAACAAGATTATCGACGTCTGTGAAAGGATTCAATAAATGATAGTTTGTTAGTGGTGAATGGCGATATTTCAACCACGCAGCAAATTCAAGAGCTACATCTCGTTTGTCGCTAAGGTCATCATATAGTTTTGCTTTGCCTTTTACATAAGTTGGGTAGTAGTTAAGCCTAATGTAAGTAGAAGCGCAAATAGCTCCGTTACAAGTACATTGTTGTCCTCTGCTTTCGCAATCACTTCTTTGAAATGCCGTTATGCTCCGTTCAAAATGAAGCAACACCCATTCTTCAAACGAAATACTTGAAAAAGCGACTTTTATTTTTGATTTAGCAGCAAGTTCAAATGCTTGCAAATTTTGTTGGTCTCTATCTCTATCTTTATCAAAAACAACCCAAACTTCGTCATAAGACTTTTGACTTTTCTTAGCTTCTTTAACCATATTTACAGGGTCTGTCTTGCTACCGTCAACAATTTCCCTGACATCAACAGTTACAGAGTATTTCCATTCGTCTTCATCGCCTAAAATTTCGCTTATTCTTGAAAAATAGGCTTGTTCGGTGTGTCCCTCAGTTAGAATGTACAAAGACTTTTTTATATTTTTATTCTTACTCATACTCTGCTATAAATTCAAATTTTTTGATATTGGGAACTGCTCCAAACTTTCCTGTTCTATACCATTTGTCAAATGGTATATCCGAACGAACATTTTTCAAATCGTTGAAATCTTTTACTGAATATAATTCAGTTATTCCGTATTTATTTTTATTGCCAAACCAAATTTGGTCTTTACGAAATATTTTTTTATCAAGTAATGTAGTTTCGTGAGTTGCAAAAACAAGCTGCGAATTGTTTTTGTTTACTTTAGGATTGTGAAACAACTCTATTAAAAACTTTGCAAGTTCGGGATGCAAACTGTTGTCAAACTCATCTAAGAAAATCAAAACAGATTCTGCTTTTTCAAAGGCTTCAAGCATTAAGCCTCCGATTGCAAACATTGTTCTGGTTCCTTGAGATTCTTTGTCATTAAATGACAACATCTGAATACCTGATTCACTACCCGAATTAAAAACTTTGTGAACACCAAAAGTCTCAAATTTTAGGTCTTTTATTACTCGGTCCCTAATGTTTTCGGGTAAACTATCAAAATCTTTTTCGGGTCTTTCCGATACACTAATTTCTGTAATCTTAGTATCCGCAACACTTATTAGCTTACTAAGCTTTTTTCTTAATTCTTGTTTTTCTGGGTTGTTGAAGTTTTTTTGTACGTTGTTGTAAAGCTCATTGATGTGGTGTACAGATGGAATATTCCAAATTTCTATTTCCTTAAAATATAAATAAATATCTCTAAGTTGGTCATTTGGAATACCGCCAAACTTTGAAAGAAATAGTGTGTTCTTGGTAACTCTTTTGTCTTCTTTTTTATTGTTCATTGCATCACCAAACTCAACAAACTCATTTGCGTCTTTCCTTTCAAATATTTTGGAAATCCAATTAGTTTCATAAACACCTAAATACTCGTACAATATTTCTGTTTTATTGTATTTTATGATGTACCTGTGTCTTTTTTTGCTTTTAGTAATAAAGTTTATAATTATTTCAGTTGCTTCATTTTGTGAAGCAACATCCAATAAAAAGGGGTCGTAATATCTGCTTGGTATTGGGTCGCCCGCTTTTAAATCTGAAGAATTTAAAATGAAGTTTCGCAATGTCCACATTAGCCTAATTAGGTTAGACTTCCCCGAAGCATTCGCACCATATATTACTGCTGACTTTAAAAGGTTCAAGTTTTTATAGTCGGTAAGGGGGATAAATGTGTTGCCTGGTTTCAACTTCAAAGAACTTGCTTCTAAGGTGAAAATTTGCTCTTCTTTAATTGAGCGGTAATTTTTAAATGTTAGGTCTATCAACATATTCGTTGCTTATTAACGTTATAGACGGCAAAGGTAGAAAATTAGTCAGTTAAAAAGTCGATTAGTGTAAATAAATTGCAATATAGTTGAATTCGCCTGCTTATAAGTGTTATACAAATTTGCTTATTGCAGGAAAATGGTGTTCGTGGTTTGACTTTATTTTGATAGTTGGACAGTTGCTCTAAACTTGCCTGTAACTTGTTAACAGCAAAAAAACATACACTAATTTTGCAGTTATTCATTTAAGGTTTGTTTTTAAACTTGGATTATCTAAAAATGCATGATTTATGATTTTCTTTCAGTATGCTAAAATTCATGTTTCGTACATTGCAAATGATAATAAAACCTGACATTATAGACACAATCTATTTAGTCTTTGAGGCAACGTGCAGCCAAGCCGAACGCCTTGGTGTTGTAGCCCACCTCGCAATGACCACTGCAAAAGTTCATGGACCATTTGGTGTTTTCATTGTATTGGGAACTGCTCCAGTAGGTGTCGTAGCAGCCACAGTCACTGAAGGAATCATCGCGACGTGTATAAGTACTATTTGTAAGGTTAAGGATTGCAGGGAGAATATAACGGCATGCGTTACAAACGCAAGCCAGCGGGGCGGACCAGTGTTTATACTAAAATATATTGCTGTTCAATTATTTCAGGGTATTGCTGCCAAATTTTGCCGTTCAAGCTTTTGCCGTTTTCTTTTTTATTTCTCTTTACTTTATCTGCGCCCCAAGCTCCCCATTGTTTGAAAAAGAATGCAATATCGTTTATTTCGCACTGCTGTTTTATATTTAAAACCCATTTTTCGTCCATCGGACGTGCTCGATTTCCACTCTCGCCACCAACGATTACCCAATCTATATTTGTAAGGTTTATTTCACCAAGGTCTTCAAGTAATGGCTCAACTGATAGAAATAATACTGTCGCGTTCAGATTGCGTAACTTTTCAATGCGGGGCAAGCCATCTTTTACATTTTCCACAGTAACCCCAAGCCAAATATTTTTCGGAATATCTTTCTTTGATAAGTAGTTATACATTCTATCTGCTCTTTTCGTCAGGATTTGATATGTATGTTGAGGGGTATTCCGAATAACACCTAATATTTTATCTAAATACTCATGTGGCATATCTTCATGAAAAATATCGCTCATCGAATTCACAAAGTAAACAGTTGGCTTCTTTCTTTTTAATGGATCGTTCAAGCGGCTTGGAACTGTATTAAACTTAAAACCATTTTCATAACCTTCCGTGTTCATTGCCTGTAATCTAAGAGCCATAGCCTCGGCATAGCAATTTTTACATCCAGAACTTATTTTAGAACAACCTGCCGAAGGGTTCCATGTTTGCTCAGTCCATTCTATTTTATGTGCCATTGTTTTTTGTCCTAATTTGATATTTTGTGGCTCTGTGTATATTTGTTGAAATGTTGTTTACTTCACCCTCCCTAACAATTTGTTGTTTTAGTTCGAGTTCCTTTATCACCTGAGTGAACAGTTTGGGTTCACAACCTTTGCTGACAGTATATTTGAACCCAGCGAGATTGTCTTTGATTTTTCCGCTAAGTAATTGCTCTTTAATATCCTGTATCATTGCTTCTTTTTTTACAGGGCTTCCATCTTGATAAAAAAGTGTGTGCTCTTCAAAATTATTATCAATATTATAATTGGCTTCACCTGAAAGCACATCATATTTCCAGCACACTTTCAAAAATTTTTCCATCCCTAAAGTGTGGTTTGAACCAAAAATCAACCCATAATAATTCCCTTTTTTCTCTTCTTTTCTTATCGAAAAATGATGCAAATAATATTCCTTTTCTTTTGGTATCAACACTCTAAAGTATTCTGCTATTGCTCTATGTATTTCATTTGGCTTTTTATCTTCAAAATTTATTTTTGTAGTGTCAATGTACTTTGTAATATTTGGGTGCTCTTTAAACCTATTGATAAAGGAAGAGGATATAAAAAAAATAAAATCTGTTTTAGGCAAAGAAATTAATTGGCTGAAAACATTATCATCAATTTCTTTAAAACCATATTGGTCCAACAGTATAAATTTACCATAATTTTTATTAGTCAATATACTGTGAATCGAAGGGTCAGAAAAAATGTCTTTGAAATTAAAATTCTCTATTCGATAATCATAAACACAATTATCACAGTTGTTTTTTAATTTACATTCGTTGATATGCTTTTCAATATTAGCTTTAAGCTCTATGCTTTTGTCCTTTTGGGCTTCATTAAATATGAAAACAATTTCCTTTTGGGCTTTTAAGCAATATTTCCTATTTTTCCCTTTCGCTTTATCCAATAATATTAATGGACTTCCCATATTATTTTCAGTATCTGTACCGCTTCCAGCAAAGAAATCAAAAACATAAACTTTTGAAGTAAACTGATCGTTATTGAAAACTGGCAGCCACTCCTCAAAACATTCGCCGAAAATACCTAGTTTTAATTGGGTTGAATCATCAAATACCGATTTATTTATATTTTTAGCCATTAGTGGTTGTTCTTATTATTTACAAAAGTAGAAAATTTAAAACGCTTGACAGGTATTATATGATATTTTATCATGGTTTTCTGTTATTTGAATAATACTGGGAATAAACAAAAAGCAGCAGAATAAGGATTAAAATCGCCCGGAAAGCTAAAAATTGTAAACGGGTTTTCCCTCACATAATGTGGAAAAATAAGATGTGAGCGAACCCCGGAAATCAAATAAGCCCAAACGGCGGAACCCTGTTTTTGATAATGTAAATTACAAACCCAATTACGGCCCATGTAATATACTAAAATAGCACTTCCGGCTTCCGGATTAATTGTACCAAATGCCTCAGCCTGGCTTTGCGACCGATGCCCACCAATTTCAAATCCCTAAAAACATAAGCAGTAATTTTGCTTTGGTATTCTTCTTCGTTTTCGAGCATGAATATCCTTTCAGTTTGAAGGATTTCCTGTTTGTAAAAACGAATTGAACTCCGTTCCCTTAATTCAATATACCGGCACGCGTTACAAACGCGCGCCAGCGGGGGATTTGGGGCAGAGTATTGGCAAGGATGTACCGGCTGCACATTGATTAGATTTTAATCAGAATTTTGGCGGGAAGGTAATCTTTTTCTAATTTAAAAATGAGATAATATGAAAATGGGATAATGTGTGTAGAAAGAGTGTAAATGATGATGGTTTTAAGTGGCACACTTAACAAACGAACGTCATAGAAGTAAGTAAGATTGTTGAAAACCAGCCTATTATATATTTTATGTCAGCTTTGAAATTTCATTATAAAAATCAATTGCGATTATTTCTGCCGGACGGTTTCCATCAGTTATGAAAATATTTTCCTGGGGTTTAAGCAATTCAAATGCTTCAAAATATTTATCCCTAACATTTTTCAGATTTTCGGCGGATTCGTAAAGCTCAATAAAATCGCGCCCCTTGTTAAGGCGTGCCATACTTATTTCCGGCAGAAGGTCGATGTAGATATTAATATCGGGGCGAAGTAAACCGGCACATAAAGCGTTAGCCTCGATTACCCAAGCTTGAGGCATGTGTGCCCCATGGTATGCATAGGATGAAAAATAATACCTGTCGGTAATGACGGTATAGCCTTCCTCCATTTTCTTAATTATTCCATCGGTTTTGTTTAATAAATGGTCTAACCTATCTGCAACAAACAGAGCGGCAATTGTGCGGTTATCTGCCTCACCCTGATGCTTGAATATATTTCGGATAAGTGTACCGGTGGGGCTGGTAGTAGGTTCACAAGTGGAATATATTTTATGCCCTTCCTTTATTAGGTTTTCTGCCAATAACTTTACCTGTGTGCTTTTCCCACACCCATCAATGCCTTCGAAAGCGATAAATAAATTATTTTGCATGTATTATATGTGGTATTGCCGGACAACTTCAACATTTTGAAACTTATTATTTGTTGAAGAGTTAGGAGGGTATCTGGATTTTAGAGAATGTGTTGCAAGTGGACAAAAGCAGAAGAATTATACTGGCAAAGGTAATAAAAGCGCAAGTTGGGGGAATTAGTTTGAATTTTACACGCACTCTTCAGAAAATCAGAGGAGCGCGGACGGAGAATTATAATCATTTATCTTTTTCTCTAACCTTTTAGCAAGATAGAAATTTGCTTTATGAAGTTCGTTGAGAATTTGTTGTGCCTCTTGCTTATACGCATACTTTTTCTCGTTTGTCCAATGGGATGGTGGTGGTTGCAGATTGGTAATTCTATCTGCAAGTTTTACAGCCCATACTTCGGAAGGCATTGCCTTTATGCGGTGAAGGCTATCGGGCATTTGTTGGTCTTTTGGGAGATCAATGTTTTTAGACAAGGCTATTACAGCGTTGGCTATTTCTATGCCAAATTTATTTTCTAATTCTTCGAATGTTGCTGATGTGTCTTCAATTGTGTCGTGAAGTAAGGCTACCTGAACGGCAAAAGCTGTATTGAAGTTGGCGGAGCTTGACCCGGCAATGAGTATTTCCATTGCAACATTACTGATATGAACGTCGTAAGGAAGGTTTGTTCCAGGTACTTTCTGACCTTTTTCTGTGTGTTTTGCTGATGCAAATTTGATTGCTTCCTGATAGAGTGTTTGTATTTCCATGTTAGTTTTTTCAAGTTTTATGCAACCACTCGAAGGGTTGGTAAAAACCTCTTCGAGGGTTTGGGGTTGTTGGAATTAAAAATATTTGCTCATTTCGTTGTCGCTCAGTTTCGGGGTATAGGATGAAATATGGGTGCAAACATAATCGGTGTTGATGGTTCTTTTGACAACTATAGCCTGGCGTTTTATTTCATTACAAATGTATTCAATTTCAGCAAAGGTGTAGTTTTCGGATAGTTCGGCGATAAGGTCGTAACGAAGTTTATCCTGTGGATAGTTTTCGAGGTAAAGCTTGAAGGCTTCTGCCCTTGCCTTTAAATCGGGCGGACCAATGAAAATCTTTTTATCAAACCGACCTGGCCGCAAGATGGCTTCATCAATATTTGAGATGTAATTTGTTGCACCAATAATTATTAATCCTTCGTTTTGCTTGTTATCCATTTGGGTAAGCAATTCGTTTACTTCCGCTTTGTAATGAAAGGAGACATCGGTACTGTTACGCGATGGCGCCATGGCTTCCATTTCGTCAATAAAAAGGATGCATGGTGTTTGTTCACGAGCATTATCAAATACTTTGCGCAATTCGAGTTGTGTACCATGAACATAGGTGCTGCCTATGTCGGATGGCTTCAGTTCAATAAAATTGTAACCGATGCGTTCGGCAATTTTGCGTGCAAAAAAAGTTTTACCGCAACCTGGAGGACCATAAAAAAGGAATCCATTTGGAACAGGGATATTAAACCGCTTGTACAAAGCTTTCTCATTCATGGGTAGAAGTATATCCCTTTCGATCATAGCTTTGAGCTGGAACATACCGGCAACGCCTTTCCAATCAGGCAGTTCTTTTTGCTTGTTTCGATGTTGTTTTGGGATGTTGCAGATTTTACCTTTCAGGGATTCTTTAAGAACAAAAGCATCCATGTTATCGGGATATAATTCACATTCGAGGCATGTCCAGGCTAATGCCTCACGGTACATTTTCCATTCGATCAATAACTGTACACGAAACTGACCTACATAATGCAGATAATCCTCATCGTATTCGGCGAATAATTGGAAAGTATTGTTGAGCGATGTAATCCGGCTTAATGAGATTAATATTCCTTTACGGTCGTTACGCATTAATTGCGTGTTGACGATGGATGGAAGGGAATATCGGTTAGGAAGGGTTGTCATATTATTGATCTTTTGATTTCCATAAATTACGGTATGCATTGCGGAGTAAAAGAATGGCATCGGAATGATCCCAATTGTAGCTTTCGGAATTGACGAATAGTAAAAACTTATCGTAGTAGTCAAATTTTAAAATCAAATTTCCGGTTTTTAAATCCATTTTGACGTGATCCGCAATAAAAGTATAATATTCAGTAATCAGGCTATTTATCTTGCGTTTTGCTACAACATCGTTATTGAGTGTTTTAATTATTTCCATTGACTGAATAAGCTCTTCGGGGGTCTTGCAGATCATCCAAGGGTAATAGCAATAATAAAACTTAGTGTTGTAAAAAGAGACTTCATGCGTAAGAGAGATTATTTCATGCATTTTATCCTCCCTTGATCGTAACTTTAAGAGAAGCAACGCTAAAATGCCCAACATGGTTGGCTGGAGGCTGCGACAACTATGAATAGTACGGTTCTCTACAAGGCTTTGCTTACGCAAAAAATCGACAGCAAAACGTATGTTAGAAACTGCCCGGGTAGTGCCAGACTTCAATATAAATGTATCGTGAATGGAAAGAGAGTTCGCATTGAGTTTAAGAAAACCCTGAATGTAGATATTCAGGTCTTCGGCACTAACCTTGTCGTCCTGAATAGCCAAATAATGGAGGAATGGTAGGTAGTAGTCTTCTTTGCGAAAAGGGGAAAATTGAGTAGGGTTTTTTGCGCTTGTAGATATTGATTCAGAATGAATCTGATAATTGAAGCGATGCACAAGATTGTTTTTGTTGAACTGTGTTTCGAGAAATTGCATCAGTTCGAACACCTGGGGTGAAAAAACTGAAGGTTCAGGTGTACCGTTATTAAAACTGATACTTTGTGAAGATGCTTCCTTTATGAAGAGGGTTAAATCAACTTTTATATCTTCTAGTAGTGTACTCATGGTTTTGTGTTTTAAGAATGAAATAAAAAAATACCTACTTCCATTATGGGTTGAGAGTATAATTACCCATCTGTCCTGCGGACATCTCCCCTTGAAAAAAGGGGAGAACTGTTTAAAGTTAATTTTCTATGGTACCCCTCTGTCCTGTGGACATCTCCCCTTGAAAAAAGGGGAGAACTTTGAAACCAGTATTATACCTGCTTATCGGAGTTGAAATCTTCAGATTTCGTGTAAAAAGTTGCAGGTTCTTCATTTACATGGTTTCTGATCCTTTCGCTGTAGCGGATACGGGCATTGCTTTCTTCTTCAAATACATGTCTGAGGATGGCGGCATCTGGTTCGAATACCATTGTGTTGGTGATGGAAATGGAGTGCGCCACTTTTTCGACATCGTGGTTTGCTCCGATGTAGGTGAATGTCCAGCCAAGGTCTTTTTGGCCTTTGATGATGCTGTTGATGTGGGTGTGGTTGAATTCCTTGGAAGAGTTTTCTTCGCCATCGGTAAGGATTGTTACAAGTACATGCACGTTTTCGATAGCCGCTACATCAATTTTTAATTTTAATACACTTAAACCAATTGCATCGTAAAGGGGGGTGCTTGAATAGGGATTGTAGGTGCTTGGGTAGATCTGTTTCAGGTTGGTAACAGATACTTTGTCGAGTAGGGTGTTGATGCCCAAGCCGTTGAAGGTTACCAATGAAATAAAGTGTTGCTGCTCGGGAAATTTCTTTTCGATCCCTTTAATAGTTTGAACTACTTCGTTGAAACCCGAAATAGTTTCGTTTTTAATTGAGGACATCGATCCGCTTTCGTCGAGGATGATTAGGTTGTAAATTTTGTCGGTTGTCATGGTGGATAATTTGTTAATGGGTTAATGTGCTGATGCGGTAATGGGTTAATTTGAAAATTGGCACTTCGACAGGCTCAGTGACCGAAGCTGTAAATTGCATGTGTTTTGGTTTAGGGGTTGGGGTTGTCGGGTTTTTTGGGTTTGCGGCCGCGTTTGGCGGGTGTGTTTTTATTACCGGAATATGCGCTGGCTGGCTCGTTTACGATGGTTGAAAAATTACCCGATATTGATGACCTACTCATGTGCTTTAATATTTGGTCGTTTGCTTCTTGAAATGCTTCGGGTGCATAGGGGTCGTCGCCATACTCCCGTACCATTTTTTCGGCGAGCCAGGTTGAGATTGTTTCCTTTAAATCGAGACCATACAGGCCCGCAAATTTGATTACCTGTTCCCTTGTGGGGAGGCGGTCGGAGTTTTCGATGCGGCTAACAATTGCCTGGTCTAACTCGGTTACAGCGGCTACCTGACGGAGCAGCAGTCCTTTTTCTTCGCGCTTTTGACGGAAAAGGATGCCTAATGATGGTTTGTTGGTTGATTGTAACATGATTTATTATTACATGACATTATTTGGCAAATGTACAACAAAAAAAGAGGATTGGTGCTGGTGGGTGAAAATAAAGTTTTGAGGGTTGATTGAATTAAGGCTCGTAACAAAAAGGAGAATGATGAAGGAGTATTTGTTGTGTATTGTACCGACACGCGATACAAACGCGCGCCATCGGAGACCGATGTGATAGTGATGAAAATAAATATATTAACAATGGACTTTTGAATAGATTTAAACTGTAATATTGAAGTGTTTTTTATTTGCGTAAAAACCATTATTGTAAAATTGGATATTAACATTATGGATATGCATTAAATTTTTAGTAAAGAGGCAAATAAAAAAAACTACTACAAAAAAACTAATAAACTTTATTATTATGAAAATCGGACACATTAAATTAGATGAAGATGGTAATTTTTATATTCAAAATTTGGAAGATCATTTAGCCGGGACAGCTCAGCTTGCAAACAAGTTTGCTTCTGGATTTGGGAATGATGTTTGGGGATACCAATTAGGCTTGTGGCATGATTTAGGGAAGTATTCCGATGAATTTCAGGAGTATATTAAAATTAATTCAGGCTACGAGGAAGGTGAAAGATTGGGTAAAACTGATCACACTTCAGCAGCAGCAATCTTAGCCAAAGAAATTTATCCAGGTTTATGGCCTCCTATAGCTTATTGCATTGCAGGGCATCATACCGGTTTGCACAACTATATCCACGAGCCGGGTATCACAGGTGATTTATCTGATAGGTTATTGAAACAAGAGTTCCTGGATAAAGTCAGAACAAAGATTCCTAAGGAATTAGTTGAGAAAATAAATCTAAACCCTCCATTTGAAAAACCTATCGACACCAAACAAATGCACTTGTGGATCAGGATGCTCTTTTCCTGTTTAGTCGATGCCGATTATTTGGATACTGAACGATTTATGAATCAAGATTCCTTTGGACGAAGAGGCAAGTATGACTCATTGAGCGAGTTGAAAGGACGGTTTGATATTCACATGGAAAAGATGTTAAATACAGCACCTTTAACAACGGTTAATTCCATAAGAAGTAGGATTCTTAATGATTGTATCGCATCTGGAAATTTGGAACCTGGATTCTTTTCAATTACAGTTCCAACCGGAGGTGGCAAAACATTGTCGTCAATGGCATGGGCGTTGGTTCATGCGTTGAAATACAACAAATCAAGAATCATTTTTGCTATTCCTTACACAAGTATTATTACCCAAACGGCACAGATTTACCGTTCAATTTTTGGTGATGAAAATGTAATTGAACATCACAGTAATATTGACGAAAACACAAACACCCAGGAACGAAAATTGGCTGTTGAAAACTGGGATGCTCCAATTGTGGTAACTACCAACGTTCAGCTTTTTGAATCGCTTTTTGCCAATAAAACATCGCGTTGCCGGAAACTGCATAATCTGGTCAATAGTATTATCATCTTAGATGAAGCACAAATGCTGCCCCCTGAGTTTCTAAATCCCATTCTCACTATTTTAAAAGGACTCGTAGAAAATTACGACGTTTCGGTTATGTTCTCAACGGCGACTCAACCTGCCTTGACAGGTAAAATAGGAGGAAAGGGTCAGTTTGCGTTCGAGGGTATTGGTGCAAATTCAGTACGCGAGGTTGTTCAAAATGTTGATGAATTAGCTTTCAACCTGAAAAGGGTAACTATTCAATTGCCACAAAACACCAATGAAACCATAGACTGGTCAGTTATTTCGGATGAACTTCAACAGCAAGAACAGGTACTTTGTATTGTGAACACCCGAAATCAATGCCGTGAATTACACGAAATGATGCCTGAAGGTACGCTGCACCTTTCGAGGTTGATGTGTTCAGCACACATTATGGATGTCATCGACGAAATTAAACTCAAGCTCAAAGAGAATAAACCAGTAAGGGTTATTAGCACCCAATTGATTGAAGCTGGGGTTGACATAGATTTTCCTGTGGTTTACCGAGCCATTGCCGGATTAGATTCTATTGCACAATGTGCAGGGCGGTGCAACAGGGAAGGAAAACTGAATAAAGAAAACAGGCTTGGGTTAATGAAGGTTTTTGTGCCTTCGAAAGGAACCCCAATTGGATTAATGCGAAAAGGTGCAGATACCTTTAAAGAGATGTTGCCCAATAGGTCGGATAATGAAAACTCACTACTTGAACCAAAGGCTTTTCAGGAATATTTCAGGCTTTTCTATAGTAAAATCGACAATTTCGATAAAGCCAATATTGGCGATAGCTTGTGGAAAGATGCCCAATCAATGAAGTTTCAATTTGCCACGGCGGCGCGGGATTTTAGGTTGATTGATGATAAAAATGCCCAAACAATTCTGGTTGAATACAAAGATGGCAACGACCTGATTCAACTCCTCAAACGTAAAGGGCCGGAATCTTGGTTGATGCGGAAATTGCAGCGTTACACTGTATCGGTAAACGAAAGGGATTTTGCAGAAATACGAAAAGCAGGCTTAATTGTTGAGTTGCATGGGTGCTGGATTCAGGATTACTCAAAGCTATACAACCAACATTCAGGATTGCAACTGAAGGGCAAATGGCTGGAAGAAATAAACATCATATAATAAACCCATTATGGAATACTACAACAAACAATTTTGCATTGAAGTATGGGGCGATTATGCTTGTTTTACCCGACCCGAAATGAAAGTGGAGCGGGTAAGTTACGATGTAATCACCCCGTCGGCAGCTCGAGCAGTGTTCGAAGCAATCTTTTGGAAACCGGCCATTCAATGGAAGGTGAAAAAGATAGAAGTATTGAATCCAATCCGTTGGATTTCTGTTCGCCGAAATGAAGTTGGAAAACTGATGAGCCCTCAAGCAAAGCAGATTTTCATTGAAGAAGAACGTCAACAACGCGCTGGCCTGTTCTTGCGCGATGTTGCTTACAGGCTTTATGCTGAAATGGATTTCATACCTCTACGCAACCGGAATTTACATGAAACCCCCGATGAATTAAAAGATCAGGAAGAAGAAACTATTCTGAGAAGTACTGAAAATCCTGGAAAATACAATGCAATTTTCGAACGCAGGGCAAAGAAAGGTCAATGCTTTACTCAACCCTATTTAGGATGTAGGGAATTTTCATGCAATTTTAAGTTGATTGAAAATCCTGAAAAGGAAGGTAAGCACCCAATAGATGAAACACGTGATTTGGGCTTTATGCTGTATGATATGGATTTCACCGACGAGAAAGATCCGAAACCCATGTTTTTCAGGGTTCAACTCAAACGTGGGGTTATCGAAGTCCCACCAATTGGTAGCGAGGAGGTACGAAGATGATACTGCAAGCATTATACGATTATTACCAGCGAAAAGCTGCTGATCCTGATAGTAATATTGCACCACGAGGGTTTGAACGAAAGGATATTCCCTTCATAATTGTAATCGACAAAGAAGGCAACTTTATTAATCTGGAAGATACTCGAACCATTGATGGTAAGCAAAAGCGGACAAAAACATTTTTGGTTTTGAAAACGAAAAGTAGACCAGGTTCAAAAGCTTCCGAGATTGCAAATGTTTTATGGGATCATTGGGGATATGTTTTAGGTCAACCAAAATTTGAAACGGAGAAAGCAATAGCAGATGCAATAAAGCAGAACAACACTTTTGTGACTCAGGCAAGACAACTTTCAGTGAAATATCCTGAAAACGATCAATTTGCCGCTGTTTGCAAACTTTTCAATCAGGAGGAACAAATTAAAAAGATTCTTGAACATGAAAACTGGAATGAATGCTATAAAATTCCCGGCTGTAACCTTTCTTTTCGAATTGCAGGTGCAATGAATATTGTAGCCGAACATGATGACCTTTTTTTAGAAGTTGGAGGGAATCATGAACTTGATAGTGAGGAACAAATACAATCTGAAGATGGTATCTGTTTAATTACAGGAGAAAGATCGCCAATTGCTGTTCTGCATTCTGCAACATCAATCCCTGGAGGAAAAAGCGGTGCAAAACTGGTCGGTTTTCAGAAAAATTCTGGTTACGATTCATATTACAAAGAACAAGGAATGAATGCCCCAATCTCCAAAAAAGCAGAAGATGCATACACCACCGCATTAAATGTATTGCTGGGTAGGGATTCGAAGAACAAATTTAAAATTGCTGATACCTCTGTTGTCTTTTGGGCTCAACAGCAAACTAATTTTGAAAATCAGTTCTCTTACTTCTTTTCAGCACCTCCGAAGGATGATCCAGATCAAAATATCAGGGAAGTCAAAGCCTTATTTGAAGCCATCCACACCGGGAAATTAAATACCGAAGGCGATACCCCATTCTATATTCTGGGATTAGCTCCAAATGCGGCGCGAATTTCCATTCGATTCTGGAAGACAGGAAAGGTTGCTGACTTTGCGAAGAATATTGCGAAGCACTTTGACGATTTAGAAATTATTAGAAGTAAAAATGATGAAAAGGAATATTTCTCTTTGTTCAATTTGCTTTCAAATGTTTCATTTGAATTTAAGATTGACAATGTTCCTCCTAATCTAGCAGGAAAAGTAATCGAAAGTATCCTCGATGGAACAAAATATCCCGACACTCTTCAGCAACAATGTATCCGGCGCATTAGGGCTGAACAGCACGTTAACCGTATTCGTGCGGCTATTCTTAAAGCTTACTTAAATAGGAAAGAAACAATTTATAATACAAACGAAAAACTTATTACCATGTCACTCGATTTAGAAAACAAAAACCAAGGCTACCTCTGCGGTCGCTTGTTTGCTGTGCTCGAAAAAATTCAGGAAGATGCACAGCCTGGCATTAATGCAACCATAAAAGACAGATATTATGGTGCCTCCTCAAGTACACCAGTAACTGTTTTTGGGCGGTTGCTTAATCTCTCGAATCACCATCTTGCAAAACTTGGAGGTGGTAGCAAAATCTATTACGAAAAGATGATTCAGGAAATTATGACCGGAGTCAGCAGTAATGGCTTACCTGCTCATCTGTCGTTAGACGACCAAAGCCGTTTTGCCATTGGTTACTATCATCAAAGACAAGATTTATTTACAAAAAAAGATAAAAACAACTAAAAATAGGAGATGATATTATGAGCGAATTAATTAAAAACCGTTACGATTTTGCTTTGTTGTTCGATGTTACAGACGGAAACCCTAATGGTGATCCCGATGCAGGAAACCTGCCACGTGTTGATGCTGAAACAGGAATGGGATTAGTCACCGATGTTTGTATCAAACGGAAAGTAAGGAACTTTGTACAGATGGTCAAAGGGGAAGAAAAGCACTTTGATATTTTCATTAAAGAAAAAGCAATTCTTAATCAACTGATTGATGAATCACATGAGCAAGAAGAAGTAAAATCAAAGGAGAAAAATGGAGATAAAACTGAAGCTGCAAGAAAATGGATGTGCAACAACTATTATGATGTTCGAACATTCGGAGCAGTAATGAGTACAGGGAAAAATGCCGGTCAGGTACGTGGTCCAATCCAATTTACTTTTGGTCGTTCTGTTGATCCGGTTGTTGCTCTTGAACACAGCATTACACGTATGGCCGTTGCCACAGAAGCTGAAGCAGAAAAACAAGGTGGTGACAATCGTACTATGGGACGCAAATTTACAATTCCTTATGGATTGTATTTTTCAAAAGGTTTTATTTCAGCTCATTTAGCTGCTCAAACAGGTTTTAATGAAGCTGATCTTAAATTATTTTGGGAAGCCCTTAAAAACATGTTCGACCACGACCATTCTGCCGCACGAGGAATGATGAGTACACGTAAACTGATAGTGTTCAAACACTCTACAGCGTTGGGAAGTGCCCCTGCTCACCAGCTATTCGATGCCATCAAAATCGAAAAGAAAGATTCTTCTAAACCTGCCCGGTCTTTTAATGACTATTCAGTATCAATAGATAAATCTTCTATTCCCCAAGGTGTTGAACTAATAGAATTGCTCTGATAAATTTTAAAACAACCCATCTATAACCTCCTGTTTGGAAATCCCTAAATGCTGTGCCACGTCGGTGAGTATGGCATTCAGGGTTCCAATACGCAAGGGGTCGTGGTTGGGGACGGTAATATGGTGTTGGCCGTTTTGTTGGGTGGTAAGTCGAATATGACTTCCGGTTTGCCGGCTGGGCTGGTAACCGTATTTTTGAAGGGCTTTTATAAACTGCTGAGCATCAATATTGCGTGGGAGTTTCATAAGGCAAATGTTTCCTCACGGGTTACATGCATATGAATTAGTTCCGGCATTTCGGCATCATCAAAATGACAACGGACTGCATCAGTGATCATAGGTTTCAACTCTTCAATAGTGTCAGCCTGTGTAAAAATCGATTGATTTACAGCACGTGCAAAATAACCACCGTCCTGCGATTCTTCAACTAAAAAAACTAACTCTTTCATGGCGACTGGATTTGAAGCAAAAGTACAAAAAACGCAAATAGAAATTATGTACTCCGACGACGATTTGTTAATGCTCTCTGGCATACAGCATATTGCATTTTGCGAACGCCAGTGGGCACTTATACATGTTGAGCAACAATGGGTTGAAAATGTAAAAACAACTGAAGGACACCATTTGCATGAACGAGTGGATGATCCCTTTGAAAGCGATAAGCGCGGTAGGGTGATAACTTACCGTGCTTTTCCATTGATAAGCAGGCAGCTTGGTGTTACCGGACGAGCGGATGTGGTTGAATTGATTTCTGCGGAAGAGGGTGTTCGGATTGATGGATATGAAGGTAAATGGTTGTTGCACCCGGTTGAATATAAAAGAGGGAAACAAAAGCCTGATGAACGGGATGAAGTACAGGTGTGCGCCCAGGCAATCTGTCTTGAGGAGATGTTCGGTGCTAAAATCGAAAAAGGCTCATTGTATTATGCTGAAACACACCGCCGTGTAATTGTAGAATTAACCGATGCTTTACGAGAGCATGTTTTTGAGCTGGCATTGCGTATGCACAAATTGTTAGATGAAGGTATAACGCCTTTACCAGTATATAAGCCACATTGCAAATCGTGTTCTTTAATTGATATTTGTCTGCCAATTAGTTTAGCTGGCAAAAAAAAGGTTTCGGAGTATTTGAAAAATGAACTAGAGCAAGAATAAGGCTATGCGAAAACTACTTAATACTTTGTACGTTACTACACCAGGAGCTTATTTAAGCAAGGATGGAGAAAATATTGTAATAAAGGTTGAAAACCACGAGCGTTTCCGGATACCTGTGCATAATGTGGAAGGAATAGTCTGTTTTGGATTTATGGGTGCTAGTCCTTCATTAATGGCTATGTGTGCTGAGCGTAACATTGGATTGAGTTTTTTATCGGAAAACGGATACTTTTTAGGAAGGGTTACTGGGCCGGTTTCGGGGAATGTTTTGTTAAGAAGGAAGCAATACAGGTTAGCGGATGATAAGAGTTTTTCAAGTTCGATAAGCAATATTTTTATTTCAGGAAAAATTTTGAATTGCAAGACCGTTTTGCAAAGAGCGCAGAGGGATCATCCTGATGAAGCGAACAAGGTTGAAATTGAGAGGGCAATACACACATTGGGGATAAAACAAAAACAGGCACTAAAGTGTACTGATAATTCCATACTTAGAGGGGTTGAAGGAGAAGCAGCCAACACTTACTTTGGGGTATTCGACCATTTGATTCTTGCACAAAAGGAGGACTTCTTTTTTAAAGGGCGAAACCGACGACCGCCAATGGATAATGTCAATGCACTTTTGTCGTTTGTTTATACACTGTTAGTGCATGAAGTAAGGTCAGCTTTGGAAAGCGTTGGTATTGATCCCTGTGTTGGTTTTTTACATACTGACCGCCCTGGCAGGCAAAGCCTAGCACTTGATATGATTGAAGAGCTGAGACCATATCTGGCTGATAGGTTGGTTCTTACATTGATTAACAGAAAACAGATAGATAGAAATGGGTTTAAATCGCGAGAAGCAGGCGGAGTATTAATGAATGATGTAACAAGAAAAGATATACTTACTGCATGGCAAAAGCGTAAACAGGAAGAAGTTATGCATCCTTTTTTACAAGTATTGGTACCAATAGGGCTTTTGCCATATTGTCAGGCTTTATTACTGGCACGTTTTATTAGAGGTGATATTGATAACTATCCGGTATTCGTAAACAAATGAGAATTTATGATGATACTGGTGACTTACGATGTTGAAACGATTACACCTGCTGGACGAAAAAGATTGCGTCAGGTAGCAAAGCAATGTGTGAATTATGGGCAGCGGGTGCAAAATTCCGTTTTTGAGTGCTTGGTCGATCCTTCGCAATTTGCAGAATTAAAGCATAGACTTGAAACGATAATTGATATAAAAAAGGATAGCTTGAGATATTATAAACTTGGGAATAACTGGCAAAGTAGGATAGAGCATAGTGGAGTGAAAACAGCCTATAATCCAGAAGATGTTATGATAATTTAATCGCGAACCCTAAGCTATCATTGAAAGTTAAGGTGGTTCGCACAGGTTCATTATTAGATTATTAAAAGCAAAAATTAATATTAAACGACTAAATCTGATGATTTTGTTTTACATACGCGGAAAGTGGTATTTAACAAACACATTATTATTACTTTAGCAACATTACAGTCGCGCTCCGTGTGAGCGCCTGGATTGAAACGTGTACCAACGTATTGCAAAATAACCTCTTTAGGTCGCGCTCCGTGTGAGCGCGTGGATTGAAACGTGTTCTGATCGAAGTTTTAACTTCAGAATGGAGTCGCGCTCCGTGTGAGCGCGTGGATTGAAACAAATTTGTACGAACCAGCGGAACAAAAACACCCAAGTCGCGCTCCGTGTGAGCGCGTGGATTGAAACATACAAAACAATATGAAAGCAAGGGATATATTAGTCGCGCTCCGTGTGAGCGCGTGGATTGAAACGGT
>CAIRHD010000477.1 GCA_903878265.1 uncultured Bacteroidales bacterium | reverse complement strand
TAAACCCAAGTTATTTATAGCAGGATAAAAATGCGGATACTTAACCATTACATCTGTCCAAAAGCTATGGCTATTGCGCCAAACCATGCACCTCTGAAAGGAAATTGCGGAAAGCGCCACAACATACATTATCAGACCGGCAAAAAACAACAATTTAGCCGATTTGAATTGCTGTAGGAGAAAACCAAAGCCCAGTGCCATCAGAAAAAAAAGGCCAAAGGAAGATAAATAGGTATACCGGTCAGCCATTACTGCACTTCCAACGGGGAATATCTGAAGAACCAATAAAACATTCAGGATGAAAAATAACATTCCAAATACAATTTTATGGTTTGGCCGAACCACCCAAAAATAAAAAAGCAGAAGGACAAAGGCTAAAGCAGGAATTATTGAAAAATAGTACATTCCCGGCACGTTGCCTGTTGCCAGATCCGGATAGGGATAATAGCCGCATAATTTATATGGAAGAACCAGTTTTATCAGGTATTGTGTAAGTCCAAATGAGGCGAAAACAATCCTTCCCCAAAAATCGGATTTCACTATATCGGTTGCCCCCTGTGCTTGTTGAACTGCTATGGCAATCATTCCAAAAACTAGAGAAAACACGAAAAAAGGAATTTTTTCAATAAACACAGTTTTATTCAACAGATTTCTCCGGTAGAAATAATCAAGTGCTACCAAAGATAATGGAAGTGTAACGGCCATTCCTTTTGACAGCAACGACAAAATAAAGAAAACCAGCGATAAAAAATAATTTTTCATTGATTTTGTATTCATGTACCTGATATAAGAAATCAATGAAAGAAGGTAAAAACAGGTATAGAGCAAGTCCTTTCTCCCGGCTACCCATGCAACAGATTCAACATGCAATGGATGGATACCAAACAAAATGGCGGTGAGGGAGCTTAGAACAGCCCCGGACTTAAGTTCGGGGTTGGAGTCGAACTTGAGTCGGGCAAATAGTAGCATGGCCAGTTGAAAAACCAGAAATGTATTTAATAGATGAATAAGAATATTGGTAAGGTGAAATGCGGTCGGATTAAGTCCGGAAAATGCATAATTGACCATGAAAGATAACAAGGTGAGCGGATGATAATTCCCTAGGTTGTTTGCATCTTCAAGCAGGATGGTTTTCATATTATTTCCGGAAAAACTCTGAATGAATTTATTTTCATTCACATATTCACCATCATCAAAGTTGATAAATAGATTCTTTACGGTCGGTATGAAAACGATGAAGGTCAGTGATAAAATCCAGATCAACCATAAATAATTGTTTTTGACAGGAAAGTCAGAGCGTAATGCTTCAACAGGTTTCTTTAAAGGCTTCTTGTGCGTTTTCTTTTCCATAGTAAAAAGCAATAAATAGTTTTTGTAAGCTGAATTCAAGTAATAAATGCAACTTTTGTATCCCCAAAAATAGTATTAAAAATTTATATTGATAAAAATTCACAATGCGATGGGATTTGAGCAGCAGCGGGGGTTAACCTCAAAAATCTTTCCCAATGCTCCATGCCTTGCCGATTTGTTCACCAAAACTCCAGTAAGCAGGTTCATACATCAAAAAAAGAATGGCTGAACTTTAACCAAATCAACTTTCCCGTTTGTCAAATAAGTATCATCGCAATAGGTTTCAACAAAACTTCCGATGGATATTTCATGCGATTTCGAATCCAGGACCTGTATCAATTCACACTCCATGTTGATTGCACAGTCTTCGATCATCGGTGCATTTTTTAAACTGCCATAGAAATTTTCAAATAATTTCGCTTTATCTACGGTCTTGCCAGATACATGGCCAATATAATCTGTTTCTTTTAGCATGTTTACAGAAGGGATATTCACACTAAATGTTTGTAACAATTCACCCCTACAAAGTTATTGAATTGATTTGGGAAAGGGCATTCAAAGTGTTCAGTTTATTATTAAGGGCAGTATCAATTACCGAGCGCAGGATTGCGAATGTTTCGGCACCTGAGAACGACTTAAACTGACCGGATATTTTTTGTTTAACCTTTACATTGCGGATTGCCCTTTCCGAACCATTGTTTTCGGGAGGCACTTCTTCATAGTACAGAAAAGTAAAGATGTGTTGCCGGTATTTAACCAAAGGGTTTTGAAAGGCTAAAGCAATCAGATGCTTTTCATTTATGGGTTCTCGGATTAGCATGGTCAGCCGTTTTTCAAATTCGGTTATTTGAATGGGTGTTTTGCGAAAACCCTCTGGCAGAAGTGTTTTTTTAAAGGCAATTGTTTCCACAAAGAGTTCTTTTAAGTCTGTTGCCCATCTTAGTTTGTAGCATTCGTTAATGTGATTGAGTTCCCTCAGTAAATGAGCCAGGCAGATTTGATGAGCCAATGCAGCAAGTTTAAACAACGAACTGCGCACCAAAGTAAGGATTGTCGCAGTCCCTGTGAACCAGGAGATTGCCAGCCGAAGGAGAGCCAAAGCTAAAAGGGATGCATGTGGCCATAATCCTTCTAAGGATGTGCTGGATTTAATGGGTT
>CAIRHD010000476.1 GCA_903878265.1 uncultured Bacteroidales bacterium | reverse complement strand
TAACATATTAGAAAGCGTTTTACAAAAGTTGGCTTTAGAAATGATGCCATAAGATTGTAGAATTTCGGCACAGCACATTGTTTTGTATTTTTCATCCAGAATTGCCCAGCAGTCTAATTCTGTTTTTGACATGCTGTCGCAAGAATAATTGATTTTGTCTTTGCCATAATCGGGGGAGTATCCGTATTGGTACATTAATGACCGCATGGATCGGCGGCAAAGTGTGACCAGTGTATAAAGGTCTGCGGTTGGATTTTGGAAATACACGATTTCGATTTCCTGTGCAATATCATCGAATGGGATTTCCTCCATTTTTGCACCTACTTTACGTTTGAGCAACCTGTAAACTGATGGTAGAATCGGGTTTGAAAACTTGTAATATGTGTTCATTTTGTTAGGTTTTTAGAGGTGCCAGCCCAGATAGTACCAGGCTGGCACCTGGTTACTGATTAAAATGGGAGGTCGATAAAATCTGCGCCGCAAGTGGGGCAAATGCCTGTAAGGTAGGCTGTTGACGGTAGCCAATTGATACACACGGGGCAAAGTGGTTTTTTCGGCTTTGGTTGGAAATCTTTTATCACCACAAGGGCGATGAGGGGCAATGTTGTTCTTGGTGTGTTTTTCATAATGTGTTGGTTTTAAATGAGTTTATGTATATTTGAACCAGCTCCCCTTTACTGCCCCTACCCCCAAATGCAAAAAAAGGAAAAATAGAAAACGGCAAAAGAAAAAAAGGAAAGCAAGCGTTACAATAAAGATTTTACATATGCAAGTACGGCAGACGGCTTTTTTTATATCATGTATAATATTGAATATCAATACGAATAGTGTTATGATTAAAAAAAACGAAGCCGCCTCCGGTAACTTTTATGAAAACAAAACATGATATTGCATGTAAGATTATGAAAATAAGGATAGGTGTGATATGCAATGGTATGGCATGTAAGATTATGAAAACATGGATAGATTTGTTAGGCCATTTATGATTTCATAAAAGTTATACTTGTTTATGTAAAATCTATTATTGTAGCTTCGCTTTAATTTTATTCTTGCCGTGTTCTATTTCCTTTTTTCCATCTCAATATGGAAATTTGATAATAGTAAACTGCTATATATCAGAATTGTACAATAGAAATAGAAAGCAACAGAAGCCTTGTTAGGATGGTAATAGTGAAATTTAGAGGGAGGCAGGGAAGCATAAATGAGGCGGCTATACCCATAAAAAATAAGCAATGGATAGCCGTTGAATAAATGCTTATCGGGTGGCTTGGGGAGGGTGAAATGTTGGAAGTCGGAGGTTTGATGTCGGATGTGGGAGGTTCAAAGTGGTTCAAGGTTCAAAGTGGTTCAAGGTTCAATGTTGTTCAAGGTTCAATGTTGTTCCTCCTCGATAGGATGAGAAAACAAGAGGGTTGATTAAATAAGGGAATACCTTTAAAGAAATACTATTTGCTTTATGAAGATAGCCCGAAGGGTGGGGTGAATTAAATCTCTGAATTTGAAAATTTATTTTCCCTCTCTTTGGTCTTAAACGTGTTTTTCCTCTTTGCTAACAGTGAATTACAGAGGTTTCC
>CAIRHD010000475.1 GCA_903878265.1 uncultured Bacteroidales bacterium | reverse complement strand
TTATGGGTTACGCCTTCCAGATTGAGATGAAATATACAGCCTGGCGGTTAGGCTTTAAAATTACCGAAGTACCCATCATCTTTACCGACCGTACCGAAGGCACCTCAAAAATGAGTTCAAAAATATTTAAAGAGGCTTTTCTTGGCGTAATGAGCTTGCGGTTTAAAAACATTAAACCTTTGGTTGCATAAATACTGCAAAGTTATTGCAAGCATACTTCCCATTTTTTTGTGGAACTGTATTTGCCAGTCTGGAATAAAAGATCCGTTATTCCACGAAGGGATAAAAATTGCTTTTTGGGGCTTGGTAACCGAAATCGAAAGTCCAAAGTGCTTTTCAATTGTTAGTGCTTGAATTCCCCCAATAATCAGATTGAATAATTTAATGTGCTTTCAGGCTTCAGATTTCACTGAAAGTAAAAATTTCAGGAAGTATGAGGCTATCTATTATACTTCTTATCAACTGCGGAAACTAAATTATGCCAAATAAAACGGCCTGTAAGCAACATAAGGCTAAAACGGCAGTTACAACCGAAATAAAAGCAAGGGTTTATTTTATTGGGATGTAAAGGATAATTTTTCAGATTCTGGCCATTGGATCAAAAAAACCAACTTTGGTAAAATGCAAAAATACAGGGATATGGGACTTTTAAAGATTTTGCGCGAAGAAAAATCAAGTGGCTTAAAAGGCGGAATTTATCATCAAACCCAAATAAAACTTGCTTACAATACAAACCGTATCGAAGGAAGCAAGTTATCGGAGGAACAAACACGGTACATTTATGAAACAAATACGGTGTTCGTCGGTAATGGTGAAACTACGGCGAATGTAGATGATATAGTTGAAACAGTAAATCATTTTTCCTGCTTCGGTTACATGTTGGATATTGCTGATGAACCCTTGTCGGAAGAACATATCAAGCGATTTCATTTTTTGTTAAAAAACAATACATCCGACTCTCGTAAATCGTGGTTTAGGGTTGGGGATTATAAGCTTATGCCAAATATTGTTGGAGGTACAGAAATATCTTCACCTTCCAACACACCATCAGATATGTTGGATTTAATAGAATCCTATCGGAATAAGGCAGGGATAACAATAAACGATATAATAGATTTTCATTTTCTGTTTGAACAAATACATCCTTTTCAAGACGGGAATGGCCGTATTGGCCGGTTGATACTTTTTAAGGAATGTTTGGCACATGATATTATCCCATTTATCATTGAGGATGGCAATAAATTTTTCTATTACAGGGGTTTAGCCGAATATTTGAAGGTAAAAGGTTATTTGATTAATACTTGCCTTTCGGCACAAGATAATTACAAGAAGACAATTGATTACTTTTTGCCCAAAACTGGATAATGAGTTATAAAACCCTTTCCATGCACTTTACCTTTGTACATATTTTGCCCTAAACCCAACTCTTATTGTAGGCCTTATCAAACCACAACAAAAAATCCCTGCCACACCGTAGCAGGGATTTTTTATTTCTATTATTCCCAATTCCGTATTCGCAGCATCACGCGAAGGGAATTGCGCATTAACAGCAGTATAGAATAGTTCACAGAGTAAATTCCGACTTTCCAACAATATGAATTGAGTTATTAAATTTAGGGTAGGCCAAACCATTTACACATCAATTCTGCTAACCATCTAAACCCAATAACAACAAATCTAAAACCACTGTCTACATCCTACTATTTAGAATCACAATAAATTACAATTAGGCGATTAACCGAAGCAATTTTAATTTCTATCTTTGAAGGGTTAGAATTGGATTGCCCTTTTGCAAAACAGATCTAAACGAAAACAAAACCATTTATACCGCTAAAAACCATCAAAATGTAGGGTTTATAACATAAGCGTAACTAATTAGGCCACGCTGTTTTTTTTGTGCCAAATGGAATTTCACTTCAACTATCAACAATAAAACTATTGAAAAGCAGAGCCAGAAACTACTAATACAAAACGGGGCGCATTCCGAAAAGCCTTACGAGTAGGAGAAACCAACAACATATTTTATGAAAAAAATCTGCTTCATCATCCCTTTCTTATTATTATGTGTGGCAATGAGGGCACAAGTAAGCCCTGCAACAAACAATTCAACCGGAGGTTCGGCTACCCTGTCCAATGGTGGCTACCTTGCCTGGTCGGTGGGCGAACCCATTATTGGTACTGTAGCCGGTAGTTCGGCGACTGTAACACAAGGTGTATTGCAAACCTGGCCCGAAGCAGTTAAAAACCTTATGCTTACGCTTTATCTCGAAGGCTTGTTCAGGGGTGGCAGCATGGCTAAAGCCCAAAATGCAAGTGGCGATGAGTTTATGGGCGATGTTGCCGATAAAATTACCGTTGAACTACACAATGCAGGTGCGTATTCCACTATTGTTTATTCGGTTTCCGATATTGCACTTTCCACTACCGGACAAGCAAATGTAACGATACCAGGGCGCAATTATGGCTCGTATTACGTTACCGTGAAGCATCGCAATTCCTTGGAAACCACCACGGCTGCACCTGTTTCTTTTGCCAATGGTACAATTGAATACTCTTTTGATGTTCCTTCTAAAGCCTTTGGCAACAACTTAAAAGGTGTAAACGAAAGCTATAGCATTTATGCCGGTGATGTAAATGGCGATGGGCTTATAAATGCCGCCGACATCAACAGCCTATCTTCCGCAGCCTCTGTATTTTCCACCGGATATATTACCGATGATGTAAATGGCGATGGCATAGTGGATGCCATGGATTTGATAATGACCGATAACAATGCAGCCAATTTTATTGCGGTGAAAAAACCTTGAGTTGTATTCAGGGCTTCGCTTTAAGCGAAACCCTGAATACAACTCACCCCTGCCCTTTAGGCAGGGCGCGACTCAAAGTCGCACTCCGACTAAAGGGCACCCTTCAACCCATCAACTAATAAACCTATCAACTAATAAACAAACAACAATGAAAAACATCTACACCTTTCTTATTATCCTCCTCTTGGGCATTACCCTCTCCTCCCAAGCTCAGTTTATCAACTACCAAGGAGTAGCCCGCGACAATGCCGGCAATATCCTTATCAACCAACCCATTGCTTTGCGGCTCAGTGTGCTGAGCGGAAGCGCGGTTGGCACTGCCGTGTATGTCGAAACCCACGCACCCACTACCGATGCCTACGGATTGTTTACTTTGCAAATCGGGCAGGGAACGGTTGTGTCAGGAGTGTTTAACGACATTGCCTGGAGCAGCACTTCCTTTTTTCTGAAAGTGGAGATTGACCCGACCGGCGGCACAAATTACGAATTGGCAGGAACCACGCAATTTGCGGCTGTTCCTTATTCTTTACACGCCAAAACCGCCGACAATGGTTTTAGTGGCAATTATAACGACCTTACCAACCAACCCGTGCTTTTCGATGGTGCTTTCGGCAGCCTTACCGGAAAACCAACAACATTGGCAGGGTATGGAATTACCGATGCCATGAACACAAGCCATGCAGCAAACACCATAACCAACGGCAATATTATCAATTGGAACAGTGCTTACGGCTGGGGCAACCATGCCGGATTATACCGCCCCTTAACCTACGTACCTGCTTGGGATGAGGTAACTGGCAAACCTGTTTTTGCTATGGTTGCCACCAGTGGCAGTTACAACGACCTTGCCAATTTGCCGTTGCTTTTTAACGGAACATGGTTAAGCCTTACAGGAAAACCAACAACATTAATAGGTTATGGAATTACCGATGCCATGAACACAAGCCATGCTGCAAACTCCATAACCCACGGCAACATTACCAATTGGAATACCGCTTTTGCCTGGGGCAATCATGCCGGATTGTACCGCCCAATTAGTTATGTACCCGCTTGGGGCGAGGTAACCGAAAAACCTGTTTTTGCTACCGTTGCCACCAGCGGGAGTTACAACGACCTTGCCAATTTGCCAACACTTTTTAACGGAACATGGCTAAGCCTTACCGGAAAACCAACAACATTGGCAGGTTACGGCATTACTGATGCCATGAACACTAGCCACGCTGCTAACGCCATTACCAGCACCAACATTACCAATTGGAACACCGCTTTTGCCTGGGGCAACCATGCCGGATTGTACCGCCCCATTGGCTATGTACCTACTTGGGGAGAAATTACCGCCAACCCATTTGCATTTAGCGCAGTTGCCAACAACCAATTGTTGAAATACAATTCCACTTCCGGCAAATGGGAAAACTGGACACCCAACTACCTAACCAGCTTTACTGAAACCGACCCGAGTTGGACAGCCGCAAGTCCAAACTACTACACCAAAACCAACCTGCAAACAAGCGGTGCGGCAGCTATGCACTTTAATAATTTGACCAACAAACCCACTACCTTGCTTGGTTACGGCATTACCGATGCCATGAATACCGGCCATGCTGCCAATGGTATTACCAACACCAACATTAACAATTGGAACACCGCTTTTGCCTGGGGCAACCATGCCGGATTGTACCGCCCGATTGGCTATGTACCTGCTTGGGGTGAAATTACTGCCAACCCATTTGCATTTACAGCGGTTGCCAACAACCAATTGCTGAAATACAATTCTGGCACAAGCAAATGGGAAAACTGGACACCCAATTATCTTACCAGCTTTACCGAAACCGACCCAATTTTTGGGGCATGGGATAAAAGCAGCGGTATTGTAATTGCTTCCTCGCAGGTTAGCGACTTTGCCGCAAGCGTTACAAACACCCCTGCCGTGTTGGCCAACACAGCCAAAAATAGTTACCCAACCGAAGATGCCGCCAAATTGGCCGGTATTGCTGCCGGTGCCGAAGTAAATGTAAATGCCGATTGGAACGCCACAAGCGGGGATGCACAAATATTGAACAAACCCACAGGCACAAACCCCGGCGATATGCTGTATTGGAACGGCACACAATGGTTGAAGTTGCCGATTGGCACAGAAGGCCAGGTACTAAAAATCACCAGTGGAATCCCTACCTGGGGTTCAAGTGTACAGTTTGCATCCATTATAACAACAGCCATATCGGGTATAGGAGCAACAACAGCCATTAGCGGTGGTAATGTAAGCGATGGGGGAGCCCCAGTTACTGCAAGAGGTGTTTGCTGGGGTACAACAGCAAGTCCCACAATTGAGGGAAGCAAAACAACAGATGGCATAGGCTCCGGGGCTTTTACAAGCAATATTACCGGATTATTAATGGCCACAACTTACCATGTAAGGGCTTATGCCACCAATACCAAAGGGACAGCGTATGGCGATGAACTAAGTTTTATCACACCAGTTTGGCTATGTGGCACCTCTGCAATTACCGTTAATCATTCTGCATCTGGTGGTGTTGCCCCAGTTGATAAAAGTGTTTCGTATGCAATCGTAACCAACATACCGGGTGAAACCGATAAATGCTGGATTACCAAAAATCTCGGTGCTACCAACCAGGCAACATCTGTTAGCGATGCCTCGGAAGAAGCCGCAGGTTGGTACTGGCAATTTAACAAACCGCAAGGTTATAAACACGATGGTTCAACAAGAACTCCAAACTCAACTTGGATAAGCAGCATAAATGAAAACTCTGACTGGCTACCTGCCAACGACCCCTGCACCCTTGAACTTGGAAGCGGTTGGCGACTACCTACTAGTACCGAATGGACTAACGTGGATGCCACCGGCGGCTGGACTATTTGGAACGGACCTTACAACTCAGGCTTGAAGCTACATGCGGCCGGAGACTTGGAGGTTGCCGGCAATGGTTTCCTCAACGACCGAGGCACCTATGGTTTTTATTGGACAAGTAAGCAGATTGATGCAGATTGGGGTTTTTACATGAGCTTTGGCAGTGCCTCCAGCGTTGTTAGCGACTACATTAAGACTTATGGTTTTACTGTCCGTTGCCTCACAGGTACAGGCACTTCTATGACAACACCCACAGTTACAACCGCATCTGTAACCGGGATAACTACAACCACTGCCTCATCAGGTGGTAATGTTGAAAGTGATGGAGGAACGTCAGTTTCTGCCCGTGGCGTATGTTGGAGCACTACCCCCAATCCTACCATAACCGATACAAAAACTACAGATGGAAGCGGTACAGGTACTTTTAGCAGCAGCATTACAGGCTTAACCGCATCCACAACCTACCATGTACGGGCTTATGCCACCAACAGTTCCGGCACGGCTTATGGGAATGATGTAAGTATTGTTACCTCCGCGCCTCCATTTACCTGCGGTTCATCCATAACAATTAACCATGTTGCCGGTGATGTTGCGCCGGTTAATAAAACTACAACATACGGTACGGTTACCAATATACCAGGCGAACCAACCAAATGCTGGATAACCCAAAACCTCGGTGCAGACCATCAGGCTACATCTGTTGATGATGCCACAGAAGCCTCTGCAGGTTGGTATTGGCAGTTTAATAAAAAGCAAGGGTATAAACACGATGGTACAACAAGAACTCCAAACTCAACATGGATATCCAGTATAGATGAAAACTCAGATTGGCTACTCGCCAACGATCCATGCACTCTTGAACTTGGAAGCGGATGGCGACTTCCAACCAATACCGAATGGACCAATGTTGATGTAAGCGGCGGCTGGACTACCTGGACCGACCCATATAACTCTGGCCTGAAACTCCATGCTGCAGGCTTCCTGAGCAGCAGCAGTGGTTCGCTCAGCGCCCGTGGCTCCGACGGCTACTACTGGGGTAGTACGCAACTCAACGCAAACTACGGATGGAACCTGCTCTTCGCCAATGGCGGCAGTTACATGTACTACCACGTCAAGGCGAACGGCTTTACTGCCCGTTGCATCAAAGACTAATTTGCTTTGTTTGTAGTGGCGGTTATTGTCGGGGCGACTTTTTCAGTTACCCCGGCAATATTTTAGCCGCTTTCGCTTTTCCAGGAAATTCAACAAAAACAAAGTTTTTTAATGCCAGCGGCATTACATATTTATAAAAAAGAAACAACCTTATATGGTTCGACCCCAACGGGGTCGCATCATCTGATGATTTCCTTTTGCTATACATATTTGAATCCTCTGGATTCTGGCAAGTAGGGGAGCGACTCCAAGCCGCACTCCGACTAAAAGGCACGAGGCCACTACAGGTTATTGTCGGGGCGACTTTTTCAGTCACCCCGTCAATAAAGGGATAAGCAAAGCTGGGCAGAATTTTTAATTACACCTGGTCCCCCAAATTACCTTTACCCCTGACAGGGTTTTGAACCCTGTCAGAGGTATAAGAGGCTACTAAAAGTCGCCCCGCCACTTGCCGAAACCGCCACCGATACTTACTGGGAATTTAGCACAAACATTGTCATTTTTCACGTTTTTTTTACCTACACCCACCAAAAGTATCAGCAAAAGAGGAAAAATAAATATATTTGTAGCTTACAATCGTTCATTGATAAAGTTGGTCAAGCTTAGCAATAAGCTGAATAACCGCAAGTTATGCTGCGGCAAATTTCCGCATACTGTTGAGATGTTGCCGCACTGCTGCAGCAGCCTTGCAGCAGGTCGGGAAACCTCCCTGCACTGCTACGGCAAGCTTTCCGCACACCGGAAACCCCCGCGTACTGCTGCGGCAAGCTTTCCCCAGGTTGGGGAAGCTCCGCGTACTGCAGCGGCAGCCTTTCCCCACACGGGAAACCTCCGCGTAGCGCTACGGCCGATTTTCCCAATTTGGGGGCTTTTACACCCATTATTACAAGCACACAATTAACAACTACTCTTATCATAATCAAACTTAAAAAAAACAAAACACCATGGAAATCGAAACCTTACATTTAAACGACCTTCACAACGAAGAGCATGTTCAATTCGGAACCGATTTGGTAGCATTGGTACAGGCAAATGAGCTTGATAAACTTAACATCGGGCCAGCGTACAACCTTTTTCTCGCTGAGTTTGAAAACGAACAAGCGGCATTCAAGAAAATAGTA
>CAIRHD010000474.1 GCA_903878265.1 uncultured Bacteroidales bacterium | reverse complement strand
GCAATAAATTGGAACGATGTGATCAGAACCGGCAGTGTCGGTGGCGCAGTAGCTGTTTACAATGGTACGGGTTATCAGTATTACAATGGGACAGTTGGGCAACCAACATTCAATGGTATAATCCCGGCAGAAAACGGTTTCTTTGTTACCACAACAGCAGCAGGAGCTTCTGTTACCGTTCCTTTAATTGCACGTGTACACAGCACAGCACCTTTCTACAAAGAAAGTGTAGCCAATGCACTTGCACTTGAGGCAAACGGAAACGGATCAGATGACCAAATGTATGTTCATTTCAACGATAATGCAACCGCTGCTTACGATAGCCAGTTTGATGCTATGAAAATGTGGGGATCGGAAGAAATGCCACAACTTTACAGCACTACAAGCAACGAATCGCTTGCAATCAACGAACTTCCATTAGAAGGCAATGAAGTTGTAAACGTAGGTTTCAAATGCAATACCACCGGTCAATACAGCCTTAACGCTACTGGAATCGAAACCTTCGATTATTCCACACCAATCATCCTCGAAGACTTGAAATTGAACACAAAACAGGATTTGCGCAAAAATGCTGTTTACAGTTTCAATTACGATGCTGCCGATGATGCAAACCGTTTCAAACTGCACTTCAAATCCACAACAGGCATCAACGATCCTACAAACAGTGGAATCTCTGTTTACAGTTTTGTTAGCGATGTTGTTATCAACAACTCCACAAGCCTTGCAGGCGAAGTTTGGGTATATGATATGGCAGGCCGCGAATTGGCTCATAGCAGCCTTAGCAGCCAGGCTAAAACAACTATCCCATTGCAAGTAGCTGTTGGTGCTTATATGGTTAAAGTGGTTACTGCAAAAGCAACTGTAAACCAGAAAGTGTTTATCAAATAAATCAATCAACTCCCCGGTATGCAAGTGCCGGGGAGTATTTATAACCCTAATTAAACCAATTACACATGAAAAGAAGAATTCAAAATGTTGTTGCAATTGCTATACTGGCGTTGCTCAGCTTTTCGACCAGCGTAATGGCTCAACCCGATCCAGGTGGTGGTGGTGATCCAGGTGGTGGCGGAGACCCCCCTATTGGTGCTGGAGCCCCTATCGGTGATGGCATTTATTTCCTGATAGCCCTTGCCATGGTTTATGGCATCAGCCGTTGGTATGCCATCCACAAACAAAATTCGGTGTTAGCTTAATCTTGTTGACCCTGATTTTAAAAACCCGCTTCCTGACGAGGATAGCGGGTTTTTTGTTTGATAAATAAGGTAGAGTGATTCACTATTTTATTGTAAATACTCACAACGATCCAAAAGAAAAAAAAGATTACAAATATCCATAATTATTAAAAAGATAAAAGAATTAAATCTGGTTTGTACTATAGACATTATTTCACATCTGTAGCAAATTCAGTTTATGACGATAACTTGAACTATTATTCAGGGAAATACACTATCTTTGTCGGCGATCTTACATAAAATAGGATAGCAGACTGTGATGATTTGGCAATAAGGGATCCAACCGTTATACATGGTTCAACTGGATACATCGCAAACGATTTAGATAGTTGCGGTTATGCTGAGAGAGATTACCTTGTAAAAATGAGCCAAATATCATTATAGCAATTAGTACCGAAAGACTTTACTAACTAATAACCCAATTAATAACTAAACTTAATAACGATGAAAAAAAATCTATTTCTAAATCTTTTTGTTGCTTTCGGGTTGTTTTGGCTTCTGCCTTCAATGGTAAAAGCAGTAAATCCAACTTACATCTGTGAGATTAGGAACGATGCTCAGATTTCTAGCACAGAATATATCTTTGATCTGTACATTGTCCATACAAATCCTGGAGCAGTAGCAACATTTGAATTAGCTGGCATTCAAGCTGGTTTTACCTATAACTTGGGAGTATTACCAGCAGGTGCTACTATGTCAGCTACTATAATTGATGGTTTTTCAAACCTAGCTTTATGCCTGCAGCCTAAACAGGCTAACCTTACAGTTGTTGCAACTGGTATCAAAATGACTCTGGCAGCTCCTCAATGTGGTGCCGGAAATGGTACTATCATTTCAACAGTTGCCCCAGGTAATTGTATCACTCGTATTAAACTTACCAGTTCACTTCCTTTTGTTGCTAACTCGCAATTTAATATTAACTGGTCGTTTGCAACATCACCATGGCCTTCAAAAGTATATGCATATTTACCCGCTTATACTAATGTAACTGTTAATGCCAACCATGTTATTACAAATAGGAATAATCCTGTTCTCAATCCTCCAGCTACTGGCCCAACAGCTTATGCCGTTACCGGTTCAGGTTCATATTGCCAAGGTGGTGCTGGCTTACCTGTAGGACTTGCTAATTCAGAAACTGGCGTTACCTATACCTTATTAAAAGGTGGTGTAGCTCAGGTTCCTACCGTTGCAGGTACTGGTGCTGCTATTACTTTCGGCAATCAACTTTTTGGCACATACACCGTAAGTGGGACTAACGCCGGTGGCACAACCGCTATGACTGGAAATGCAGTGATTACAGAGAACACTCCTGTTACACCAACATTCGCCCAAAACGGCCCATTCTGCGTTGGCGATGCTGGTTCATTGGCTCTAACTTCTACTAACGGTATCACCGGAACCTGGAGCCCTGCTTTCAGCACGGCTGCATCAGGCACAACCGTTTATACGTTTACACCAACTGCTGGGCAGTGCGCAACTACCGCAACCATGAGTGTTGTTGTTAATGCTCCCGTTACTCCTACATTCGCCCAAATCGGCCCATTCTGTGTTGGCGATGCGGGTTCATTGGCCCTTACATCATCCAACGGTATAACCGGAACCTGGAATCCTGCTTTCAGCACGGCTGCATCAGGCACAACCGTTTATACGTTTACCCCAACTGCCGGTCAGTGCGCAACTACTACAACCATGAGCGTTGTT
>CAIRHD010000473.1 GCA_903878265.1 uncultured Bacteroidales bacterium | reverse complement strand
ATTATATTGGGGGATGTGATTTTTATTCCAATTAATACATTAAAAAGGCTTCTTGCAAAAAAATCACTGACCCTAAAAAAATGCTTACGTCCCTGCCTTTTCTTACATTCGATCAGCATTATTTCAGCGTTTGTGATGCTGATATTTTTTTCTGGTTTTTTTTTCTGGGTCTCGGATTTCAAACTTACAACCATTGAACTTCCGGTGCAAAACCTGCCTAGAGAGTTCGATGGATACAGAATTGTTCAATTAAGCGATATGCACCTTGGTTCGCTGCCCAATGAGGCTCCATTAGAGAAAATTGTCAAAATGGTTAATGGCCAAAATCCTGATTTGATATTATTCACTGGCGACATGGTCAACTTTACAAGCTACGAAGCGTTTCCTTTTATAACTGTGATGAAAAGGTTTAGATCAAATGATGGCATTTTTTCAATTTTGGGAAACCACGATTATGGAGAGTACAACCAATGGGATTCGAAACGGGAAAAACAGCAAAATGATCAGGCAATACTTGACTTTTACAAACAGATTAACTGGCGATTGTTAAGGAATGAGAATGTAATTATTAGAAAGGATTCCGCTTCAATTGCAATAGTTGGGGTCGAAAACTGGAGCCAATCCAAGCGGTTTGGTAAAAAAGGCAATCTAAAAAGAGCACTAATAGGGACTGATCCTGAGCAATTTAAAATACTTATGTCGCACGACCCAACGCATTGGGACGGTCAAATAAACTGCAGATTCCCACAAATTGGTTTAACATTATCGGGCCATACTCACGCTTTTCAATTAGCCATAGAGAGTGGATCGATAAAATGGAGCCCAGCATCGCTACTTTATGATGAATGGGCTGGTTTGTATGAAAAAGCTCACGAAAACGGCCAAAAACAGTTTTTATATGTTAACCGCGGATGTGGTACATTAGGTTATCCCGGACGAATATTTACCAGGCCTGAAATCACATTGATTATACTACGGAAGTCCCAATAAACGAATTACCGCTGCTAAAATAAAAGCAGATGCTTTTAATCAATATTTATTTAATTTCGTTGCATTAAACCCGTTTCATGATTCTGATAGATCTACTTTACCAGCCGTTTACAGGAAAAACAAATTCTTACACTTTGTTCTTGCTTGCATTGTTTCCGGCGCTGGTATTTTTCCCTTTTCCGGCATCCGTATTTTCGAACGGCATCGACCCGCCATTGGCCTGGGTTTTCAACTACATGGTGCAGGGAAACATCGCTTTGGGCAAAAACATTATTTTTCCACACGGGCCATTGGCATTTTTGATGTATCCTTTGCCTTTCGGTTCTAATTTCTGGGTTGCTATTTTTATACATCTTGCGTTAAGGATATTTATGGCATACAGCCTCCTAAAACTTACAACCTACAAACCATCTGGATTGTTGGCTTTTGCCCTGGTTTCTTCAATTGTTTTGCTTTCCATAAATGATATTCTTCTAACAATAGTGCAAATCATTGTGCTCTGCTACCTCAATTTTTTCGAGCGCAGGAACGTACTCTGGTTGATTCCTGCCTTTATTATCACCGCATTTGCAGTTTATATTAAAGCTTTTGTAGGTATTGTTGGCATATTGATTACTTTATCATTTGTAGGAATTATGATATACCGGTCAATAATTGGCTTGGAAAGCTGGTATCGTTTGCTATTGTTTTTAATTGTTCCGGTTTGCATCTTATTGATTTGGATTGCGCTTTATGGAAATCCTGATGGAATAGCGGGATATTTTAAAGGAATGCTCGAACTGGCTGGCGACAATTCGGCGGCGGTTGCAGTTTATCCGAACAATAACGTGTGGCTGATTTCCACCGGAATAATCAGTGGATTGGTTTTGGTAATAGTAAGCATCAAAAACAGCACGGTGATCAGATTTATAATACTTGTTGTACCCGCCCTTTTTGCAATCTGGAAATATGGGATGGCACGTGAAGACTACCAACATGCTTCCGTTTTATTTATAACAATACTATTTATCGCATTGATATATAATGTTTTAGCAGATAAGCTCAAACTAGTCAACAGTTTCTTATCGTTAGCAATCGTAATTCTATTTTACTTTTCCCTTCAGAACGCTTATTATTTTGAGCCATTCCACATCAAAGCAAATGGAATACAAAACATACTTTCAAAGGCTTACAATTATCAGTATTTTACCGACACATGCAAGCTTTCATCCGAGAAATCGATTTCACGGAATAAAATCGAGGACCGAATCCTGAAATTAATTGGTAACCAAACGGTTGATATTTATCCCTGGGATTATTCTTACATAGCTGCCAATAATCTGAATTGGCAACCAAGGCCGGTTATCCAGAGTTATGCTTCATATACCCGCGAACTTGATCAACTGAATGCCAAGCATTTCGCAAGCGAAAAAGCCCCTGAGTTCTTGATTTGGGAATTGAGAAAAATAACCCACGATCTACATGGAGGAATTCTCGAAAGCATTGATGGACGCTATTTACTTAACGATGAGCCAGATGCACTACTAATGTTACTCTGTAATTATTCCTTGGCAGCAACTCAAAATGGAACCTTTCCTATATTGGTTTTCAGAAAAAGAACTGAACCTTTAAAATCCGAAACCAAGGTTTTACAACATTCAAAAGTCGCTTGGAATACTTGGGTTGATGTGCCTGAAAACCGCGAAGATATTACGCGCGCAGCTATTGAAATCAAAAGGAGCTTGTTGGGGAAAGTGAAAAGTTTTCTTTATAAAGATGGGGCTGTATATGTGTATTATCTGCTTAAAAACGGCGATATCAGGAT
>CAIRHD010000472.1 GCA_903878265.1 uncultured Bacteroidales bacterium | reverse complement strand
CACGGCTATATGATTTTACGAATCCCGGCAGCAAATCTTTTTCGTTCCAAACCATTGAAAATAAAAGTTATAGGAAGCAATGCAAACCTGTCGTCATGGTATATGACTTTTAAAAAGACTGTGAAAACGGGTGTGAATTTAAACCCATTCCCAGCAATCCTCAAACAAGGAAACACCAGGTTACAATTGGTTGAAGCTGCCGTTTTCTATTTTGGAAAAGATGTGGAAGCAAAAATATATGCCAATGGGAAATTGCTCAAAACTACTGCTTTAAAATTTGGGTACAATAACATTAACCTTGGCTTAAACCCAGTTGAAGTCCCAACAAAAGTAAAAATGAAAGTGGTTGCCGGCGATTTTACCATGACCAATACCGTTACCCTGAATCCGGTAAGAAAATGGAAAATAGATCTTGTGCAACACTCCCACACCGATATTGGCTATACCCGGTCACAGACTGAAATTTTAGCCGAACACCTTCGCTATATTGATTATGCGCTCGATTATTGCGATGCAACTGATAATTATCCCGAAAATGCCAAATTCCGCTGGACTTGCGAAGCTTCGTGGCCTGTTGACGAATATTTGAAATGCCGTCCGGAAAGCCAGATAGAAAGGTTGAAAAAGCGGGTGAAAGAAGGCCGCATCCAGGTAACTGGAATGTACTATAATTTCGACGAACTCCCTGATGAGCAAATCCTTGCAGCATCACTTCAAGCTGTTGGCAGGATTAAAGCAAGTGGGATTCCTGTAAGCACAGCCATGCAGGACGATGTAAACGGAATTGGATGGTGCATGAACGACTACTTTAATCAATTGGGGATCAAATACCTGAACATGGGTACACACGGCCACCGCGCCCTAATTTGTTTCGATATCCCTACCCTATTTTGGTGGGAATCGCCATCTGGAAAACGTGTTCTTACATTCAGGGCCGAACATTATATGCTGGGTAATACAGTTCTCGAAATACAATCGGGCGAAATGGATAAGTTTAAAAACAACCTGTTCAACTACCTCCAAACCCTTGATACCAAAAAATATCCTTTTGATGAAATGGCCATTCAACATTCAGGGTATATGACCGATAATTCGCCGCCGTCAACCATTGCCAGCGACCTGATAAAACAATGGAACGATACTTTTGAATGGCCACAGATTACCACGGCAACCACCGAAACTTTTTTCCTGAATATGGAGAAAAACCACAGCGGCGAGTTTCCGGTTGTTCGGGGTGCATGGCCCGACTGGTGGACGGATGGTTTTGGTGCTTCAGCCCGTGAATCTGCAACTACGCGTGTTGCATCTTCAACCCTGACCGCCAATGTAGCAGGACTGTCCATGGCATCAGTAGCAGGTGTGAAATTGCCGGAAGAAATCGACGAGCGTATTGATTTGGCAAATAATGCTTTGCTTTTTTACACCGAACACACAACTGGATATTCAGAAAGTGTGCGCGAACCTTTTAGCCAGCCAACCATGGATCAGCGGGCATTGAAAGAATCGTATGCATGGGAAGCAAACCGCCGCACAGCCTCCATTGGCGAAGAAGCCATGGGCCTTTTACAAAGTAAATTCAGCCGCGAAAAGGAACCTTCCCTTTTGGTTTTCAATACTTTGAACTGGAGCAGATCAGGGCTTACAAGTGTTTATATTGATCACCAAATCGTTCCAAGAGGGAAAATGGCCGGAATATTCGACCGTAACGGGAACAGGCTATCTGCACAACCCATTTCTTCACGTTCGGATGGAACGTATTGGGCAATTTGGTTAAAGGATATTCCATCTTTCGGTTATAAGAAATTTACGATCAAAACTTTGGATATCGAAATTGTTTATCCGAACCCAAATTCAACGCAAGTTATTGAAAATAAATGGTATAAAATAGTTGCCGATCCTGAAAAAGGCGCAATTAAATCATGGTTCGACAAAGACTTGGGCATGGAATTGCTCGACCCAAATTCAACCTATAAAATGGGTGAATTTATCCTTGAGCAATTAGGGAACAGGTCGCAGATGGAAAGCAAGAGGTTGGATGATTTTAAAAGATTGCCGCTCGACAAAATCTGGTTCGATTCCGAAACCAAGGGCGAAATATGGACAAGCCTGAAATTTTATGGCGAATCGGTAACCACCGAAAACCCGAAAGGATATACGTTCGAAATACGCCTTTACAATACCGAAAAACGGATGGATATCGCTTGTTCCATCGTAAAAAAGAGCATTACCGAACCCGAGAGTTTCTACATTGCTTTTCCTTTCGAGCTTAAGGATGGCAAGCATTTTACTGAAGTTCAAGGCGGGGTAATGGAAACGGGCAAGGATCAGTTAAAAGGCTCATCCAACGATTGGAACACGGTTCAGACTTTTACTTCGGTACGAAATGTAAGTTCACAAATTGTAATTGGAAGTGCCGAAATGCCGTTGATGCAATTTGGCGCAATAAATACAGGCCGCTACCAGGCCGGGGCTATTCCTGAGAGTACCAAACTTTTTTCGTGGCCTATGAACAATTACTGGGTTACCAACTTCAATGCCGATCAGCGTGGTGGCCATTCCTGGACATACTACCTTACCACTTCTGCTGACAATTCCAACAATTTTGCAACTCAATTTGGTTGGGGCTGCCGCGTGCCCTACCTTACCCGCATTATTCCCGGAGCCGGAAATGGCGACAACAATTGGGAAGCTTCGTTTATAAAAGGCTGGCCATCGAATGTGGTTTTAATATCCGCACAACCATCCAACGATGGAAAATATTTGCTTGTTCACTTACGTGAAACGGCAGGTAAAAGTGCAGAAATCAAGCTGGTTAACGGATTAAGTGGTGGTGTTCTTCCAATTGCAGAAGTTGATGTAACTGGAAACAACATTCCCAGTGGAAATAGTACCATTGGAGCTTTAGAATCGAAGTTTTTTAAAATTTCGTTGAAATAATTACAAAGTAATTCCAGAATCTGCTTTTCTGAAAGAGGCCAGAAACCATATTTATTTCAAAATGATTGACAACCTCAGCGTTTTTTAACTAACTTTGTGAGGAATAAAGAAATACATCAATTCATAAAATCCAACACCATGTCGAAAAAATATTTCTTCAGGTTAGGGCTATTAACAGTCCTGTTTGTCACGCTTTTATCATCATGCACCGATTGTTTGGAAGGCAATGGCCAAATGGCCAGCCGCACCGCAAAATTCACAGGGATTACAGCCATCAGCCTTGCGGTAAGTGCTGATGTCAAGCTGGTTGCCGATTCGTCGAACACCGTAACTATCGAAGGCGAAAGCAATATCATAGAAGCCATATTATTGGAACAAAAAGGCAATAAGCTTCGAATAACTTCTGAGCCTTGTTTCTCGGCCAACGAGCCTATTACGATTAAAATCCCGATGAAATTGGTTTCCGATCTTCAGATAAATGGTTCGGGAAGCATAAAATCGGAAGCGAAATTGACAGCAATAGACCTTGAACTGGGTATTAACGGTTCCGGCGATATTGATGTGGATGTAGATGCCACCAATGTGTTGAGCAAGATAAATGGCTCCGGCAACGTTATCCTAAAAGGTGCGGCACAACGCCACAAAGTAGAAGTAAACGGTTCAGGCGATGTGGATGCCGAAAACTTCCCAACCGGAAATGTTAGCATTACCGTAAATGGCTCCGGCGATTGCAAAGTTATGGCCACAACAGCCCTGTCTATTAAAATAAGGGGAAGCGGAAGCGTTTATTATAGCGGCGCCCCCGATATTTCGTCGGATATTAAAGGTTCCGGATCGTTGCAGAAAATGAAATAGGATTGAGTTGTTGAGAGGTTGAGCTGTTGAGAGGCGGACATTGAGCGCAGTCGAAGTGTTGATAGGTTGATGGGTTGAGTTGTTTAGGTGGACTGATTTCAAGAAATTTGAAAGTCATCATCAATATTGAATATCACATTCCTAATGTGGCCTACTGTGGCTTGGTAATTATCTTGGTAAAGTAGGAATAGGCCCTATTTGAATCAGCTATACTCTAACAGCCTACAGCCTATACACCTAACAGCCTACCTAACAGCCCACAGCCTACCCACCTAACCCCCTTCTTTTTAACAATTTTTATCAATTGGCAATACTATTCGTTTGTTTTTCGCCGTTACTTTTAGCGTTGTTAAACATATATTGCATTCATTTACTAAGGTATTGTAAACATGAGAATTAAGTTCTTGCTTCCATTGATTCTGGTTTTTTTATCCGGTTTTTATGTTCAGGCCCAAACCCCAGCGCGCACAACAATTAAAGGCGTTTTGCAGGATACGTTGAAACAAGCGGTGCCTTTTGCCACCGTTATGCTGCTCAATGCCGCCGATTCGGCACTCATAAATTTCACCTCCAGCAACGATAAAGGCGAATTTGCTTTTAATAATGTGAAAAACTCTGCCTACTTGTTCAAGGTGCAGCACATGAGTTACCT
>CAIRHD010000471.1 GCA_903878265.1 uncultured Bacteroidales bacterium | reverse complement strand
TGAATTTATTGGATAAAATAACGGAAACATTTTGAACATCAAAGATAAAACAATCATACAATCAGATGCAAAGTTTCACGTTACTTTGGGTAAATAGGGCTTGACGACAAAGAATTAGGTTACGAAATAAAGGAAGAAACTTATAGAAAATGCAATCGTTGCTCAATCTATTTTGTTGTAATCAACTAAAATTTGCTCAATACATATTTGCAAAGTCTTTAAATTTGTCGTTTAAATGAAAAAGACAAAATTTATCCAACCAATATGAATCTACCTGTTGAGAAGCCTGTATCAGGAAAAATCCTGGTAAGCCAGCCTCCATTAAACGACAAGTTTTTTGGCAAGTCGGTTGTGATGCTTGCCGAACATGGCCCTGATGGCAGTTTTGGGTTTATTGTCAACAAACCAGCCCGCATCAAGTTGAATACTTTAACTTCTGAGTTCGGGGATTTTGATGCCGAAATCTATTTGGGAGGGCCTGTACATGTTGAAAATATCTTCTACGTTCATTCAAAAGGCGAAAAAATTGCTGGTAGCCTTAAGATTATTGAAGGTGTGTATTGGGGCGGCGATATTGAAGATATAAGGAATTTAATCGCATTAGGAACTTTAGCTTCCAATGAAATCCGCTTTTATGCAGGATATTCGGGATGGCAGCCCAAGCAGCTTGATCAGGAAATGGGGGAAAATTCGTGGATTGTATTAAATGGGCAAAAAAGCTATGTTTTCGAAACACGACCGACCCATCTATGGAAGAAAATCATGCTTTCCCAAGGCGAAGAGTTTGCGCCATGGGTTAATTTCCCTCCCGACCCAAATATGAATTGAGATTGGAAAATAGGGGAAATTGTCGAATTGTTGAGTCCTCTCCAATAAACTAAAAAAAGAAAACCACGGAGACGCAGAGAACACAGAGGCACACAGAGAATTAATAATCAGCACTATAAACTTAGTGAACCTTAGTGGCTTTGTACCATTTCGGGACGCTCAGAGCAACACTTTGTGGCAAAAAAACACTTTTCGGAGTGGACTCAATTGTTTAAACTTTTCCTGTCAAAATCGAAAACAGTTGTATCAGCAGAACCGGTTTGAGCAGAATTGTGAATACAAAGCCGAAAATCGCCCCCCAGAAATGAGCATCATGCCCAATATTATCAATATTTTTTTTGCCCATATACCAGGAATAAACCAAGTATAGAATACCGAAGATAATAGCGGGGATTCCAATCGGGATCAAAAAGATATAGATTTTGTTAAGAGGATCAAAAATAATGCTTGCGAAAACCACAGCCGAAACCGCTCCCGAAGCACCAACAGCCGTATAGCTAAAATCGTCTTTATGCTTGCCATACGAAGGCAAAGTTGATAGTGCTGTTCCGCCCACATAAAGCATCAAATAATAAAGCACTCCCTTTAATCCAAAATAAAACCCATAATATTGCTCCACAATCCGTCCAAAGGAATACAGAACCATCATGTTCACAAGCAGATGAATCCAATCGCCATGAATTAGGGCATAAGATAAAAAGCGGTAAGTGTTTTTAAAATGCTTGATATCGTAGGCATTAAACACAAGCCTTCGGAATAAATCCCTGTTACTGAATGCCAATACCGATACAACAACAGTAATGAGGATAATAAAAATGGTTACACTCATGCTATTTTTGTTGGGTATAGTCGATTTCGGAACCAAACATGCTATGAGGAATCAGGTACACCGCCAATAAAATAATTGCAGCCGCAATAGCCCAACCTCTTGCTGAAGGGTTTTTACGGAGTTTGATCACCGCAACTAACCATCCTAAAACCGCAAAAGCAGTTTTATTGTCGGTCATATCGCCAAAATGGAACAAACCTTTGAAAGGCCAGCCAGTCCAATAAGCACCAAAAGCAAAATTTTGAACCATTGGCCCAAGTATCAAACCGCCTGGAATAAAGAAAATTAGGGTAAGCAAGGCATACAGATAGGTTTTATTTCCATTTCGCAAAGCCTCGATACCTGCACGTGTACTGAACAACATTGCCAGGAACATTAGCAATATGTGTGGCAAAAGCACAATCATGGGAACAGGCCCTTTAAACCGCATAACAGTTGGATGCTCCGAAAGATTGACAGTTTCTTTTTCGCTTTTAAGACTGATTGTATATTCCATTTTGCCTGCTTCAGGCTGTTTTGGCATCATGAATTTCAAGTTTGGATCCAGGTTGTACGTTCTGGGTTTTCCGGTTATCGAACTCCAAATATTGCTGAAACTCATATCATAAGCAGTATCGATGGAACGGAACATTGCAGCATTGCTCAAGGTATCAAAACTTTTATATCTTTTGTAAGCAATTGATCCTGATATTGATGTGTCGGGAACGGTAACGGTTATTGGCGCATCATTATCATTCTCGGCAGTCCGTATCAATTTGTATTTTATCTCGCTGTTGTTGATAGACACTTTTCCGTTTACAGGATAGGTTGGACCGGTTTTGCGCTGATAACTTGCAATTGCTACGGTGAAAACGATGGCAAATAACCACCAAAGTGTTGATTTTAAGGTTGAACTCATAACTTGGTTGCTGAATGTGTTTAGGCTGCAAAAATATCCTAATATTTTTAAATAGCAGTACAAATATGTTGTAGATGCAATATATTTTTAGGGCAACCAAGTATTTGGCGAAATAAGAAAGGCGTTTATCCGTTTTAGCAGCAATAAACTATTATACGCATCAATTTGAATCCGGAAAGCAAACCACTGTTTAAAAAGGCTTGGCGCAACCTTTGCAAATCACTGATTTTAGTTTCAGTGGTGATTTGTGTTAAGTCCTTGCAAGCGCAGGAAATGCTTGGGATTGTAAACAGCAGTTTTGCCGGAATTACTGGCACCATGATCAACCCTGCAGTTAACGTTACTTCGCCTTATTATTTGGATATTAATATTTTGGCTGCCGATATTTTTGTGGAAAACAATTACGTTTATCTTGCTAAGGAAGAATATCTTTTCCGGCGTTTTTTCAGTAAAAGCCCACAATTCCCTACGCATGGCGCTGATAATAACTTAATAGCTTACGATTATTACAACAAAAAAGACAAAAAGGCGTATGCCAATATCCGTGTATTGGGACCATCGTTCGCACTTACTTTTGGCAAACATTCATTCGGGTTAGTTACCGGTGCGAGGGCAGTTATTTCGGCAAAGAACATTCCTTACGATTTGGCAAAATTTAGCTTTGAGCAGTTCGAATACATCCCTCAATTTGACATAAACTACATTGATAACCGCAATATTTATAACGCACAATTGGCTTGGGCCGAAATAGGCTTCAATTATTCGTACGTTTTCAAACAACAGTCGCTGGATTATTGGGCTGCCGGCATCACAATCAAAAATCTATTAGGATATGGTGGCGGTTATGTAAATACTGAAAATGCAGATTATGTGATGCTCGAACATGATACGCTTATTGTGCATAGCCTTACTGGCGAGGCGGGATATTCGTTGCCTCTTGATTACGAAACTAATACGCTTGCCCGAAACCCGCTTTTCAGGGGAAAAGGGATTGGTTTTGATTTGGGGATAATTTATGAGAAAAAGAAACGTAGTTCGTCAAATGCCTATTTCAACAAACTTTGTGCCCAAAATTATGTGCCTTATCACTATAAAATTGGTGTTTCCTTGCTCGACATTGGCCGTGTGCGGTTCAAGCAAAATGCAGAAGTGCTGGTTTTTAACGATGTTTCCACCTATTGGCCTGGCATTTCGAAAGTGGGATACAGCAATATGCGCAACCTTACAGAGCAGTTGAGCAAT
>CAIRHD010000470.1 GCA_903878265.1 uncultured Bacteroidales bacterium | reverse complement strand
TTCAGCCAAAGCAACGTTACCACGGGATTCGCCTGTTACACATTCGAACCAAAAGCGGACCTCCCCGTGAGGGTCATCGTACTCGACGATACCCAGGAGGACAGCGATCCGAAAAATACTAATTATGCACATAGTTCTCTTGATGAGGCCCGTTTCAACTGGCTTATAAGTGAACTTCATAAAGGTCAGGCTGACAAAAAACTCATGATCATAGCTGCTCACATCCCAATAGGCCTGGGTCCGGGATTATGGAATCCTGCTGCTCCAATTACTGAACAACAACTGATTGACACTTTGCATAACTACCCGAATCTTATCCTGTGGATCTCCGGTCACCGTCATGTAAATGCGGTTACGGTGCAGCCATCACCTGACCCTACACATCCTGAACTTGGTTTCTGGGAAGTTGAAACTTCTTCCCTGAAGGATTTTCCTCAAATGTTCCGCATGTTTGATATCGCCCGCAACAACGACAATACCATCTCGATCTTTGCCACCGATGTTAATCCGATTGCCGATCCCGGATCTTTGCCAGCTTTATCGCGTTATTATGCTGTTGCTTCTTACCAGTTGTTCAACTACCAAATAACGAACGGGCCTTCCGGTGCCTACAACGCAGAGCTTATTAAATATCTGACTCCGGAAATGCAGGCTAAGATAGAGACCTATGGGACACTGATAAAATAAGTACCTGTTTTCCATGCTGATACAATAAAAAAAAACGATATTTTTTCACCTCTAAATCAATTTCTAATGAAACGATATTTTCTTTGCTCCATTTTTCTGAGCCTTGCTTTCTGCACTGAGCTATCAGCGGAAACCCGGTTTTACCGCCTTTCCTACCGCGACGACCCAGCTACAACCATTGTAGTTGGCTGGTGTGATAAAGATACATCTGCAAATGCCCAGATTTATTACGGCACAGTTGACCACGACACCAATTACCTGAGCTATCCACTGTCGCACGGCATCGACCGGTCTGTTATAAGCTACTATGGCCTGAACCACCGGTTTGCCAGGCTTAAGCAACTTGTGCCAAACACCGTTTACTATTTTGTAATACGTGACCACCAGGGGGTAAGCACCCGAATGTGCTTCAAAACATTGCCCGACAATGCCAATACCCCCATTACTTTTATTGCCGGCGGCGACAGCAGAACTGCAAAGCCTGGCGAACCGGATTCACTCTTATGCCGGCCCTGGCGGCAGGATGCAAACAGGTTGGTTTCAAAAATAGGACCCGACTTTATAACGTTTAGTGGAGATTATGTTCTGGTAGGATTAGCATTTCACTTCTGGGCCGACTGGTTTACCGATTGGCAGCTTACTATAACACCCGAAGGACGGCTTTTTCCGCTGATGCCCACATTAGGAAACCATGAAGCTTCAAATGATCTTTACAACATATTTGATATTCCCGATTCCACTTCCTATTATTCGTTGAGTATTGCCGGTAAATTGCTCCGGATTTACACGCTCAACACGGATATAAAATGCGACAGCACCCAACGAAGCTGGTTGGAGAATGATTTGCAGTTACACACAGGTAATATAAACGAACCTTACTGGAAATTTGTCCAGTACCACTATCCGTTTGCTGCCCACGCATGCTACCCGGTTAATTATGGTATGTTAAATTGCTGGGCATCACTTTTCCAGGATTATAAGGTGAAACTGGTCGCCGAATCGCACGCCCATATTATCAAATTTACATGGCCTATCCTCACTTCCTCTGCTGCTGAAAGCGACAGTGGTTTTATCCGGAACGACAGCTGTGGGATTGTATATATTGGAGAAGGCAGTTGGGGCGCCCCGTTGAGACCATTGTTCACTCATTGTTCGCCTGACAAGGCATGGAAATGGACACGTAACCAGGAGATGATGCCCGGATTTCAGGTAGTGCATGTTTCTAAAGAGAAAATTGAAGTCAGGGTTGTTAAAATAGACAGCGTTGACGTAAGCAATGTCGGACAGGTTGGTATAAATGACCCACCTGGCACGCTACCCGCAAACATAGTTTTATGGAATCCCAGTAACGGCAGCGTTGTAACAATAAATAATCCCAAAGTGCTTTCCGGTAATGCTGCGCTTCTAAACCTGAATATTAGCAAGGGAGTTCTGGATCCGGCGTTTTCTTCTACCCATTACAACTACGCAGTGCTGTTAGCAGATACGGCCGTTGCAGTTCCTACTCTGAGCGCCATCCTGGCCGACCCGAATGCTTCTGTTGAGCTTACACAAGCATCCAGCCTTTCAGGATCGGTGGCTGAACGCACTGCCACGGCACTTGTTGTTGCCGAAGACGGTATTACTTCGCATACCTATAGTGTTATTCTTCATCAGGATCATTTTGGGGTACAGGAAATATCGGCCGGAAAAGCTGCCGTAATTTATCCAAACCCCGCTAATAAGGAAGTCTATATCGATTTCTTCGACAAAAACAGTACTGCAAAGGTGGAAATTTACAATGCTTATGGCTGCTACATTAAATCGCTGACAGTAACCACCGGAAACATTTGCAACCTGGACATTTCGTCGTTTAGCACAGGTATTTATTATTTATATATCACCATGAAAAAATTCAGGGAAAACTATAAAATATCGGTTGTAAAATAGAACATTAAGACAGAAAAGGGAAATAGTGTAAAGACGCTCATCAACAATAAAACTTACTTGTTCATTAGACCATAAATCACCTGACGTATTAATTCCATCTTCATCCATGATTAAAATAAACTGAACCCAATGACAAAATCACTTGTTACTTTCTTTGCAATCCTGGTAACCCTATCAGCTAATGCATGTTCGAAAGATAATACCCAGGACTCGGTTTACCTGAAGGCTGAACTCGATAAGCTATACCAGGCAGCGGTTACAGACGCAATAACTGCTGATTCCTCAGAGATCTGCGATACTTTGTGGGCTATCAATTCAGACAATCTAAAACTGGAATGGAAGATTATTAACAACCAGAAATATGTAATGGCCTGCAATTTCAATCAATATCCTTCAAGTTATTCGGATACTTCGGTAATAAACTCGTGGGGTGAAATCTGGATTTTTATTCCGGCACAGTTTAAAAGCAGGATGACTTCGACTCCTACTCCTGACCATGATACACTGTTGCGAATGAGGCAGATGTTTGGATTGCCGCCGCAGAATTCCAATAAATACATTGTTGAACTTTGGGTGAAACCCGGCGACCTATACCGCCCAGCGGCTGACCCCCAAATTGACGATAATACAGCAGGCCTCTATCTGCAAGCAAATACCGACCCTGATTATGTGAAATGGTTCAACCAGAATATTTATAATTCCTATCTCGGAAGCGGAACACGCTATCCATGGACCAGGCTTGGATATACATTCGACTGGGCAAATTCAGCCTCTGAAGTTGGGGTAAGCGAGTTATGTATAAAACGGAATTCAACGCTTTATGTTAAAAAACTTAGCCTCGCAACAAATTATCTGAAAAACTAAAAACGGTTTGAAATATTCCTAATTTTGAAGTGATCAAAATATCTGACTGGTTTTATCAAAAATATTTGACAGGGCACAATTATGGCACGAAGGGTAATCGGAATACATGAAAAGCTTCCTTTTTGGGAAAGTTTGCCTATAAGTTTTCAGCATCTTACGGCGATGTTTGGTGCAACAATCCTGGCCCCTATTCTCATGGGAGTTGATCCGGCCATTGCTCTCCTTATGAATGGCATTGGCACTTTGATTTACTCTTGGGTTACAAAGGGGGGAATACCTGCTTACCTGGGTTCAAGCTTTGCATTTATTGCTCCTGCCATCCTGATAATTGCGGCCTACGGAGGGTATAATCACGCCCAGTCAGGGTTTATCTTTTTTGGATTGTTCTTCATACTCATGTCATTTGTTGTTCGAAAATGGGGAATTGGGTGGATCGGGATTGCAATGCCGCCGGCAGTGATGGGGGCGGTGGTTGCCATAATCGGCCTCGAACTGGCTCCCGTTGCGGCACAGCAAGCAGGTCTGGCTCCATGGCCAACAGCAATCGGAAAGGTGGTTGAGCCTTTTAGTACTGATGGACATGTATTGCTCATCTCAATTACCACTCTTTGTGTAGGCGTATTCGGCTCGGTTATGTTCCGGGGTTTTATGCAGGTTATTCCAATCCTGGTTGCTGTTGTGGCAGGGTATTTTCTTGCTTTGGCAACAGGGATGGTGGATACGGCGGCAATCAGCAATGCGGCATGGTTTGCTATGCCAAAATTCCGGTTGCCAGTTTTCGATTTAACAGCCATACTTATTATAGCCCCAGCCTGCGTGGTTGTATTAGCCGAACACATTAGTCACTTGATTGTTACGGCCAGGATTACCGGGACCAACCTTATGGAGAACCCTGGTTTACATCGCTCACTGCTGGGTGATGGTATCAGTAATGTGATTTCAGGTATGGTTGGGTCAACCCCCAATACGACTTATGGGGAAAACATTGGTGTTATGGCAATTACGCGTGTTTATTCCGTATGGGTTATACGCGGTGCAGCCATGCTTGCCATTGCGTTTTCGTGTATAGGAAAAATTTCGGCAGCCATCTCGACCATTCCTGTACCGGTAATGGGAGGAATAACTTTGCTGCTGTACGGGATAATTGCTGTACAGGGATTCAGGATGTTTGTTGAACAAAAAGTCGATTTCAGCAATAACCGGAGCATGGTTTTGGGAGCCATTACTTTTGTGGCAGGCATAAGCGGCGCAAATATCAGCGTAGGCTCGGTGCAGTTCAAGGGCATGGCTTTGGCTGCAGTTATCGGCGTAGTTTTATCATTAACTTTCTGGTGCTTCGATAAACTAAAGATTATGAACAGCGACGCAGAATAAATTAAGTATGTAAAACGGAAAAATTGTTTATTTACAGAATGGGAGCCTCCTGATATATTATGGTTTTAAAGTAGAAAAGTAATAAAATATTGGCAGGTTGTGTGAAAGCAAGATAAGGTGAAACAATAAATTAATGCTTTTTTTAATACACCGGTTGAACTTTGGTAAACATGAGAATATGACCCAGCATGATCTAATGTAGCCATCAGTTTTGTGCGATGTTTTTTTTTGAAACAAATCTACCCAAAGTTCCAAACGTCAGACAGGTTATAAAAATAGTTTCTATCACCCATTCCCCAATAAAAACACTGCTGGTCTTTTGTGCAAATCAGGTTTCTGCCTCTTCCATTCGCTCAAAGCCATGCTCCGGATCCATTCAGTTTCGAGTGTCAAATCTACTGCAATGCAAAGCGATAACGAAGGATGGCAGGTTTTTACAATGCTTTCGAACATGGCAATGTTGCGATACGGGGTTTCGATGAATATTTGTGTTTGGTTGCATTTTGCCAAAGATTGTTCAATCTCGCGAAGCGATTTTGAACGCTCATCGGGCTTGACCGGTAAGTAGCCGTGAAAAACAAAATTCTGTCCGTTAAACCCCGAAGCTATAAGTGCAAGCAATATCGACGAAGGGCCTGTTAATGGCACAACTCTGATTCCCTTGCGATGGGCAAGCCGCACCACAATGTTTCCTGGATCGGCAATACATGGCAGCCCTGCTTCGCTTAATAGTCCGATATGTTGCCCGGTACTTGCTTTTTCTAACATTGTAATAGTTTCGTTATCAGGCGTATGTTCGTTCAACAAGTAAAAAACAACGTTTTCAAAATCCTTGCTATAACCAGCTTTTCGCAAAAAACGCCTTGCCGTACGAAGTTCTTCGACTATAAAAATATTGATTTTTTGAAGTAGCTGAAGGTTAAAATCCGGAAGTGCAGCTTCGAATCCGGTATCGCCTAAAGGGGTAGGGATCAAGTAAAGATTTCCTTTATTCATTTTTAGAAAGAAATGGCAACTTTGTTTGTGGCATTAAACTTTTGGGATCTAATGTTTATTTAGTGGAAAAAATATTGTCGGAATTCAGGATACGGGAGTCGGAAGCTACCCATTAAAATATTTCCCCTATTACAAGTAGCAGCGCGAATGATGAATAACTTTATTGTCCTGTTTCCTATCAGAAGAAAATATTATCAATTGAGCAGTCTCTTTAGTCTTCTGACACCCCAAAACATCAAATTCGAATCAACAAGTGGTGAACGTAGTTTTTAAGCCTAACAGCCAACAGCCTAATTACCTAAAGCCTAAAGCCAAGGCAAATGCATCAAATCAACATTTCCTCCCGAAATTATAATCCCAATTTTTTGGCCTGCAAAGCGGTGTTTATGTTTGATTACCATTGCTAAAGCCACAGATGAAGAAGGTTCGATTATAATTTTCATCCTTTCCCAAACCATTTTCATTGCTTCGATGGTTGCGTGATCGTTAACCGTGATAATATCACTTACCAGATGGCGAATAATTGGAAAGGTGAGGCTGCCAAGCGAGGTCCTTAACCCATCCGCAACCGTATCGGGGTTGATGGATGGAATAAATTTTTTCTGGTAAAACGATTGGTATGCATCGTCTGCACCGGAAGGTTCAGCGCCAATAACTTTTGTTGTTGACGAAAAATAATGTGCCGCCAAAGCTGTGCCGCTCAACAATCCACCTCCACCTACAGGTGAAACAATGGTGTCGAGACCCGGCAGATCTTCGATCAGTTCCAAAGCAGCGGTGGCTTGTCCGGCAATTACAGCGTAGTTGTTGTACGGATGTATTTCGAACGCATTGGTTTCATTCAAAACTTCGTTTAGTTTTTCTTCACGGGAAACCAAAGTTGGTTTGCAGAAAGTGATTTTCCCACCATATCCCTTTACAGCTTCTACTTTTATTTTCGACGAATTTTCGGGCATTACAATATATGCAGGTATGTGTTTTAACTGTGCAGCCCGCGCGAGTGCCGCTGCATGGTTGCCTGACGAATGGGTTGCAACCCCATTCTTAATATCGTAAGAATCGTAACTCAGCAATGCATTGGTTGCACCGCGGGATTTAAAAGCGCCCGCTTTTTGAAAATTTTCGCATTTAAAAAAAACAGTTGCCCCGACAACGGCATCAATGAAACTGCATGTTAATATTGGCGTACGGTTAAGCGAAGGCTGAATCCGTTTTGCTGCCTTTAAAATATCTTCCCTGCCGGGTTCCTGATTTTTATCCATGTTTTTTTTATATGCTTGTTTAGTATAAAGCCCTAACCCCCAGCCCCTCTATTTTTGCCATAATTCCTTAGCAATCAATTCGATGGCCTCATCAAGTAGTTGGTACGTTTTTTCAAAACCATCTTCCCCTCCATAATACGGGTCGGGGACAGCTTTATTGGTATCAGGATTGCTGATGTTGAGGATGAAATCGACTTTTTGCATTTGGGTTTTATTTTCGGCCAACGATTTTACATCATTGTAATTTCCGCTATCCATAACGTAAATACGGTCGAAAGTTTCAAAATCTGATTTCTGGAAAAGCCTTGATCGTATTCCCGAAATATCGATCCCATGCTTTTTGGCAACTTTAATTGCTCTAAAATCAGGCGCATCACCTGTATGGAACGATTCAAAACCAGCTGAATCAACTTCGGCAAGCAAATTGTATTTTTCGATTTTCGAACGCATTATCCCCTCTGCTATTGGCGAACGGCAGATGTTGCCTAAGCAAACCATTAATATTTTCATTGGCAGGGTTTGAATGGAGATTTTTTTTGATTCATGGAAACCTTATTGCAAAAATAACATTAACTTTCCAATTAAATCGCTTTCGGTAAACGGTTTAAAAAGTATATCGCTCACACCAGCTTCTTTTATGCGTTTTGTATCATCTGCCGTTTTGCTTGCAGTGAGGGCTATAATTGGTATAGTTGCCAATGCTGGCGTGGCACGGATTTTTTTTATCAAATCTACACCCGAAAGTAGTGGCATGTTGATATCTGTAAGTAAAAGGTCGAAATGGTTTTCTGTTGCCAAGTCGAAAGCTTTTTGGCCATTATTGGCTGTAACTAAAGCAATATCATGTCTTTTGCATTGAGTAGCGATCCACAATACATTAAAAGTATCGTCCTCTGCCAGCAGGATTTTTTTTCCGGCAGGGATTTTTTTAATCACTATAGGTACTGGTACTATTGTCATATTATCTATTTCGTGATGAAACCGAATCCAAAGAAGTTGCTTCTGAAAATTCCTGGACTAAAAAGAATCCAAATGCCGTAATGCACTTTTTCGTACAGGTTTTTTTTGTTGCAAACTTAATCTGTTTTTGCTAGTTTATATACTTTTGATACTAGATTTTCATTTTTTTTGTACTTGGCAATATGAAACCATTCCTTTCATCCACCATTTTATTACAAAAATAGGAAGCCGTGCTAGCACAACTTCCTATAGTTTGAAGGTTTTTACAAAAAGACAGGTTTAAAATTTGATGCGTTTTTCAATTTCTTCAACATAAGTTCTGAATTGCCTGTCGGTTTCAATAAGGTTATTCACCGTGCGGCAGGCATGCAGTACTGTGGCATGGTCTTTATTGCCACAGTGAAGGCCAATTGTTGCCAATGAGGCTTTGGTATGTTTTTTTGAATAATACATGGCCAATTGACGTGCCTGAACGATGTCGCGTTTGCGGGTTTTTGAGTTGATAGAGTCAACGGGAAGATCGAAATAATCACAAACTACTTTTTGGATAAAATCAATTGAGATTTCTTTTTGGGAGGTTTTTACGAATTTCTCCAACATTTGCCTTGCCAATTCGATTGTGATGGATTTTTTGTTAAGTGAGGATTGCGCCATCAACGAAATTAAAGCTCCTTCGAGTTCGCGAACATTGCTTGTAATGTTGTAGGCAAGGTATTCGAGTACTTCAAATGGCATATCGATGCCGTCCTTGTACAACCTCTTTTTAAGGATGGCAATCCGTGTTTCGAGGTCAGGAATTTGCAAATCGGCGGATAGGCCCCATTTAAACCTTGATAAAAGCCTTGGCTCCAATCCTTTAAGTTCGACGGGTGGTTTATCGCTTGTAAGTATAAGTTGCTTGCCTTTTTGGTGCAAATGGTTGAAGATATGGAAGAAAACATCTTGTGTTTTTTCTTTACCAGATAAAAAATGGATATCATCAATAATAAGGACATCAATCATCTGATAAAAATGCACGAAATCGTTTTGGTTGTTGCTGCGTACGGAATCAATAAACTGTTGGGTAAATTGTTCGGTTGCTACATAAAGGACCGTTTTCTCCGGGAAGTTGTTTTTTACCTGTAAACCAATGGCTTGCGAAAGGTGGGTTTTGCCCAAACCAACAGCACTATACAGAAATAATGGATTGAAAGCTGTTTTGCCGGGATTGCAGGCTACGGCATAGCCTGCCGAACGGGCCAATCTGTTACAATCGCCTTCAATAAAATTATCGAAAGAATACGATTCGTTCAATTGCGAGTGGACTTGTATTTTTTTCAGTCCGGGTATAACAAAAGGATTTGGTATTTCCTTTGATTTACCTGCATTTAGATCTATCGGCATCTGAACTGAGGGGTTTGTAGTAGCTTTTCGGTTGCTAGTTGGTACGTTAACAGTGTATGGGGTTGATGTATAAGCGCCATCCATCACTATGCTGTATTCAAGTCTTCCATTTGGGCCAAGTTCATTTCGGATGGTTTTTTTTAAGAGTGTGATATAATGCTCTTCGAGCCACTCGTAAAAAAACTGACTTGGTACCTGGATTGTAAGGATGTTGTTTTCGAGTTTTACAGGTTTGATTGGGAAAAACCAGGTTTTGAAACTTTGATAGTTCAGGTTGTCGCGAATTACTTTCAGACAATTTTCCCAAACTTCCTGGTGAAGTTCTTTAATTCCTTCCATTTCGGTATGTAGCATGTTTATTCTAAATTATTTTCGGGCATTAAATCAACTTATTATCAGCTTAATAGCTAAATAAATGGATTTATTTGTTTTGTTGGTTTAAAAGTGTTCAAAAGTCTTTATAACAAAGTTGAAAAAAAAATTATTATAGTATTTGATTAATATTATTAAAGTCGTATATGGAAAAATGTATAAAAAAATGTTGTGATTGCAATTATAAACATCAATAAATTGTTAAGTAATTAATAACTATATGGTTTAACTTTGAAAATTTGCCTACCACCCTTTCACATTCGCTGTGGCGAATCGCCATCCGTATAACACATTTCATGCCAAAGTCGCTGTTGATAACTTCTAATGCTTCATCTTTGATAATTTTCATTACATCGTTCATAATTTCGTATGGGTATTCGATAGAATATTGCTCCTTAACAATCTTCGTTATTTGTGTTGCATTGTTCAATGCGTCAATGGTAGCAGTTTTATAAGCATGTATCAATCCGGGAACCCCGAGCTTTGTGCCTCCATAGTAACGGATTACAACAACTAAAATATTGGTGAGGTCCGCCGAGAGCAATTGGCTATAAATCGGCCTGCCCGCCGTTCCCGATGGTTCGCCATCATCATTCACCCTGTAAGCCGATTTGCCAAATCCCAGGATATATGAATAGCAATGATGCGTAGCATCGTAATATTGCTTCCGTAGGCTTTCGAGGTGTACTTTAACGTCTTGCTCGGTAGTTGTTGGTATTGCAAATGCCAAAAACCGGCTGCCTTTATCCCGGAACGAACCTTGCGCTGCCTGCAAAATGGTTTTATATTCGTCGCTGAAGAGCATCTGCTGGAAATTTTGACATGGTGGTTAACTTTCGGCTTTATTACACGGCAAAGGTAAGGAGCTGGTCTAATATTCCCCTTATCTGAATAAAAAATTCCTCATTCCTTTTATTGTTTCTACATTTGGCGACTTTTGAACACTCTTAACCTATAAGGTATATGGTAGCACATTTGGGCGAATTAGCAGCTTTGGTAACAACCGTTTTCTGGACAATCACTGCCCTTTCGTTCGAAACGGCGAGCAAGCGTATCGGTTCTATGCATGTTAATTTGTTGCGCTTGGGCTTGGCAACGGTATTCCTTTCTGTGTTTTCCTTTTTCCACCGTGGGCTATTTTTACCTGTTGATGCAGATATCCACACATGGACTTGGCTGGCTATTTCGGGGGTTGTTGGCTTTATCATAGGCGATTATTGCCTTTTTAGGGCATTTGTTATCACAGGGGCAAGGGTAGCCATGCTAATGATGACATTGGCACCTGTTTTTGCTGCGTTTGCTGCTTGGATAATATTAGGGGAAGTAATGGCGGCCACAAGTATTTTGGCCATGGTAATTACGCTTAGCGGCATTGCCCTTGTAATATTTACCAGAACTCAAGCTGTATCGTCAGGTTCGAAAACACAAAAAAAATCCCTCACAATGTCTTACCCTTTAAAGGGAGTGATGTTTGGCGTAATTGCAGCAGCCGGACAAGGGGTTGGATTGGTTTTGAGCAAATACGGGATGAGGGATTACGATCCATTTTCGGCCTCGCATATCAGGGTAATTTCGGGCTTTATTGGCTTTGCATCCCTTTTCTTTATATTAAGGAAGTGGAAGGAATTGCCTACCTCTTTTCATGATACGAAAGCAATGAAATGGCTTTTGGTAGGATCCATTTTCGGCCCGTTTCTAGGGGTTTCATTTTCATTGATGGCTGTTCAGCACACCGCAGCGGGAATTGCCCAAACAATAATGTCTCTAACACCCGTGCTTATTATTCCTCCGGCAGTGTTCATAAACAAAGAAAAAGTTACCGGACGCGAGATAATTGGTGCAATAATTGCCGTTTCGGGAGTGGTGCTGTTTTTTTTATAATGCGAAATATAAAGTAAAGCATTTATCTTTAAATCTTTAGGATGAATATAAATCAATAGGCTAAGCCGTAAAATCGGAAAGCGAACTGGTTGAAAAATCCCGCTCTGTCATATCTTTACTAACCTGCAAGAATTTCATGATATATTTTCAGAATTTCTGATGCCATACGTTCGGTTGAGAATTGCTGCACCATCTGGAATGCGTTTTCGACTAGTTCATTTTTCAACTTTTGATTATTCAATATTTCCTCAACCGCAAGGGCCATTTCTTTAGGTTTTTTAATTTCGACTGCCAATCCTGTTTTATGGTCTTGCACAATTTCGGGGATGCCACCGGCATTGGTAGCAGCAACAGGTATTCGGCAAGCAAAAGCATCGAGTAGGGAAGTGCCAAGTCCTTCGTTAATCGATGTAAATAAAACCAGATCCAACTCCGGCAGGATGTCCTGGATATTATCCAAAAAACCCGTCATGAAAAATTTGTCCGCAAGTCCCTTTCCCTTTATATATTCGCTGATGAACTGTTTCTGTGAACCTTCGCCAATGACAAAAAATCGCAAATCTGGATGGTTTATCAGCAGGATTTCCGCGGTATCAACAAAAGTGATATAATCCTTCTCGACGGTAATTGCTGAAATATTCCCAATAAGGATGTGATTATCGTTTAAATGGAATCTGTTTCTGAGAAAATGGTTGTTTGGTTGCCCTGAGAATTTATTTAAGTCGATTCCATCATAAACCATTCTGGTTTTATCTGGCTTAACAAGACTCAAATTCACCATTCGGCGCACATATTCCGAAATGCAAATTATCCGTGTTATGGAGTTATGGTTGTATTTTAAACTCGATAATACACTCTTTTTTACTGAAAAACCAACACGTCGGTGAACTATAATTGGCGTTTTGTTCATCCAAAGAAAAGCGGAAAGGAAAGCCGCTGTATGTGCATGGCTATCATGGGCGTGAAGTAATGGCTTGTCTGCCTTCCGGCAAAGTTGGGTGATTTGGAATGCCAGCCATGGATCGAACCCTGCTCTTTTGCGAAACAGTTTAACTTGCATGGAATTTTTGATGCAAAAGTGAAACAGCGGCGAATCTTTCGGACAAATTACAATTTGGTGAATATTGCTTTTCGAAAGTTCCAGCAAAAGATTGGCAATTTGTTGTTCGCCACCCCGCCATGATAAAGCGGACGAAATATGTATGATTGTCATGGCATTTTAATGGTTAGGCTTCTATTGGTTTGGACTATTGAGTAATCGCAAAAATAACAATTATTGTTGAACGTTTTTCTGATGCATAACTTTTTAGCTTGCAACGTCAAAGCTTAATGTGATTATTTATACAAGAAAACCGCTTGATAGAAAGGTAAAAACCTGCTATAAAGTATCAACTTTCTGGTTTATTTCATTGACATTTTGCCAAACTTTTCATGCATCGTGCTATGCAACAGATTGAAATCCACAAAATTCTGCCCACTTAATACAATATGGCGGCAGCCAGATAATCGTATAAAGAAAAAAATCGCTACTGAAATTTTTCTAAGTATTTTTGCAAAACACTAATTCAGTAAAAGAATGATCCTTCAGTTTATCCAATGGAATATCAGCCCAAGCATTTTTAGTATCGGCCCGGTAAGCGTGCGCTGGTATGGGCTGCTTTTTGCCATGTCGTTCGTGGTAGGTTATTTTATAATGCTACGCATTTTCCGTAAGGAAAATATCCCCGAACCCTTGCTCGACGAGCTTAGTATGTATATGCTTATTTCCACGGTGGTTGGCGCAAGGCTTGGGCATGTCCTTTTTTATGAACCGGCTTCGTATTTCGCCCATCCACTCGATATATTTAAAATTTGGGAAGGCGGCTTGGCCAGTCATGGCGCTGCAATCGGGATTATTTTTGCGCTCTATCTGTTTTCACGAAAAACACGCCAGCCCTTTCTTTGGGTAATCGACCGAATTGTGATAGTGGTGGCACTTTCTGGATTCTTTATCCGCACAGGCAACTTGTTCAACAGCGAAATATACGGTAATGTTACCAGTTTGCCTTGGGGTTTTGTATTTCAACATGTTGGCGAAAAATTGCCACGCCACCCAACGCAGATTTACGAAGGCTTATGTTACCTTGGGCTTTTCTTTTTCCTGCTTTGGTACTATTTCCAAAAAAATGGAAAGCCAAGGCCGGGTTTCCTGTTTGGCATGTTTTTGGTCGTGCTTTTCTCGTTCAGGCTATTGATCGAGTTTATTAAGGAACCACAAGTAAACTTCGAAAATTCTATGGCTTTGAATATGGGCCAACTGCTTTCGATACCGTTTATTGTTGCAGGAATAGTGATTTTAGCCAGAAAACAGAAGATTACAAAGTAGTGATTTTCTGGAAGATACATAAAGCTATCTTCTTTCAATGATAGAAAACAAAAGGGGCATTTTGCTCCTTTTTTGCTATAAACGAACTTTGTAATCCGGCAATTTTAATTTGATTTACCGCCCTGATTTCAACTTCTACCTCCTTCTTGAATCATTGCAACCGCTAATTTGTGGAAAAGTCAAAGGGGAAAAATACATCCATGTGTGCCATTACCAAAAATTACTTCTTCAAAATGATCGATCAACTTCCGCAGTAAGCATTTTCCATCTTATATTTGCCTGAAATTACTGAGTTTATGAAAATCATTATCATCAACGGCCCAAACCTGAATTTGTTAGGCCAACGCGAACCTGGGGTTTACGGCAGCGAATCTTTCGAATTTTATTTCAAATTATTGATGGACAAGTACAAAAACATAGAACTAACTTATTTTCAATCGAATATCGAAGGTGAAATTATCAATAAAATCCAAGATTTTGGGTTTTCAGCCGATGGGATAATCCTGAATGCAGGTGGATATACGCATACTTCTGTTGCGATTGGCGATGCTGTAAAGGCAATAAAAACACCAGTTGTGGAAGTTCATGTTTCGAATATTCATGCCAGGGAGGAATTCCGGCACATTTCGATGATTTCGGCTGGGATGAAAGGCGTAATAACCGGTTTTGGATTGGATTCGTACCGGTTGGCTGTCGAAAGTTTCTTAAAATAATAGCTCTTTTTTTGTTGCAATTTTCTGGCGCAGTAAGAAAGAAGGTACTACTTGCTAAAACTTTCAGGATTTAACTGTGAGTAAAGTTTTTTCTTATTCAAATAGAATTCCTTTACTAAATTCCCTTTATAAATACCCTGTACCATACTCTTTTTCAATAATTTGCGTTTGCGGTGCAAATCGGTAAAGTGGCTATAAAAATAAAAGTGCGCCCTCAACACGGCGTAAAAATCCTTAAAACCGCCATCGATCAGGAATTTTAAAGCTGCAATTCCATCGAGTGGGAACCGAACTGCAAAAACCGGCAGCAACAAATTGGAAGGAAGGTTTTTATATAAAAGTGCAAGGTTGTTGCGAAAATTGAGGTATGTTTTTTGAGCGGATTTTTTGGGAAGTGTCCCGCCACCAACATGGTAAACAATGGAATCGGGGCAGTACATTATTTTATATCCTTCGTTTTTCAGCCGCCAGCAAAAATCGATTTCTTCCATGTGGGCAAAAAAATCTTCGTCCAATCCACCAAATTGCTTGTACAATTCGGCTCTTACAAACATGCAGGCACCTGTAGCCCAAAATATTTCGGTAGCATCGTTGTATTGGCCGTTATCGATTTCGATATGCTGAAAAATACGCCCACGGCAAAACGGATAACCATATTCATCTATAAAACCACCGGCTGCACCGGCATATTCAAATTTCTCTTTCTCGTGGTACGACCGCAATTTGGGCTGGCAGGCAGCAATCGTTTTATCGCTTTCCATGAGTTCTATTACCGGTTCAATCCAGTTTGAGGTAACTTCAATATCGGAATTGAGCAAAATAAAGTATTCCGCTTCCACTTCGGCCAAAGCTTCATTATAGCCACGGGCAAAGCCGCCATTTGTGCGGTTTGGAACAATCCTGATTTGAGGAAAATTGTTTTGGAGAAACTCGATCGAGCTATCGGTAGAAGCATTATCGGCAACAATAATTTCGACATTTTTCTGGCAATTGGCAATAACCGAAGGCAGGAATTTTCGTAAAAATTCCCGACCGTTCCAATTTAATATTACTACCGCTATTTTTGCCAATGGTGATATGTGGTTGATTGTGAGTAAGTAAAATGATGCCTGGATAAATATTGTATGGTTGGGAATTGTTGGCTAAGTTAGGATTATTTCGATAGAAAAATCCGCTGAAGCAACAATTTGAAAGACCATTAAAGGAAATACCAAGATTTAATCAGAATTGCCTTTACCAATATGGTGTTTATAATTCATCTAGGATACAAAGGGGGTATGAAAACAACAATTAAAGACAGAATCGTCAAATCAAAATTCTTTTAAACAGAAACGTCCAAGAAGGATTTTATCTCGGAATATTATAGTTCTCGCCTGAGCGGTCGCCCCAAGCATCGCTCCCAAAAATCTTTTTGTTATATAATTGGTTGTCAGTATCTTTTGGCTTATTTCCAGTTCCTCCTATTTCATATTGCCAGTTCACGTTTTTAACCTCGCCAATAGCGGTGGAATGTGCCAATTGGTAATCGTTGATAGAACGGTCGGGCGTATAGAACACAAATTTCAAATCCGTTTGTTTTCCGTAGTGATAATATTGCCAGATCTCATAAGGTTTTGCGCCTGAACTTGGTTCTATAATCCTTTGATTAGGCGAACCATATTGAAGGTAAACACGCCCGCGGTCGGTTTCGTATCCCTTTTTGTTGGTTGAGCCAAATTCCTGGTTTACCCCCAAAACCGTGTAATAATATTTTAGCCAAGCGCCTTCAGGATCGACCTGGTTGCGCTGCATCCAAAAATCAAGGAAAAATTGTTGCATAATCGAAAGATTGCAAGTGGCAAGATTGTAGCGTATAAAAATGCGTTCGTTTGACGATGAAATAGGGAAGCACATGCGGACAAATTCTTTCAAAGTATCGGGCTGGTTTAATTTTGACACAAAACTATTGGCAACAACCACGTTTTGAAGTGCATTGGTATTGTACTTTACACCAGGGTTAGAACGCTGAAAATAAATACTTTGCGAAGCTATTTCTTTGTTTTCCTTATCGCGAACCGATAATACAATATTATAATGGCCAGTAGGAAGCTCGGTTATATCGAATTCGTTAAAAACTATGTTCACTTGGTCTGTAATCTCTCTTTTTAGCCGGAAATAATTCTCGATTAGTTTGCCTGTTTCGAGCGATTCTATTGATGAAGCAACTGCAAAAGGAGATTTTGGGCCAAATACCGTTGACGAATTATAAATTTCGGCATAATACCTTATTTTATTCATGTTTTGCGGATAATAATAATCCTGGAAAGGTAAGAAATCGTAACCGCTTTTTGCCATTAGCGAGGTTTCTGTTGCAGGAGTATAAGATTCAATTAATTCAATATCTGATAGTTCTAAATTTTTATTATCATAATTTAAAGCAATTTCGTCCTTGGCCACGAATTGTGGAAGGTCATTATTTTTGTCGTCAATGCTAAGTTCCATCACATAATTGCCATTTGCAAGGGCAACGCGCTGCTGGTCGAAAACAATAAAATTTATATGGGTCGTATCTTCAATTTCATCTGTTTTAAGATCATATTTTCTGAATTCTTTGATGCTGTCGTTTTGTTTGAACAACATGGTTACTAAAACGGTTCCCTGGAATTTTCCGTTGTCATTTTTAACAAATTGGATGCTCCGCCCAAGAATAGATAAATAAGTTTCTATGTATGGCCCCTGTTCGGGCGCATAGAATGATGCATGGGATAAATATACCCTCAAAGCACTATTTTGCCCATTAGAGGTGGCGAAAAGGCTAAGGAAGCTCAGGATAAAAATACACTTCTTCATAAATTTATTTTTTTTCGGGTTCGTTTGATGAATTGCTCAAATTATATTTTATTTTGCGTAACGAATTGTTATTCTGTATCTAAAAAAGGAAAGTCATTTGCTTAAATCGTTAACCGCAATCGAAAATTGGCTTGGTTTTGATGCAAAATTACATATTAATATCGAGTAGGGGAAGGTGAATTTCATTTTTGGTTCCGCCCAACTTTTCGCCTTTTTTTTTCGTAACCGAAACAAGAAAAGATATAAAGCCTCAATTAATTGAATGAACCACAAACTCTTTTAAGCAGATTGCGAATATTGTTAGTAAATTTGTAACCGCTAAATGCAGTCAATCCAAGTATTTATTGCGTTTTGGAGGATGGATATCAGGTGGGATCAGTTTTGTATCCATTAAAATGAAGTTTACATTCTGAAAATGAGGTTCAGTTCACTACTTATTATATTGTTTTTTTGTTCGTTCGCATTTGTGAAGGTCGGATTTTCAGAAGGTACAACCCAGCTTGTTCCTGTTGCAAAAAGGCCGAATGCAAGTGGTGGCTTGTATTTGTCGCACAATAACGATCCGTCGGTTCAGAATTCATATTCCACATTTGGGCAATTTGGGGCCGATGCATCTTACAGGATCATGTTTACGGTTAATGCGGAAAGCGAAATGGTTTATTTTGGATTTAACTCCGAAGAAGTAGATGCAAACAACCAGGCTAATTATAAATACTATATCCGACAACCAAACAACACGTTATTAGGGCCTTATCCTTTTCCGATTTCGGGCAATGGTTACATAACAAGCTATAACAAAGCAGATTTAGGGCCAAATACTATCAACTCTTCAGGCTATTTGCCAATAACACTTGATCCTATCATGCTTGGGGATTATTCTATCGAGTTTGTTTTTCCCGAACCAAGCAGTGGTAACGGGACTATGATAATCCAATATTTTGATATAACGGTTGCCAAACCTGTAGGTACAACTTTTGAGGCAATCCCAGGCAGGGTTTGGTCGCGGTCGTGGCAGGTAAACATCGATTTTAGCCAGAAAAGTTTTTACGGTGGTTTTTATATTTATTCCGATGAAGGGATTGTAACGAAATTTGAAGCCGATAGCATGAAAACCGGCACTTTCAGCATTTTTAGCAACGAAACGGGATGCAGCAGTGTTGGTACATGGGAAACACGTCGAAAATCAGTAAGTTACAGGGTTGATGCCTTGCCACAATATAAATTATTTTTAAATGAACCGGATGAAATTTATCCTATAGGCACACTTGGCCAAATTTTGAGTGCAACCCAACAATTACCGGCAAGCTGTGACGGTTCGGTGGTTTTTAATGTGGTTGTTGACAAACCTGGTAAAGTAAGTCTGACCATTGACTGCCCTCCACTAGGTTCCGATTCAGGCGAAGATGTTGTACTTACTGAGGATGTTGTCGCCAATTCTAACAATACCATTTCCTGGAATGGGACCAATAATTTAGGAGTTGCGTTAATTAGTGGTACTCCAATTATAGTAAATATAGATTACCTCAACAGTTTGACCAATCTTCCGTTGTACGATGTGGAAGGAAATGACAAGGGGTTTAAGGTAGATTATGTAAACCCATTACCAAATCCATTGCCTTCAACTGGCACAAAGTTGAAAATTTATTGGGATGATACAAATTTATCATCCTGGGGCGGTTATAACAATTCTACATCAGGTTGTTTGTATCCCGCATCCTTACCCACGGTAACGGGTTGCCACAGCTGGACTTTTTCTTCATCAGGTTCTGGAGGAAGTGCAAATCTGGGAAACTTTCATTCAATAAATTCATGGTGGTATTACCTTTCGGAAGGATCTGTACCACTTTCAATAATTATAAATCGCCAGCCGGATCCGGCATTGTCTATTTCAGGGCCAAGCCCGGTTTGTCAGGGAACTCCGGTTACATATTCGGTTCCGCTAATTGCGTCAGCGACATCTTATGTTTGGACATTACCAAACGGGAGCACGCAGACTACGGCAACAAATTCTATAACCATTACATTTACTTCTGCACTAAGTGGCAATTTATCAGTTCATGGGGCGAATGCACAATGTAATCCTGGTGCAGAATCTCCGTTTTTCTTTATTGAAGTTATTGCGGCCACTATACCAACAGTAACAGGAGATAACAGTGTTTGTGTAGGAAGTACTGGGAATATTTATACCACTGAAGCCGGGAAATCCAATTATGTTTGGACAGTCTCCTCCGGAGGCACAATTACGGCAGGCGGAACAACAACAAGTAACACAATAACTATCAGCTGGACTACAACCGGCCCAAAAACTGTTAGTGTAAGCTATGCTGAACCTCCACCATCAAACTGCACTACCGGAACAACCACTATTTATAATTTAGTTGTACATGTACTTCCAACACCGGCAATTACAGGATTGGCAAATGCCTGCGTAAATTCTACAGGCAATATTTATTCTACAGCCTCAGGAATGACAGGTTATGACTGGACTATTTCATCAGGAGGCACCATAGTTTCCGGATCTGGGACAAATTCGATTTCAGTAACATGGACAACCATTGGTGCTAAAATTGTGAAAGTAAATTATGTTGATACGCATGATTGCACTGCCCTTGCACCTTCCGAATTTAATGTAATGGTCAACACAAATTCCACACCAACACTGAACGGCCCAAATAGTGTGTGCAAAAATTCGACAAACAATGTTTATACCACCGAGAATGGCAATTCAAACTATGTCTGGACAGTTTCCGCAGGAGGTACAATTACATCTGGTGGAACAACTACAAGCAACACAGTAACAGTTACATGGACAACAACAGGGGCAAAAACGGTCACGGTAAACTATTCAAGTAGCAGTTCATGTGCTGCAGCAGCGCCAACAGTTTATAATGTAAATGTTTATGCCCTGCCAACCCCGGTTATAACCGGGCCATCAGTATTGTGCTTATCATCCACAGGAAGCACCTATTTAACCCAACCGGGAAACAGCAATTATGTCTGGACGGTTTCAACGGGTGGTACAATAACTGCAGGTGGTTCAACATCGGATGCATCGGTAACAGTATTATGGACGACTACTGGCGCAAAAACAGTGAGTGTCAACTATAACTTATCTGATTTGTGCCCAGCACCAACGCCAACTGTTTATAATGTTACTGTAAATCCTGTTCCAGAACCATTGATTACAGGTCCAACTTCAGTTTGTGAAAATTCAACAGGGAACATTTACTCAACACAAGCCGGGAATACATTATACACATGGAATGTTTCCTTAGGAGGAATAATAACTGCAGGAGCCGGAACAAACACTATCACTGTTACCTGGACTACACAAGGGAGCAGGACTGTGAGTGTTAACTACACAAATGGATCAAACTGTGCTGCCTCAACACCAACTTTTTATCCAGTCACCGTAAATTCATTGGCTTCACCAAGCATAAATGGGCCATCGTCAGTTTGTGCCACCACGCCCAACAGTGTTTATACAACCGAAAGTGGAAACAGCAATTATGTATGGAGTGTTTCATCCGGTGGAACCGTTACTGCTGGCGGAACATTAACAAGCAATACGTTAACAGTTTTGTGGAATACACCTGGCCCACAAACGGTAACAGTAAATTACACAAATTCTACAGCTTGTAATGCGGGCTCACCAACTATTTATAATATTACTGTAAAACCTTTACCAACTCCCACAATTGCAGGGGTTTCGACACTTTGCGCCAATACAGCCAATACGGTTTACACCACTCAGTCAGGTAATTCAAATTATGTTTGGAACGTGTCGTCAGGTGGCACAGTTACTGGTGGTGGCACTTCAACAAGTAATACAGTAACAGTTACCTGGACTACACCCGGTTCTAAGACTGTAAGTGTCAATTATACAAATGCTTCACAGTGTGCAGCACTTTCACCAAGTATTTACAACGTTACTGTAAATCCAGTACCAGTTCCTCTGATTACTGGCCCAACCTACGTTTGTAACAATACACCCAACAACATTTACAGCACCCAAGCCGGAAACAATACCTATAGTTGGGGCTTTTCGTCGGGTAGCAATATCACTGCAGGTGGATCTGGGTCTAACAGTTCTGCAACGCTAACCTGGGTTTCAACAGGAGCAAAAACAGTAAGTGTAAATTATATAAACTCCTTCAATTGTACTGCGGCTGCACCTTTTGTATTGAATATTTTGGTTTCGCCCGAACCGATAGTTTCGGCTGGAAACAATGCGACTATTTGTTCTTCGAATACATTACAACTAAATGGTTCACAGCAGTTTTGCGACAGTGTTAAATGGACTTCATCAGGAGATGGTTTTTTTACAAATCCTAAAATTACAAATCCAGTTTATACACCTGGTCCAGTTGATATAATCACAGGAAATGCAATTCTCACACTCACTGGTTATGGGTCTGAAGCTTGTTCTGATAAAATCGATGAGAAAAATATTATTTTGCATATTGATCCAATGCCGGAGGTGGATGCCGGGTTTGATGGGAATTTCTGTGTACACGACCCAATATTTGTTGGAGGTGCCGATACTATGAATGTTCCTGAATTAGTCTGGTCTGGCGGTGATGGCATATTTAATTTTAACTCGATTCTTGAACCGACTTATATGCCAGGCAATTCAGATTTTCTTGCAGGAACAGTTGTCCTAAAGTTAAAAGTGAAAGGCAAATTAGCTTGTGCGAACAAATTCGTGAGTGATACCCGAACATTTGGTATAACTCCTTATCCTACCCTTAGTGCTGGGCTTGATGATTATATTTGTAGCAGTGAAACGCAGTTTCAATTATTAGGGACTGGAACTGATTATGCCACAAATAATTTGCTATGGACTTTCTCGGGAGGGGATGGCTTTTTCAATGATTCCACCATAATTCAACCAATATATTACCCTGGTACTGTTGATTTGAATACAATTGATAGGAATATTTTATTCAATGTAACCACAAAAGGCGTTGGATTCTGTAGCGATGTGGTATTAAACGATCAGATGGAACTCAAGATTGACCCGCGCCCGATAAGCGATGCCGGAGTTGATGACTATTCTTGTGGGCAGCGACCTTATCAAATCAATGCTACGGCTCAATATCACAATTCCATCACCTGGTACACAAATGGAGATGGACATTTTAGTAACCTGAATATTCTGAATCCGACCTATACCCCAGGTCCTAACGATATAAATAAAACGGTAAAACTTACACTCGGCCTTTCGGGATGCAATGACCTTGAAGGGGATGATTATATGTTGCTCACCGTTCATCCCGATCCTTCGGCGAAGCTTGTAGGTTCAGCCACGGAATGTGAGGGAACTTCTTTTCCCTTAAGCATTTATTTTACAGGTACTCCACCTTGGAGCGTGACTTATTCGAACGGTTTAGTACCAGTAACTGTATCGGGGATTTCGAGTTCGCCTTATGGATTTTCGGTAAGTCCAGGCCTTAGTACTTCTTATTGGATAAGTGCTTCTTCCGATTATTATTGTAACGCACCGGCAGATTCGTTATCGGGAGTAGCCGCTATTGGTATTAACCCCCTTCCCGAAACCTTTGTTGTAACCGCTTCGAACAATGGTTTTTATTGCGAAGGGGATACAGGAGTTTTGATAGGTGTGAACAATTCGCAAACCGGTATGGATTATGAGCTTTTGTTCAATGGGCTCACGACAGGAAAAGTACTTAACGGCACAGGTTTCCCTTTGGAATTCGGGATTTTTTCGGCAATCGGCCAATATGAAGTTCGGGGGATAAACCCCGTTGGGAACTGCATGAAAATGATGGACGATACGGTCACGGTGATCATGACCCCAACACCGGTTATGGATTTCAACACGAATACTGCCTGTTACGGCGATACCACAATTTTTGGGATTTCGGGCGATTTC
>CAIRHD010000469.1 GCA_903878265.1 uncultured Bacteroidales bacterium | reverse complement strand
ATGTGCCATCCAGAATCCCTCTATAATGTTCACATAAATTATCTTTGTGTTTCATAACCCCAAATATACCTCTTTTTGGGGAGTCTTTTGATAGGCCGTGTTTTCCCTGAAAGGCTTTTTTCCTGAAAGGAAAAATGTAGTCTCTTCATCCATTGAATCATAACTATTCAAATTATCCTTAAATATTGTCAATGCTTCTTCGCGGCTCAAAGCAGATAAATCTTCATCGTCTATATCATCGTCATAATCGAAATCGTCGTCATCATCAATGTTTACAGTATTTTTATATTGTTTATTAAAACTATCTGAAGCAAGTGTAAAATGATAATTTCCTTCTCCTGCGGTACGTTCAAGTTGGTTTAAAATCCTGTTGATAGTTGCCTGGTTATCGTTAATACCCTGAAAGTAATAGGGTTTCCCGTCCAAACCACACTCAATATCTATCAGTTCAATTTCATCAGTATCCTCTTCGAGAAGGTATTGTGTTACAGCGGTAAATGTTTTGCACGGACTAAAATCGTAATCGCCAGCGTATTCAACCGCCGCAAAAACTATATTGTGGGCTAAAACATAATTGCTGTTTATAAAACTTTCATTGCTGTTCATTTGATCAATCATTTCCCTGTATTCAATCAGGCCGATATTAAACTTGAAGAAGCTGTCTTTAACGCCAAGACAATATAAATCGACAAGGAATATGCCTGTGGTGAAATTGCCGTTAGTGTGTATGCGGGTTACGATTACACTAGCTATGCCGCTTTCCTTCCAATTTTCGTTTACCAAGCATTCATATATTTCCAAGTTTCGTGCCCTGGTTCTGATATAGTTTTCGGGGCTTTGCATTTGGATAGTTTTACCTTTTTTTGCCATTTTTCGATAGTTTAGGTATTGTTTTTTTGAGGTTGGCAAAATTAGCAAGTTTTTGGAATACTGAATTTTCTTACACCTTTTTTAGTCAAAACCGGATCAATACAGGATTCGCCGCCGATAAAATTGGTATCCCGGTTTTGAGTTTTAGTGAAACAAAAATACCTGAAATTTAACTATTTGTAAATAATTTCTATTGTATTGTTATTTGATAAGGAATATCGGCAGAAAAAGCACAGACAGATCAATATTGAATCTTAAAGGTTATTATTCATTGTTTTTGCTTCTCAAATAAGCTTCGTCGTTGATTATAATATTCAAATTATGGACCAAAGAAAAGAATTTTGCCCGGTTGGATTTTATAAGGGTTTGCAAATATTCTTTTGTTAAAGGCAATGGAATCCCATTCTCTGTTAGATAAGATGAACATCGAGGAGAATCCTTGCAGCCTTTTAAAATATACCCGATTATTTTACTATCGCCTTCGATATGGGTTTTAACCGTTGCCACTTTAAAAAAGCCAAGAATGGCTGCTAGAATTAAAAATGGAAACAAACTGCTGATGACGGATTCAAACATTGGAGTGAGAATTACACTAATTTTTTCAGAACTGTAAAGGTATCGAATAATACTGAAAATTAAATAGCTTCTGCGATTATACCCTGTTTTTTATTGACAACCTGTTTTCAGTACGAGGTATCACCTACAAATTACAAGTTTCCCATTTGCAAATCCTTTATCAGTTAGCACCGAAACCAAATAAATACCATTTGCAAATCCCGAAACATCAATAACTTGTGGAAAATCGATAAATGAATAATGCCTTATCATTTTCTGATCCATACCTTTTATTATAAGCAAGCTATTTTTGGTTTTCAAATCAGAGCCTATAGAAATTTCGTTTCGTGCCGGATTTGGGCTAATCGTAAGTGAAGCAAATTTTGAACAAAGCTGCTCGCCAACTCTAAATATTTTATCCGTTTTCCCAAAAAACAAACCCAAGCCACCAGAGTGATTGCCGATTAACATATCTGTAAGCGTGTCGCCATTCAGGTTGCCTAAAGCCGCACCGCTACGCCAACCTTCCTTTATGCCTGGAATGTTTCCCAAAAGCCTGTATTTCCCATTCAGGTTATTGTTTATTTCATCATACACAAAAATACCGCCAAATTCTGAACCAACGAAAAGCAATGTTTCGCCTTTTTTATCTTTATAAAAACTAGGTACACTGTATCCGTAATTAGATAGCTGCGTGTTGGTTACATCAACTTCACCCAACATGTCCGCCTCCAATGTGAAATCTGCATTGGTTGAGGTGCCGGTGTTCCTATAATAACTTAGACTTCCGTTTCGTTTTCCGCAAATAATATCGGTCAATCCATCCTGATCCAAATCAAAAAGTTGTGGTGCGGCAAAATCACCAACATCAATCGATTTCCATGCTGGGTCAGCAAGTTTAAAATCAGCAGCTTGACCGAGAGGTGCAACATTCTCGCAATATACCAACTTCCCTTTCGAGTTGCCGCAAACCAAATCGGCATCACCATCACCATCCATATCGGCGACTGATGGAATGAGAGATTGCATTTGGAGTGTATCCAAATGGGCAATATTTCGGTCAGCAAGCTTAAAAACTGGTTTTTGCAAAGTTCCAATATTGAGTAAAAGTGCGATCTTGGCAGTATAAAGACATTGAAACCCATTGGCTACTGTGAGGTAACAAGTGTCGTAATACCCATAATTCCCAACCAAAACATCCATCAAACCATCACCATTGTAATCGAAGAATACAGGATATGCGCCCGAACCAAAATCGAGCATCTGATCCTGAAGAAAACTTTTTGAAGCCAAATTATAATCAGGTTGCGAAGCGTTTCCGGTATTGAGGTACATACTTACGCTCTCGTAATTTTCCCCTTTCGTCAGCGAAGGGTCGAAAGGTGAAACGAGTAAATCCTTTAACCCGTCGTTATTGGCATCAGCCAGCATGGTAGCAGGAAATGTGTTCAGTGCAACAGGGTTGACAGCATTTGGGAAATTATTGGTTTGGGAAGTGATTTTTGCGCCAGATATTGTTCCGCCATTTATGAGATAGGCAAGTTGGGGAAAATCAACATCGCCAACCGTAAGGTCGGGAAGCCCATCCAAATTCAAATCGGTTACAAGCAGTGTAGTGCCAGTATGTTTTGGGTCATTGGAGTTTGAATTATCTGGTGCGAACGAATAATCTGAAGCGGCACAAGTATCGAGAATTATGGAATTGCCTTCATTGCTTTCTGCAAATTGGCCCCAACAGGAAGACACTTTTTCAAAAACGAGCGAATCGGGTTTTCCGAAGTTTTCCATCGAAATATTCTTATGCCATTCAACAAATACCCCAAAGTCTCCAAAAGTTAAAATATCGAAATCGCCATCATTGTCAATATCTGCAATAGCAGGATAATCGGCATAGGTAACCAAAATATTGGTAAGAGTTGTGCCTTGTCGTGAAAGCAGAAAAGGGTTTGTAATTTGTTTGAATTTCAGTGTCTTATCCGAATCGTTGCGATACACTTTTATCCCTCCTGTGGTATAGGTGAAAATATCTTTTTTGCCATCAAAGTTATAATCAACAGCCTGAACCCAATGCTCAAACGCTGGAAACATAGCAGAATATTCGGGCGAAAAACGGAATTTGGGAGTTTCTACAGACAAGGCCAAAAACGGCAGAATACGGTTTCCATGCCGGTCGAATACTAATAAATCATCGATTCCATCCAGATTAATATCAATATTCGCAAACTGACAACTATTCAGCCCGCCCGCGAATGGGAATGAAAGAGTATCATGATTTTCATTCAAAACGGTAACGCTGTCATTTCTGTTAAAATCGTGTAATGCTGATAATTGTGCATATAAATGGACATTGTTTGAACCGGCAAAGGCTACCAAAAGTAAGACTATATTTCTGGCTTGCTTCACTTTATGGAATGTATTCGAGTGTAAAAGTTTTTGTTGCAAAATATTCAGAATCAACATGCCATACCTTCTTTCATTAGACTAATTTACTTTTAATTTCGCGCTTACAGGCAGATGGTCGGATGGATAATAGCTGCCATTGCTTGCCTGATTTACGTTGTAGGAAACAACCTTATCTATATGTTTCAAAAAAATATAATCAATCCTTTCACCTGGCAATCCTCCGACTTTAAACCCAGTGTAGGTATAATGTGGGCCGGTGCAGTCTTTACAAATCAGGCCAGCATCAATTACTCTTTCAGGGTTCGGCTTATCCGTTAAAATGTGGTATGGTTCCGAATCGGGTGTTGCATTAAAATCGCCCAAAACAATGGCAGGTTTATCACCGGCCAAAGAATCCAATGCTTGAAGCAGAAGATTAGCGGAATTTCGCCGTGCAATTTCACCAATATGGTCAAAATGCGTGCAGAAAACAAAAATGGGATGCGCTGAATTTTTTTCCGTCAATTGTACCCAGGTAACAACGCGGTTACAAGCGGCATCCCAGCCACGGCTTCCAGCCACCGAAGGAGTTTGAGAAAGCCAAAAAGTCCCGCTATTAATTAAGCTATATTTACTCGAATTGTAAAAAACAGGGGAATATTCACCCAATTCCTTGCCATCATCACGGCCAACGCCAACTCGTTTGTAGTCTGAAAAAGCAATTTCTACATCCAGAACCTGCTCTTTTAAAGCTTCTTGAAGGCCAAAAACATCAGGTTTTGCCTCGCGGATCAGCT
>CAIRHD010000468.1 GCA_903878265.1 uncultured Bacteroidales bacterium | reverse complement strand
TCATAACTTCGACTATTTCGGTAACTGAGTCAAAGCGGATATAAATACCAAACATCATACTTACAAAGTGTGTCCATGTATAAAACTTTTTATAGTATCTGTCTGATTTGTGCTTGGTTACTAATCCGTTGAACTTGTTTCTGTTAACTAAGGCTAAAACTTGTGTTAAGATCGGCTGGCCGACTAAATTTATATTTGTATTTTCGCTCATGCTGTATAAATTGGAAGTTTACACAGTAAAGATACAAGTTGGTCAGCCTCGGTTGACCGACTTGTTCAATTAAAAAGTTTTTCGGTTACTAATGATTGTTTGTAGCATATCGCCACACAACTACTTTTTTAGCTGATTACAAAGTTAATTTTATGATTTCCCAATAAAATTATTATTAGGGGGAGTGTAAAATTATTTTGTACCTTCGCGGCTCAATTCTGGAATCAAATCTGTAGCAGTTCTTTGCAAATAAAATAATGGAGAGGTGGCCGAGTTGGTCGATGGCGCACGCCTGGAAAGTGTGTATACCCCAAAAGGGTATCATGGGTTCGAATCCCATCCTCTCCGCTTACAATTGATGTATAAAAGAGCAAACCACTGAAAATGAGTACATTTCAGTGGTTTTTTGTTTGGAGGAAGCGCAAGAAAAAGCATCAAAATGCAACTATTAGGGTTGCTTAAAAGGTGGACTTTTTTTGACTTGAAAAAGCCACCTTTTATAAGTTTACTTTGCTGATTTGCTGTACATTGCGTTGTTGTTTGTTGCTCGATAATACTACCTTTGTTAAGAAAAATGAAACAAAATGAGACGATCAACATTCAATGTTATGTACTTTATTAACAGAACCAAAGTAATCAAATCAAGGGATTAGAGTTGAACTTTCTATTTTAACAGCTTGCGAAAGCTGAGTTTTTACCTGAACAATACTGCAGCCTAAATAGTGTTCACGTTTATAAAAGTCATATTCCATAGAACAACTAATTATTTGTCCAAAAGGGAATCTGTTTTAATGTGCCCTAATGGTTTGGGGCTTTGCGATGGTGTGGAATTAGAAATACAAATGTTCAGTTTAGCAAAAATGTTTATTAGAATTCCGAATGTTCAATTTGGCACCGAAGCCCCACGATCGCAAAACCCCTGTTAGCGGTATGTGGCTTTTCTTACTGTTAGTTTTATTTTGCAAGTTCATAACAAGTCAAAGTAATTCCACAGTCAAATTGTTTAGCAAATTTTAGTTTCAAGTTTAGATTATTGTCTAACCCATTGAAAATTGTCATTCCGTTTCCAATTGCTGCTGGATTTATAAACAAATGAAATTCGTCAATTAGTCTTGCTTTTATAAGTGAAGTTACAAATGTTCCTCCTCCATAAACGATAATATCTTTGCCGTTTTGGTTTTTGAGTTTAGTTATTTCTTCAACAAGTTCTCCATTTTCAACTTCTGTATTGTTCCATATTGACTTTTCAATTGTCTTGGTAAATACAATTTTCGGTGTCGTTGTATATTTTATACCACCCTCAAATTCAGTGTCGTTTGGATTTTTAACAACATTTTCCCAATGCGGAATAAAACCTTCTGCAAGTTTTCTACCTAATATTATTGTGTCAACAGGTTCAGTAATTTCTCTAACATAACTAATAATGTCGTCTGTCCAAGGGAAAAACATCCAGTCCATTTCTCCATTTTGTCCTGAAATGAAGCCGTCAACAGTCATTTGAACTTGCAGTTTTAATTTTCTCATTTTTGTTAATTTATTATAATAGTTTTTGTTCGTTGTTGTGTTGCTTTGCCTTTACCGATAACGGCCGAATGTAGCAGCAGTAAAGGATTGTGGGCGATGTCCTTCGATTTCACCACAATAGTTTGTGCGGGGCAAAATGCTTGCCTTACCACTGAAACCCCTATGGCGTATGACCGCGTGTTGAACTAAATATTTTTCAAAGTCCAAAACTTCCTTAATGTCAAAATATTTTGGCGTGTTAAGTTTGAAAAGTTCAATCAATTTTTCGTTATCCGTAATTTTATATGGTCGTATCATTTTATAGAAATTATTTGTTCAGCAGAAGCCTTGTAAATACATAATATTTCATTGTCAATTTCAATGGTTTTCTCAAATTGTAATCCTAATTTTTCAATTAATTTTATTGAAACAATATTTTCTGGCAAAGTTTCAGCAAGAATGTGTGTTATTTCCTTTTGAATGATTAAACTTTTCAAAATTGCCTTACTTGCTTCAAAGGCGTAGCCTTTGTTTGCAAATTTTGGCAAAAAAGCAAAGCCAATGTCTTTGTGTTCCAAATATTCTCGTTTGATTAGAGTCACCAAACCAATTGCAATTCCGCTGTCTAAAAGTTTAACTGTCCAATAAGTAATATTTGGGTTGTTATTAATTTTTTGAATGTAAGCAATTGCATCATCTGTGGTTTTAATATTCCTATTTCCAATAAATTCAATCCAACCGTCAGTATTCAAAAGTTCAAGAATTAATTGGTCGTCATTTTCTGAAAGTCGTTGTAAAAAAAGCCTGTCTGATTTAATAAATTTTTTAGTGTCCATTTATTGATTTTTGTCTGTCGGTTTATTGTTGTTAAGGTTGCTGGTAGCGTTTCGTTGGTTTTTCTTTTTTTCCATTCTAATCAAGGTGGTTTTGCCATTGCTTCTTGTTACAATTATTAATTTATTCAAATTCCATATCATAAAATGATGTATTAATTAACCATTGCCCATTAATACTTTCTATTTCACCGATAATTTATAAAGGTATTATTGGGATTAATTTGTCTTTCGATTTATTGGCTATATATATACTTCTTAACGGACTGTACGCTATCTCGCATTATATCCTACCCAAGGCTGTGTTTATACTCGTGCCGAAAATCTCTGGTGAGTACACAAAAACCCTAAAAATGAGTTTGTAAACATCCTTAAAAACTGGTAAATCGTAATATAAAGCCATATATTTTCAAATTACTTTCAGTGATTTTTGCCAGGCTCGGCAAAACTCGAACAAGTTCAGTTCTGCTCTCGCCTTTCGCAAAAACTCGACTGCCACAGGGTGTAATTAATAAATTGGCAAATAGTTAAAAAGCCCGAATAGCACGCACATTAGAAGGAGTCGTCTTAATGTTGTAGTTTGGGTTGCCGGTGTAGAAGGAGAAGTAGAATGCGTGTTGTGCACTATACTCCGTACTACTCCAATAGGTCGCAGTTGATGATAATAAAGTAGAACTAATCGCTCTAGCTGTTTTGTTAACATAATAACGGCTATGCCATAGTATTGATAGTTCGTCAACAGATGGCAAATACCAACCTGCTCCAAGAGTTTCTACCCAAGTGCGTGCTGTGCCTGCACCTATTAGCATTAAATTCATGTTGTATGCACCGTCTTCTGTCCTATCTGCACCTACTAAGGATGAACCACTCCAAGTAGCAGTTGTTTCGGTTTTTGAAACTATTAAACCATGTTGCGTTCCATCGCTGGTTGTATATAGGTTAAAAATAATGCCCCCGAGATATTCTTCGCCAAGGTAATGAGTGCCACTGCCGCTAGCTGTTGAGTTGATTACATAAGGACTTGCAACAGTTCCTGCTCCTGTTACAGTTACGCTTGTTCCTGCTGATACTTTAGTTTCGGAACCGTCGGCGGCTGTTGGTATGGTTGGTTTGTTCAGTATTTCAGCTACATTTCCAGATGCTGCGGTCCAATCGGGCTTTACATTTACTTGTGCACCTGTGGCAATACCTGCAAGTTTTATTTGTTCGGCAGTTGTATAATCGTTTGTTGATAAACCTTTGCCTACTTCTTTGTCAACTTTTAAATTTAATGCGGTGGTTACAGATGTGGTTGTTGCCAGTCCGCTTAAATCTTGGTCGCCTGTGTTGGTGCCTGATAGATTCGAAACTTTTGTTGCATCAGCATTTGTATAATCGTTCGTTGATAAACCTTTACCTGCTACTTTGTCTACTTTTAAATTTAATGCTGTGGTTACAGATGTGATTGTTGCCAGTCCGCTTAAATCTTGGTCGCCTGTGTTGGTGCCTGATAGATTTGAAACTTTTGTTGCATCAGCATTTGTATAATCGTTTGTTGATAAGCCTTTGCCCGTTTCTTTGTCAACTTTTAAATTTAATGCGGTGGATACAGATGTGGTTGTTGCCAGTCCGCTTAAATCTTGGTCGCCTGTGTTTGTACCTGATAGATTACTCAATTTAGTAATGTCGTTGGCGGTTATATTCACTGCCTGACTTCCAATATAAATTGGGTCGGTTTCGGTAATTGTACCTGTAATGCTTTCGGCGGTTTTTGCAAATAATGCGTAAGGTACGCTCAATAATTGACTTACTCCTGTAATGGTGTAAGTTGTTAAAGGCGCAACTACAGCTGTTTTTGTTTCGATATAATACGTGCTAGTTGCCCAGTTAATAGTGTTGAAACTTGTGCCACCACCTATTTCGATACTTACCAAACCATTTTCATT
>CAIRHD010000467.1 GCA_903878265.1 uncultured Bacteroidales bacterium | reverse complement strand
ATTCGCGCTTTAACAACGGTTAGGCTCGCGTCCGGCATAGAACCGCCGCACGGCGTTCAAACAAACGAACAGTTTGGTGTGAGCGCGTGGATTGAAACGGTAGCCAATCCGCCTAACACGGGTGCTGTAACCTGGTCGCGCTCCGTGTGAGCGCGTGGATTGAAACAAAACGTGAGGATGCTTTAAATAAGAAATCAGAGGGTCGCGCTCCGTGTGAGCGCGTGGATTGAAACATTCAAAACTAATGGTGTATTGCGCCATGTGGGATGTCGCGCTCCGTGTGATCGCGTGGATTGAAACTGATTTATTCATGCCCGGAATGTCCGGCATTATGTGTCGCGCTCCGTGTGAGCGCGTGGATTGAAACAAAGGTTTCCCGCAGCCTACTGCAAGTTTATTATGCCGCGCTCCGTGTGGGCGCGTGGATTGAAACAATCATCAGTTGCAAATAATGCTAAATCAAGGCAAGTCGCGCTCCTTGTGGGTACGTGGATTCAGGAGAGAAAAGGTGCAAAGGGTTTGTGCTTAAAGCTATGTTAATGAGTAGTCTGGAGAGTTATTATGTGAAGTTGTGGTTTTGGATTTTGTTATTTTTGATATTAACAAATATCTGTCAGGCCGGGGTAATGGGTGTAGAGGTGGTCATCGGGGGCGAAGAAGTCGTGTTTGTAGTTGCGGGGCACTTCGACAGGTTCAGTGACCGGTACTTCGACAGGCTCAGTGACCCGGGGGAATTTGAAAATTTGAAAATGGGGCACTTCGACAAGCTCAGTGGCCGGGGGAATTTGATAATTTGGGGATGTGGCACTTCGACAAGTTCAGTGGCCGGGGGGATTTGATAATTTGGGGATACGGCACTTCGACAAGCTCAGTGGCCGGGGGAATTTGATAATTTGGGGATGTGGAAATTAATTTGAAAATGGGGGAATTGGAGGATTTGATGTGAAAGGGTGCAATTAAGCAATACAAATTAAATATCCACCGCATCGTGGGAAGGTAAAAACTGCTCGAAGGGTTGGGTTGCGGAATTTATAGAAGAAGGGGGTTAGTCCAAATTTGATGGGTTGGATTTTGTGGGGGGGGGTGCTTTTGTGTTTACAGTGGCTAACTGGCCGGAACTGATTTTGTTGTTTGGTTTAGAGGGAGATGTGCTGCCAGGGCAAACCGTTGGGGGAGAATTTGAAAATGAGGGAATTTGAGGATTTGAAAATGGGGTGGTAATGGGGTTAATGGGGTAATGCGATAATTTGAAAATCAGGTAATTTGAAAATTTGGGGATGTGGAAATGTGAAAATGGGCACTTCGACAGGCTCTGTGGCCGGTTATCGATTGGGACAGTAGGTGCATTTCGACAGGATTGGTGGCGCGAAGGGGGTTTATGATATGGTTTAATTGCCGCCGTGCTGGTAGCAGCGGCCATTGGAATTGGTGGTGGTGCGTTTGCAGCGGTTGCAGGCTTTGGTTGTACCAGAACATTGAACGGTTGATGATTTGGTGTTGGATTTTGCTGGTGCGGTTTGTGTATCGGTGTTGGTAGTGCTTTGCAGTGGGGCTTGCTGGGTTGTATGCAGGTGGCAGTAGCCTGATGGATCCAGGGTTTTGTTTTTACATTGGGCACCTGCTTTGGTTATTCCTTTGCATTGTACGGATGTTGATTCTTTGTTATCTGAGCCTTGTTTATTCGTGTTTGTGCTTTTCCATGACCAACAATTTAGGCAAAGGGTTTTTTCAATCTGCGTTTCCTGGTTGTCTGGAAGTGATGGGTAAAAATCTATGTCGGTAAGTTTTTCAACGCTGTCGATTGTTACTGCGAACTTCTGAAGGGGGGCGGATGAACTTGTATTTGGTATGATGAAGCCTATCCCATTTATTTCTGGCTGTGTATAATCGAGGATTACTTTATAGAAGTATTTTGGGACGGATACTTTATCTGGACCGATGGTTGGTAAGTCGTAGGTTAATACTGGACCGGTTACGATGTAGAGTGCGTTGTTTTCGACTGACCATGTACGGACCAATTCTTCGAGTTTTTTCCAGATGCCACGGTTAAAGCCTGGCAATTGTGGGCTTATGTTGCTGTAATAAAAGGATTCGGCCATGGTTGCAGATGACCATCCCATGTCGGCGGCTGGTGCCAGATGGCCTCTGTCGTAGCCTGAGCCGGAATAATCGGCATCAGTTGCTGTTCCGGATTTTACCATAGGATCAACGAGGAATTTATCGGTACGGTCGAATTGTTTGTTTGTTTCGTCGCTGGTTAGTTCGTAGGCTACCCAATTGGCTTGTTTGTGTTTGTTGTTGAATAAGAGGGAGGAGCCTGTATGTGAAATAATTTTGTCGGTGGGTTTTGTTTTGGGTATTTCCAGGCTGGAAATGTTGGTGGTGGATTGGTTGTGTTGTGGGGCAGTATCGGCATAACTCCATGTGCCATCGGTGTATAATAGGATTGAGACCGTCTTTTCTTTTACTGTATTGGTTTGTTGTTGGGCATAAATAAATGTGTGGCTGGAAAAAATTGCAAATAATAGTAGGAGAGCGTGTTTCATAGAGTGGGGGTTAAGTTGTGGGATGGATTTGGTATTTATAGAGCAAATGTAAGGGATACATATCAGGTTTCATTTTTGATGTAATAGGGCTTTAGCGGGAATAACGTTTTTTAAAAGCAAGCAAAAATACCTTTATCAAAAAAACTTATGAAGCGGATGCCCGGAGCGCGATACAATTAAGCAAGAATACCAAAAGCGCAATTACCCAAACAATTAATGTGGTGTGATTGGTTATTGAAGAGACTTGTACTTATAGTGAACCACGCGAAAGGATTCGCGCGGAAGCGAGGGTATAATAGGATTGAGACCTTTTTATCTTTTGCTGTATTTGTTTGTTGTTGGGCATAAATAAATGTGTGGCTGAAAATAATTGCAAATAATAGTAGGAGAGCGTATTTCATAGAGTGGGGGTTAAGTTGTGGGATGGATTTGGTATTTAGAGAGCAAAGGTAAGGGATACATATCAGGTATCATTTTTGATGTAATAGGGCTTTAGCGAGAATAACGTTTTTTAAAAGCAAGCAAAAATACCTTTATCAAAAAAACTTATGAAGCGGATGCCCGGTGCGCGATATTAGTAAGCAAGAATAACAAAAGCGCAATTACCCAAACAATTAATGTGGTGTGATTGGTTATTGAAGAGACTTGTACTTATAGTGAACCACGCGAAAGGATTCGCGCGGAAGCGAGGGAGAATAACGTAGTTTAAATACAACAGCACGAAGAGTTGATAAAAACTGCTTCGAGGGTTTGGGTTTGCGGAAATGAGTAAGAAGAAATACCTGTAGGGAAAATTAGCCGAGTAATAATTGTACTATAATTGGTTCAGTTACGACTGGATTTTCTGGATTTATTTGAATGGAATATCAGGTAAATATAAACGCACCACGCGAAAGGTATCGCGCGGCAACAGGAGTGGGAAAAGGTGAAGTTAAGCAAGGCGATTCGATTAAACAAAGAAAAAACTTGATAGTTAACGGAGTTTTATGTATTCCCGATAGTATGGGTTTTTTACCTTACAGTTCAATATTATTTAAAAGCCTGAATACTCTTGGCAGAAAAACAGAATTGAGATGTTGCATCGGTTGACAATACTAAGTTGCTAGCTATTATTTTTTTCTTGTTTAATCGGCTCTAAAAAGTAGCCCATTAACTTGTCTAAGCTAGTTGACAATTTATTGAAAAAGGTTCTAATTTCATTTGGATCAATCGAAGTTCCTCTTTTAAATTTTTCTGATTTATTATGCATTTCTATAATTTCACTTACTCCCTCTAAATTTGCATAACGAATTCTATATTTAACACAAAATTGAGCTAAGTCTTCGATTTCGTTAAAAAGCTGAATTACTTTATCATAGTTATTGAGTTGAGCAATTTCAAAAATTGATGTGTTTAATTTAGAAACTTTTTCAATAAGTTTTTTATCAAGATCAAGAGTTAAACCTAAAGAAGGCTTTGAAAGATCGTAAGCTTTTTTCAATTCGGTTCTGTAATTTTCTAAAGACTTATTATAAGAGTCTTTTACGCTTTCAATTTTATCTGTAATGAAATCAATATCTTGTTTTGTTGCAAGGTTTTTACCTTTCTCTGAAAAATAAGATTTCAGCAAAGTTGTGATTATTGTAGCTATTAGAGAGCCAAAAGTTGTAAATAAAATCAGTTTGACATTTAATTCAGCATTTAAAAAGTCCATTGTGAATAAAATTTAGTTTTGTTAAAATTACGGTTGAGGCTATATGCAGTAAGGGCTTGCTGGCTGCTTTCCTTTCCAACGACACCTAAGTTTGAGCGGGGAAGAATGCTCCAATTGCCTCTGAAACCCTTATTGCTGCTACACTTTGTTATGGGCATGGTTTTATTTGTTTGACGTTGTCAGCAAGTCCTTGATTCCACCGATAGAGCTTAATATTCCAGTAGCTTCGTAAGGCATATAAATTATCTTATTGTCTTTTCCGCTTACCATCTCGCCCAATGTGTCAATGTAGCGAACTGCTAATAAATAATTTACAGGGTCGCTTTTTGTTGCACCAATTGCTTGTGTAATTTTTTGGATTGCTTCTGCTTCACCTTGTGCTGTTCTTATTCTCGCTTGCGCTTGTCCTTCCGCTCTTAATATTTCGGATTGTTTTTCACCTTCCGCATTATTAATTCTGGATTCCTTATCACCTTCTGATTGTAAAATTTTTGACAGCTTATCGCCTTCAGCTTCTAAAATTTTTGCTCGTTTGTCTCTTTCTGCTCGCATTTGTTTTTCCATCGCTGCCCTAATTTCTTGTGGCGGATTTATTTCCTGCAATTCAACCCGATTAACTTTAACGCCCCACTTTTGACCTGCTTCATCCAAAACACTTCTCAGTTTGTGGTTTATTGTGTCTCTTGAAGTGAGGGTTTGGTCCAAATCCAATTCTCCGATTACATTTCTCAATGTTGTCTGGGTTAGTTTTTCAATTGCATCTGGAAGATTTGAAATTTCATAAATTGCTCTTACAGGGTCAGTAATTTGAAAATAAATAATCGCATTTATTTCTGTTCCTACGTTATCTTTGGTAATTACATTTTGTTTCGGAAACTCATAAACAGTTTCTCTTAAATCTATTTTAGTTACCGTTCTGGTGGTAACAATACTTCTACCTTCAACACCTACGTCTTGCCTAACAAATCTCCAAATGATTTCTCTTGGCCTGTCAATGATTGGCCAAATAATATTTATACCAGTTGGCAATGTTCGGCTATATTTCCCAAGCCTTTCAATAACTATTGTTTCTGATTGTTGAACAATCTTGAATCCTGACGCTGCAAAAATAATTACGAAAAGCGCAATTACTGACAAAATGATAATGATACCCATAATTTAGTTCTCCTTTTTAATTAATTTTACTGTTAATATTGTGCTGTCTACTTTTATTATTTCAACTCGTTCCCCAGCATTTAGGATTTCGGTGTTTTCAGATTCTGCTTTCCAATCGTCTCCTTCAACTATAACTCTTCCTTGATTTTGAAAATTGTCTATGGTAATCGATACTTTACCAATTTTCCCAATAAGCGCATCTACGTTGGTTTTCAAGTCGCCACTTTTTTTATGACCATATTTAAGAATAAAAGGTCTTACTCCAAAAAAGCTTATAAGTGTACCGATAGAAAATGCAAGTAATTGAATTTTTATTCCAAAGTCCATGGAGGAAAAAATTCCTGCGAATATGCAACCTATTGATAGGCAAGACGCTAAAAATGCTGGCGTGAAAATTTCTACAATTAAGAGCATAACTGCAATGATTATCCAAATGTGCCAAATTTCAAATTCCATATTTTCTGTTTTTAGTTCGTATTTTCAGTTTCATAAATTTACGTATAATAACTATGTAAATCTAACCAGTTGTGTTTATTTCGGTATTATCAGAAACTGCGATAATCCTTTTATATCTGTTGGACAGGTATTTAGTGTATTTTAGTACCGTACATTCAAAATTTTATATCAATCGACAACAAGCATTTACAAGCGGTTACAAATAGATAATCAATGTGCGTTGCAAACCATGTTTTAAAATGATAAACCAAAAGTAGACAATAGAAAAGAAGTGCCCGAAAAATTGCTGTAATTTATACCGGTTATAAATAAGGGTGTTTGGAGGGATGTGGGACAGGACTGAGTTGTGAGTGCAGAGTTGTGAGAAAAATATAGAGTATTGAATTTTTGATTATTCGTTGGTTGGTTTTATTCTGTCGCCGAGGGTGTATGTTTGATCGTTTGCTTTCTGGGCTTTTTTGGCTTGATGGTAGCCTGATGTATGGGGGAAGGCTGGCCGTATATAGGTTTCTTCAATAATAAGTTTCTCTCCGATTGGCTGAATCAAAGCTTTGTCGTTTTGGGTGGGGTCTTTTATCCTTGGGGTTATGGGATAGGCGTTCATTTGGTTGGAATCGTACTTTTTCAGCATTGCGGTGATACTGGATAATTCTGTGTTTGAATTTATCCACCGTTTGGCCTGGCCATCGGTGAGTATTACCGGCATTCGGTGCTGGCCAATTTTCTGAAGCAGGGTGTTTGCGGTTGTTGTGATTATGGCAAAGGTGTCTTCTTTTTCTAATGTTGCCGGGTTTATCCAAGTGTCCCAGATTCCGGCAAAGGCGAATGGATTTTTGTGTTTTTGGAGATAGATGAGATAGGGTTTTGAAAGGCCAACGTCCTTTGGCCCAGCAATGAATGCTGTTGCTATTACCAGGCAACGTTGAGAACGGATTGGTTTGCGAAAGGCTTTTTTTTGGATTATTCCCATTGCCCCATGTATTTTAGGGTCGTCAGATGGGTTGGAATCGCCTTCGGCTCGGGCAATGAAGAGATTCATTGCGGATTTAGCCCAGAATGGGGTTAGACCAAATTTGAACAACTGGAGTTGGTAGGGATTTTCGTTGGTGATAACAGGTGCGTATTGACCGGGGCTGATGTTGTAGTTGGGTGAAAGTTCTATGTCCTGCTCCGGCAAACCGAAAAGGGTTTCGATTTGGGGTAGGGTATTGGCGAGGATGTACCGGCTGCACATTGATTAGAAATTAATCAGGTTTTTGGCGGAAAGGTAATCTTTTTTTTAATTTGAAAATGAGGGAATGTGATAATGTGGGAATGTGCTAATGTGGGAATGCAGTAATGTGTTAATGCTATTATGCTATAATGTGGGGATGCGGTAGTTTGATAATGTGGGGAGAGAGAATGGGTTAATTTGAAAATGTGGTAATGAGGGGATTTGAGTTGGAAAAGTGTAAATGATAAGGGTTTTAATTGTCACGCGTTACAAACGCGCGCCATCCGTGGGTTTGATAATGTGGGGAGAGAGAATGGGTTAATTTGAAAATGAGGGGATTTAGGTTGGAAAAGTTTAAATGATAAGGGTTTTAATTGTCACGCGTTACAAACGCGCGCCATCCGGGGGTGGGGAGAGAGAATGGGTTAATTTGAAAATGAGGGGATTTAGGTTGGAAAAGTTTAAATGATAAGGGTTTTAATTGTCACGCGTTACAAACGCGCGCCATCCGGGGTTAAGCCAACCTAGATGGAACAATAGAAGATAATGTGTTGTTAAACAACGGAAGGACTATTTCTGTTGTTTTTCCTGGCCTTCGGGCTTTTCTATTTTTTCGGTAATTTCGATTGCATCATGTCCCAGGCTTGTAATAACAGCAATTATTTTTTTAACATCTGTTTTATCAGGATTGTATTTAACTGTTAAAATTTGTGATTCACGGTCGAGTTCCGATTCAATAATTCCTTTCTCATAAGCGAGAGTTTTTTCGATTTTGGCTTTACACATCTCTGTATGAGCCGAAGTTTGGAGTTTTACAATTTTAGAGGAGTCCTTTTTCTGGGCGAAAGCAGCCGTTTGTAATAGAAATAAGGACAGGATCAATGTTACCGAAAATATTGCATTTCTTTTCATTTTGGTTGTTTTAGTGATTAAGTGATTATTTTATTGAAAATCTTATTCCCATGTAGATTGTTCTTCCAATGATAGGACCCCATAAATAAGTTGTATCGAAATAGGGTCCAAACGGATCTTCGGAGGCAATTATGGCTTGTTCTTGTTTAAAACCGGTTAGGTTTTCGCCTCCGACATAAATATCCCAATATTTGAACCGTTTTGTGATCATCGCACTGAATAGAATGTATGAACGTGCTTTTTCGTCCGATTTATATACTGTGGGTAAATAATCGGTGTTTGGAACACGGATTTTCCCATTGTATTGAGCGGTTAAGTCAAATTGCCATTTTTCAAATTTTGTAGCATAAGATAATGAAAGCAAGCCTTTATGCCTGTTGGAAAAAGCTTTTTGATCCAGCTTGCCGTTTATGGTTGTACGAACATCATTTATACGAAAAGCCGCATTTATCTCCAATCGGTCAATGGGCTCAAAAATTATTTCCGCCTGCGCACTGTTTGAAAATGATTGCCCTTTCAAATTGTAGAAAGAGACTTCATCATACCGGGTTTCCATGTCGGCAATAACCTGGTTTATAAAGTCTGTCCGATAAAAATCAAGGATAAAAGTTGCCTTTTTGTCTTTGATTGAAAAATACCGGGTAAGGCTGAACCCATAATTCCATGCTTCTTCCGGTTTTAGCATTTCGACGAATATTTTTTTTCTGGAACTGGCAAGTACTCCCATGTTTTCACTCAAAACATTTGCTATGCGGTATCCTTTACCGGCCGATGCCTTCAGAATGGTTTTAGATGTAAGATCATACTTGATATGCAGCCTTGGAGTTATAAACTTTTTATCATTATTGTAAATGTCGGCTCTGAAGCCAGCAATAAGTGTAACTTTTTTACGGAAACTATATGTGTATTGGCCAAATACACCGGGAATATTTTCAGTTTTAACCATTAATGTATCAGAAGAAGAAGAAACCAGATGTTCTTCATACTTGTCGAACTGATAACTTATTCCGGTACTGATTTTATGATCTGTATTTTTAATGATGAACTGATAAATGAAATTGGAATAGAAACTTTTTTGATCAGCGTTGTAGATATTGTTTCCAAAAAACGAATTTTGCCGGTGCCCTGATGTGTTAATGACAATGCCTAAACTGTTTTCGGGATTCGAAAAGGGAATTCCCGCTTTGGCAAAAACTTCGTATCGTTTGGTATCAATGCCAATACCGTATAAATCATTTGCCGTATTGTCATTTGTGTTCTTAGTAATCTGGCCACCATTGCGCTCCTCCGACAAAAGTTTCAGCCCAAACTGAGTGACAAATTTATCCTTGTATTCATACCTCCATTTATTGAATAGATTTACCTGAGATGTCTTGGGCAGATCGTAAAACAAGTCGTTGTTTCTGTCAATTTCAGATGCCAGGTTCTCACCATGCAACATTAATATAGTGCTAAGGTTGTTGTTGATTTTATGCGCAGAGGTAAGGTTACCTTCAATTTTACCCAATTCGTTCGCATATATATTCATGTGAAGCCTATCACTGTTTTCAGGCTTTTTATACTCAACATTAATCTGACCTGTAGTGGCTTCGAAACCATTAATTACTGATGAAGTTCCTTTGGAAATATGAATGGATTCCATCCATGAACCAGGAATGTATCCCAACCCATGTGATAAAGCAATCCCGCGGATTGAAGGGATATTTTCAGTCAACAATTGGCTGTAAATACCGGCCAGACCCAGCATCTGTATCTGTTTTGCACCGGAAACGGCATCAGTGTATTCCACATCAACAGTAGCATTGTTTTCAAAACTCTCGGATAAGTTACAGCAAGCTAATTTTTGTAATCCGGCGGAAGTAATTACCTGTGTCTGAGCAGGGTTTAACATTGATATATATAGCGCATCCCTTTTGGCGCTGATAACAACCGGTGGTAAATTTCCATCCTTCATTAAACTAATGCTGATTTCAGTTTGATCCTTAAACACAAGAATAGTATCATTCACATATCCGATATAACTAGCAATGAGGTAAAGATTTTCATACACAGGTTTTTGAAGTGAGAAAATACCGTTTTCATTGGTTGTTGACCCAGTACTCCTGCCAAACCAATATACATTAGCATAATGAAGCGGAACTTTAATGTTATCAGCATCAATGGATTGCACTGTACCTTTCAATTGAATATTCTGAGCAACTGAGGATTGAAATATTGATACTACTATCAATAAAAGTAAAATTAGTTTTTGATTCATTTCAGACTTCTATTTGCCAGGGAATCTAATTTGTTTAACTTATTGCGTTCCAAATTAATGATCGAATCGAGGGACTTAACTTTATCCAGTTCATTATTTACCAAGGAATCCAAATGTTCGGCTTTGTTATTCAAGTCGTTAAGCTTTCCTTCAACTTGCCTGCTCAAATCATTGCATGAAGAAAGTGTTGCAATAAGAATCAGCAGTAGAAATGTTTTGCAAGTGTTTTTCATAAGAAACTGTTTACTGATTGGAGGTTTATCTGTTGTATTGGCAATGATAAGGCATAGACACATCGGAATGAATGGGTTATTCTTTATCAAGTGGATTCAATTTTGTGCTTTTTTATTACCTCAAAGATAATTATTTATTGCTGATAATATCGAAAAATCAAGACCTCACCCCCGTCCCCTCTCCTTAAAAAAGAGAGGGGCGCCTAAACCCTGGAATTTTAACAATAATACTCAACCCTACAGAACCCACTACTTTCACCTGACTAAAATAAATAACAGGATATGTTTTAATGATTTTGGGTGGTGTTTCTGTGGTGGGACAGGTGCCTGCCGGTTATTATGATGGGGCGTCGGGTTTGAGCGGTGCGCCATTGAAATCGGCATTGAGCCATATTATCCGTATCCGCCCCAGCAACCCCACCCTAACCCAATAAATTTTTATCGATAAATTGCGGGAGCAGGTCTTTGAGTTGTGAAGTCTTGGTGTCGTTGATGTGGTTGATCACGTAGGTGAGCCATTTCTGTGGGTCGATACCGTTTTTCTTGCAGGTGCCGAAGAAACTGTAGAACATGGCTATGCTTTCGGCTGCATCATGGCTTCCGGCAAAGAGGTAGTTTTTGCGGCCTATGGCCAAGGGCCTGATGGCGTTTTCGATCAGGTTGCTGTCAATTTCCAGCATCCCGTGCTTGAGGTAGTTCTGCAAGCTGTCCCACCTGTTCGCACAATATTCAAATGCTGCGCCAATGGGGCTTTTGGGCAAAACCTTGCCCCGTTGGTTATAGATATATGAGCCAATCTCGTTGATGACGGGCAGGGATTTTTCCAACCGCAACTCATACCGTTGTTCATGGGTCATATTTCCTTCCCTTGCCAATGCCTCGATGGCATACAGCAGTTGGATGAGCTTTAACACATGGGTTGCCCGCTCTTGGTCGTTAGCAAGGGCTTTCTCAAAATAACGGCGTGCGTGTGCCCAACACGACAGGTGTACGATGTTCAGTATTGCGTCCAAATAGGTATAGGCCGAATAGCCATCGGTTTGTATAAACCCGATGAAGGTTGACAGGTCGCGCAACGGCCCTTGGGCCGAACGACTTTTATGGTACTCGAACAATACCGATCTTGACAATGGGGCATACCTCACCCACATGTAGCCTTGGTGTGTGGAGCCAGGTTTGTCCCTGTCCTGGACTTTTATGGGCGATTCGTCTATCTGCTGGTACTTTTCCCCAAAAACATATAACCGATGTACGGCATAAAGTGGTT
>CAIRHD010000466.1 GCA_903878265.1 uncultured Bacteroidales bacterium | reverse complement strand
GGGGCAAGGAAAAATCGTGCAAATACGGTTACACTAACTACCGTAATAATTGAAATGAAGGTAAAAATAAGATACGATTTGTATTTTTTTTGGAACAGGAATTTTGGGACTAAAAAAAGTGTGTTGAGCAAAAATATCACCAAATATGAAAGCATCATAATCCATTCGCCCAATACTTTGCCCCAATTCACTTCGTTGGATATGCGTTGGTTGAAAAATGGCACAGAAAATATGGCCATCCATATCACAACAAAAACAACCAATTCGATTATCCGGATATTTAGTATTTTGTCCCTCATTTAGTGGAAACGCTTAGCTTGGGTTACAAACGCAAAAGTAAGTTTAGCAAAGTTGAAACACAAACATAATAAGTACAATGACAGAACATTTCAGCGGAAAGGATTAATTTTTCAGTGAAATTGGCTTTCTTGTTTTTGCATGCCCACAATATTATACTACAAATGGGAATCCGCGATTTATAATCACAAAAAAAGGACCACGGAGGCATGGAGAACACGAAGAAAAGCACTGAGAATGAACTCCGTGAACTCAGCGAAGCGATATCACGCGATGCACTGAGCCTGCCGAAGTGAATTCCTTTAAAAACAAGCAATTATAAGTAAACTCTGTGAACTCCGTGCTGCTTCGACAGGCTCAGCACATCGCTCCGTGGTAAAAATTTCAAATCTAAATGCGACAATTAATCCCGTTTTGAGTATAATTTGGTAGAAACAAGATATAGGTAATCAAACAACGGATGACTTTATAATCAGTTTTCAATAGCACCCGCAATCCGAATTCCCCAATCCGCAATCCCCAATCCGAAATCTCTTTTGACCGATTGATTTCAGTAGTTTAGCGAGAGTTACCACATTTTCATATAATACTTGAAAGATTCAGTTTTTATTGAAACCCAAACCTTTGCAAATTTTGTTTATTTGTAACGTTTTAGTCGCTTTTACGTCTATTGTAAAACCAGTAACATGCCTTTACGAATTACCCTTTTTATACTTTCCCTTTTGCCTTATTTTGCCATTGCGCAAAATAAATCATATTCCACACAGAAATTAGTTTCGAAACCACCCATTATTGATGGCAAGCACGACGATGCCTGTTGGCAACAAATTGCCTGGGGCGGCGATTTTACTCAGTTTCAGCCTTACGAAGACACGCTGCCAAGCCAAAAAACAACTTTCACCATACTTTACGACGACGACAACTTGTACGTTGCCATTAAAGCCTACGATACCGAGCCTGACAAAATAAACAAACGGCTTTCGAGGCGCGACCAGGAAGATGGCGACTGGGTTAGCATTGTATTTGACAGTTATGAGGACAAACTAACCGGTTTTAGTTTTGGTGTTACTGCAGCAGGTTCAAAAACGGATGTGATTTTTACAAACGACAATAACACTGATTATAGTTGGGACCCAATATGGTATGTAAAAACCAGCAGCGATGCCGAAGGCTGGACTGCCGAAATGCGGATCCCACTCTCACAATTGAGGTTTACCAAAAAAGACAATTATGAATGGGGATTTGATGTGGCCCGTTACATTTTTCGTAAAAATGAAATTTCTCTTTGGAAAGCTTTGCACAAAAGTTCGAACAAAATGGTGAGCGACTTTGGTACCTTGCTGGGAATTGGGAATATATCGCCTAAAAAGGATATTGAACTTTTTCCGTTCATGTTGGGCAAAACCACTTATTCCGAAAAAGAAGAAGGAAACCCTTTTGCCACAGGCAAGGAAAATACACTGTCGGCCGGAATGGATGGCAAAATCAGTATTACCAACGACCTCACCCTAAACATGACAGTGAACCCTGATTTTGGCCAGGTTGAAGCCGACCCTTCGCAGGTTAACTTGTCCGCTTTCGAATCCTTTTTTCCTGAGAAAAGGCCATTTTTTATCGAAGGGCGTAATATTTTTGATTTCCGAATGACTTCCGGCGATGGCGATGGGGCCAGTACCGGAATGTTCTACTCGCGCCGCATTGGCCGCTCGCCCCATTTCGAACCTGAACTTTCGGATGGCGAATATGCAAAAATGCCAAATAATACTCATATTTTAGGTGCTTTCAAGCTTTCGGGCAAAACCCGCAAAGGCACTTCCATTGGTTTGCTCGAGTCGTTTACACGAAAAGAGAATGCCCAAATCGATAAAAATGGGGGCCGAACCAACTACCCAGTCGAACCTTTCACCAATTATATTGTCGCCAGGGTAGAGCAGGATATCGACAAAGGAAATACCATAGTGGGAGGCATTTTTACCGCTACCAACCGCGATATCAACAGCCAGAATTTTATCACGTTGCCGTCCTCTGCCTACACAGGCGGTTTCAACATAAAGCGCTATTGGGATAATAAAAACTATTTTGTTTCCGTGAAGGGGATTTTTAGCAGCATCCACGGTTCAACTGAGTCTATTACCGAATTGCAGACCAACCCAACACACAATTTCCAACGTCCTGATGCCACACATTTGCAGGTTGACAGTACGCTTACTAGCATGTCGGGAAATGGCGGAACCCTTGAGTTTGGCAAATTTGGGGGCGGTCATTTAAGGGCACTTACATGGATAACCTGGTCGTCGCCAAAGCTCGATTTCAACGATTTGGGATTTATGCAGCAAGCTGACAACATACAGCAAGTGGCTTGGGTTGGGTACGAAGAATGGAGGCCAAAACATTTTTATAACTCTTTTCAGTTTGGTGGCGATGTTTACACCTTGTGGAATTTCGCCGGGCAAAATGTGTATAAAGGCTTGGAAATGAACGGTAATTTACAATTTAAAAATAATTATTACATCTATACAGGGTTCAACCTGCAAGGTGCATCCTTATCGGCTTACGATTTGCGCGGTGGCCCCATGCTCGAATCGCCAAGCAATTTCACCTATAGGATTGGAGTAGGGAGCGATGCGCGGAAAAAACTGCAAATGGAACTCTTTTTAATGAACAGGTGGAGCCAATTCGACAATTCAACAATTTCTCTAGTTCAATATTCGCTTACTTACAAACCAATAAACACAGTTTCAATATCCCTTTCGCCAGAATTTTTTACTGCGCATGATAACCTTCAGTATGTAACCACTATTGAAGGGGATAAACCCGATAACTATATCATGGGCCACCTCGACAGCAAACAATTTTCGCTTTCGGCACGGGTTAACATTGGCATTACGCCCGATAT
>CAIRHD010000465.1 GCA_903878265.1 uncultured Bacteroidales bacterium | reverse complement strand
GGCATGATGCAGGAATTACTGACCGGTAAAATAAGATTAGTAGATTATGAGCGAATAGTGAACACATCGGAAATCGACAGCATCGAAATGAATAATTAGAGTTTGTTTTTAAACTTGTATTATCCAAAAATGCACGAATTAAGAATTACGATTTACGATTTGTTTTCAGCGAGTTAGATTCGTAATTCGTACATCGTACATCGTAAATAAAACTTTACTCTATTGACAGACTCTAATTAGCAAAACAAGAAAGCATGACAGACATATTAAAAATAGAAAGCATTAACAGGGTAATTGAAGCGTATTTCGATAAAAATACAAGCCTTACCATAGTTCCGGCTAAAGAATTAATGCCTGCGTTTATCGAGGCGGGTATTTTTACGAAAGACCATAAAAAAGGACTGCCTATCCGTCAGATTTTAAGAGAATTAGACCGGGACAAGCAGCTGCATTTGATACCCTTCGTGCATCCGGAGCGAAAAGAAAAGGATACATACTGGTATTTTATTCCGCAAAATGCAGCCATCCCTTCAACACCCTACAAGCGGGAGAGCGCACAATCAAGGCGGGAAACAGCAGCCCTTTCACGTTCGCTGAGCGACGAAGCGTATGTGATCGATTTATGCGATACCGTATTGGAACGAAAAGCGGAGCGACAAAAAAGATTCGATTTCCTGTTAGGCGATTTGCATAAAGATATGAAGTCGAGAACCCGGTTGCCGGTTGATGCCTATTACGAAAGCCTGAATTTGGTTATTGAATTCCAGGAATTGCAACATTCCGAAGCGTTACCCGTTTTTGATAAGCCCGATATAAAAACGGTAAGCGGCGTAAGCCGTGATGAGCAGCGCAAAATATACGACCAACGCCGCAGGGAAGAACTTCCGAAACATGAGATAAAACTCATCATAATACCCCATACTATTTTTAGTTACGACAGCCAGTATAAAATTATCCGGAATGCCGCACAGGACCTGGAAAAAGTGAGGGAAGTTATTGATAATTACAAGTTTTAATAGATATCATTACAATGGCCAATTTGGGGAATCTGCCTTTTGGTTTAAGCACAGTCCTGCTTCGTCAGCCCCATGCTACCATACCGTCTAATCCGCTACTGGCTGAGCCATTGTATCTTGCCGGTTTTATCGAACGGCTGGGTACGGGCATTCCCGATATGATTGATCTTTGCAGGATGGCTGGTCTGAAAGAACCTGAATTTAGCCAGGAAGATACTTTTAAGACGATACTTTGGCGTATGGATTCTTCTGATGGAGATGCCACCCGACAAGCCACCCGACAAGCTACCGGTCAAGCTACCGGACAAGCTGATGAAGAAACTACCCGACAAGCAACCCATCAAGCTACCCGACAAGCTACCCGACAAGCTGATGAAGAAGTTGCAGAAACAATACGGAGAGTTGTATTGGTTTTGAACGGAGAAATGAAAAGAGTTGAGATACAGGAAAAGTTGGGATTAAAGGATAGAGAAAATTTTGTTTTAAATTATCTTACCCCTGCATTAAACTCTGACTATATTGAAATGACTATTCCGGATGTGCCAACTCACCAGGAACAACGTTATCGGTTGACTATTAAAGGAATAGGGTTGAAAAAGAAACTCCGGAAATCCAAAAAGAAATAATGGATACTATTGGTCAGATTGAACGTATAACCCAGAACCGGATTGTGCAACTATTCCGGGAGCAATTGCATTACCAATACCTTGGCAATTGGGAAGATCGCCCTAATAACAGCAATATTGAAGAGGGTTTGCTTCGTAAATACCTGATCAATACGGCCGGTTATCCGGAAGAACTGGTTAAACGAGGCATTCATTTACTGCAAAAAGAAGCCAGTAATTATGACCGTAACCTTTACGGCAACAATAAGGAAGTGTATAAGCTTTTGCGTTATGGACAGGAAGTAACCGCAAATGCAGGCGACAAATACCAACGCCTCCATTATATCAATTGGGCTGAGCCTGAGAAAAATGATTTTGCCTTAGCCGAAGAAGTAACCATACAGGGTAATCGTGAAAAACGACCAGATATTGTTCTTTATATCAATGGAATTGCCGTTGGATTGATTGAATTGAAAAGGAGTACGGTTTCCATTGGCGATGGCATCCGGCAAAATCTCGTTAACCAGCAACCTGAGTTTATTCAATCCTTCTTTTCCACCATTCAACTCGTCATGGCCGGTAACGATACAGAAGGCCTACGGTATGGCACAATTGGCACCCCTGAAAAATTCTTCCTGGGATGGAAAGAGGTTATTGACGACAACAGCGTGTTAACGCTGGATAAGTACCTGGTTAAGATATGCAACAAAGAGCGGCTGCTCGAACTTATTTATGACTTCGTGTTGTTTGACGGAGGCATAAAAAAGCTGCCAAGGTATCACCAGTATTTCAGCATCAAAGCTTCCCAGGAATTTGTACGCACGCGTGAGGGTGGCATCATCTGGCATACACAAGGCAGTGGCAAAAGTATTGTGATGGTTTGGTTAGCCAAATGGATATTGGAGAACCTTCCTCATGCCCGTGTCGCTATTCTTACCGACCGCACCGAACTCGACAAACAGATTGAGCGGGTTTTTAACGATGCCGGGGTTGAACTTAAACGTACTTCCAGCGGTAAAGAGTTGATGGAACAGCTAAGCCAGCCTTCCCCACGCTTATTGTGTTCCCTTATCCACAAGTTTGGCAAAAAGGATGTAGGCGATTTCGATAAATTTATTGAAGAACTCCGGTCAACACCCTGCAAAACTATGGGTGATCTTTTTGTGTTTGTCGATGAGTGCCATCGCACCCAAAGCGGCAAACTTCATAAGGTTATGAAGGCTATGCTTCAAAACGCTGTGTTTATCGGCTTTACCGGAACACCTTTATTAAAATCGGATAAGCAAACCAGCCTGGAGGTTTTTGGTGGTTATATCCACACTTACAAATTCAATGAAGGAGTTGAGGATAAGGTCATCCTGGATTTAATTTATGAAGCTAGGGATATTGACCAACGATTATCCTCACCGAAAAAAATTGATGAGTGGTTTGAAGCAAAAACCAGGGGCCTGAATGATTTTCAAAAGTCGGCCCTGAAATCAAAATGGGGTACATTACAGGTAGTCCTGAGTTCCCGTTCCCGCATGGAGAAAGTGGTTGGAGATATTGTTTTTGATTTCAGTGTTAAGCCCCGGTTGAGTTCACATATTGGCAATGCCATCCTGGTGGCGGGTAGTATTTACGAAGCCAGCAGATACTACGAACTTTTTCAGCACACTGAATTTAAAAACCGATGCGCATTAATTACTTCATACAATCCAGCCACAAAAGATATAAATACCGAAGATACCGGAGCCAATACCGAAACGGACAAAGAGTTTATCTACAAGATTTATACCGATCTGCTGAAAGATATTGCTCCAGCCCAGGGCAAAACCAAAACTGAAACCTATGAAGATCTTGCCAAGAATAGATTTATAAAGGAACCTGCTCTGATGCGCCTGTTGATTGTAGTGGATAAATTGCTAACAGGTTTTGACGCTCCTGCTTGCACCTACTTGTATATTGATAAAAGTATGCAGGATCATGGCTTGTTCCAGGCTATTTGCAGGGTCAATCGATTGGATACTGAGGATAAACAGTTTGGGTATATTGTGGATTACATGGACTTGTTTAAGAAAGTTGAAAATGCGGTCGCCGTTTATACCTCCGAATTGGATTACGACCAGTTTAAGGCAGAGGATTGCCAGATACTGTTACAAGACCGTTTGAAAAAAGGCAGGGAACGATTGGATAATGCCCTCGAAGAAATCGCTCTGTTATGTGAGCCGGTTCCGCCGCCAAAATCCAAACTCGATTACCAGCATTATTTCTGTGGTAACACCGAAATACCCGAAGCATTAAAGGATACTGAATTGCAGCGCACCGCCCTTTATAAAGCAACTGTTGCAGTGATACGTGCCTATGCAAATATTAATGCTGAGATGGATGAAGCCGGATATTCAGTGTCGGAACAAAATGAAATTGCCAAACAGGTTGATTTCTATTTAAAACTGAGAGAAGAAATCCGGATGGCCAGTGGCGAAACATTGGATATGAAAGCTTATGAAGCCGATATGCGGCACTTGGTTGATACGTATATCCAGGCTGACGAACCAAGGTTGATTTCACCTTTCGGTGATTTATCATTAATTGAGATCATTGTTGAAAGTGGCATTGCCGATGCAATAAACACTATGCCTCCAGGCATTAAAGGAGACAAACAGGCAGTAGCCGAGACCATCGAAAACAATGTCAGGCACAAGATTATGCAGGATCACCTGCTCGACCCGGCATTCTTCGAAGAAATGAGTACATTACTGAATGAAATTATAAAGGAGCGCAAAGCAAATGCGATCAATTACGAAGAGTACCTGCACAAGATTGGTGCCATTGCGGCAAAAGTCCACTCTGGAATAAAGCCTAATACTCCTCCATCCCTAAAAACTCCTGCTCAAAGGGCACTTTATAATAATCTCAGCAAGAATGAAGCTTTGGCTATACAGGTGCATGATAACATTGTTGAATACAAGCCAAATGGCTGGCGTGGTATAGATACCCGGGAACGGGCAGTTAAGAAAGCTATTTACGATATACTTGGGAGCGTGGTTGAAACAGAACGGATTTTTGAAATTGTGAAGAACCAATCCGAGTATTAAAATGGAGCAATTGCATCTGAATGACATAAGCATTGATGTGGTGCTGAAAGACATTAAAAATGTACATCTTAGTGTTTATCCTCCTTTGGGAAGGGTGCGTATTGCTGCGCCCTTACGGATGAATATGGAAACCATCCGGATTTATGCTATCTCAAAATTAGGTTGGATTAAAAAGCAGAAGCAGAATTTCCTAGCCCAGGAGCGGGAAGCCCCCAGGGAATACCTGTATAAAGAAGGCCATTACTTTCTTGGTAGGCGTTACCTGATGAAAATAATCGAACACGATGCTCCACCCTTTGTAGTGTTGAAATTCCACACTATTGAATTATATGTCAAGCCCAATACTGATATAGCCAAGAGGCAGATTATTATGGATGATTGGTACAGACAGGAACTTAAGGAATTGGCTCCTCCAATAATTCAAAAGTGGGAAACACTGATGGATGTTTCCATCAATGAACTGGCTATAAAGAAAATGAAAACCAAATGGGGTACTTGTAACCGGGAAGCAAAGCGTATCTGGTTAAACCTGGAACTGGCTAAGAAGCCTCTCCATTGTATTGAATATATTATCGTTCACGAACTTGCTCATCTCATTGAACGCTCCCACAATGACAAATTTATTGCCATCATAAACAACTTCCTGCCAGAATGGAAGCACCTTAAAAATGAACTGAATCAGCTTCCGGTGAGCCATTCAAATTGGGAATACTGAAAACTTAATTTATTATAAGAGCAACTATTCATGGGATTATAATTGGGTTTGAGGATTAGGGTTTGGATGACTCAAAGCATCGTTATCATAATAATAAACTTATTGACACTTAATGACTTAGTGCCATTTCGGTAGGCATTTCGGCAAGCTCAATGTGGCACTCGGTACAACACTTTGTGACGAAAAAAAGTCTTATTGGAGGAGACCTCAAGGATAAAGTATTGAAACTACCTTTTTTTTCTTCCACACCAAAACCCTGAACAAAAACACAAAAATGGCAATTGAATCCCTAATTGATTTATAACAAATATCAATTGGTTCATGTTCGTTGCATCAGTCTTTATTACCAATAATACGCTTATGATGTAGATTTTATTAAATTTGCAAAGTCAATAATAGAACGGTTTGCAGGTTGCAGCCTTTAAATTTTTCGCAAACGATAAATACAATAGAAGAAAGAAAAGTACAATCCCCGATAATCAAACAGTATAAATCAATAGTGTTTACCAAAATCAAAACAACTGAAAAATGAAAAATGAAAAGAAAACAATGAAATTTGGAGAAGAAGTGGAAGGTTATTCCATTCCGGTATTAAACGAACGGGAAATCAGGGCAGCGGCAGGAATTCTGTTTGTGATGATGTTCATTTCTATATTTTTAGCCGCATCAAAAGGAGATTTCTTGTTACTGAAGTATGCTGTAATAATATTCCTTACAGATATACTGATACGTGTTTTTGTAAACCCCAAATTTTCGCCTTCTTTAATTATCGGGCGTTTGATAGTTAGGAACCAGGTGCCGGAATATGTTGGTGCCAAGCAAAAAAAGTTTGCCTGGATCATCGGCATTGTACTGGCATCCATCATGTTTGTTCTGGTGGTCGTGGTTAATTCTTATAGCCCTATTACTGGAATTATTTGCATGGTTTGTCTGATATTCCTTTTCTTTGAATCTGCGTTTGGTATTTGCCTGGGATGCAAATTTTATTCCATGGTTTATAAAGAAAAAGCTCAGTACTGCCCTGGCGAGGTTTGTGATGTAAAATCAAGACAGGAAATACAAAAAACTTCGCTTCTTCAGGTGCTTATAGTTTTAGGTTTTATAGTATTTATTACACTTATCGTGATTTTTTTCAATGATACATTTAGCATAAAACCTTTTGATTTGTTTGGGATTAGCGATTCGGCACCAACTAAATAAAGGTTGCATCACAGGCTAATAAAAATTCCGGAAAAATTAACCTTTTGGTTATCCTTTCCGGAATTGTGCTTTTTATTCCTGACAATTTTTTTTTTAAAAGCGGTTATTAACTTCCCTGCACTAAGTGCTCATTCCTCCGCAAACACTCAATACCTGACCGGTTACATAAGCCGAAAGATCGGAAGCAAAGAAAACGCACGCTTTGGCCACATCTTCGGGTTTCCCACCTCGACGCAGAGGGATTTGGGCAGCCCACTGTGTGCGGACTTCTTCCGACAATTTAGCCGTCATTTCGGTTTCGATATATCCGGGAGCGATGGCATTACAGCGAATATTCCTTGAACCTAATTCCTGAGCTATGGATTTTGTAAAACCAATCAAGCCTGCCTTTGAAGCAGAATAATTCGACTGCCCTCCATTTCCATTGACACCAACAACCGAACTCATATTGATTATTGATCCAGAACGCTGTTTGAGCATATATTTCTGTACGGCTTTTGTAAGGTTAAAAACCGATTTAAGGTTCACTTTTATTACCAAATCCCAATCGGCCTCGGTCATACGCATAAGCAAGTTGTCGCGTGTGATACCGGCATTGTTTACCAAAATATCGATCCGGCCAAATTCTTTTGCGATTTCGTCAGCGACACGTTCGCTATCATCGTAAGAACTTGCATCCGAAGCATAACCACTCGCTTTTACGCCAAGTGACTGAATTTCTGCAACAGTAGCTTCCATTATTTCATCGCGGCGTACATCGGTAAAAGCGATAGATGCACCTTGTTCGGCAAAAGCCAAAGCGATGGCTTTACCAATCCCACGGGATGCTCCGGTAATCAAGGCAACTTTTCCTTCGAGTAATTTCATGTTGTTTTTATTGGTTTATTGGTTGATGGATTTATTGATTGATATGTGTATTGGAGGACACTGAGCGCAGTCGAAGTGTCGATAGGTTTAAAGGCAATATTGCCACAGGAAGCAATTGGATTTATTCATGCTTACAATCCAATTTTCGAACCCAACTTTTCACTTTTCATTCTTCATTATTCACTAAAAGCCTAGGCCCATTTTATCAGATTAAAATCCATGCGGTGAGGCAATAATGGATTTTTAGGCGTAATACGAAATGCAAAATCGAAAACCCCTGCCAATGCTGTCTCTATTTCTAAGACGAAGTGTGCCTGGTTTCCAGATGATTTCGAGAGTTTTAACTCATGTATCGACTGTGGGTCAAGCATTTGATCATTCACTTTTTGGCCTAAAACCATTTCGGCCATCACATCATCCGGAGCAATATCACCGAGGTTAAGTATCAGTTCAACTTTAAAAATATCGCCGAGGTTCAGAGCTTGGTTTGTTGAATTCGGATATATCAAATCAACTACTTCAATGCCATCCCAGTTGCGGATCATCCGGAACTTCCATGATGCCAGACTGCGCATGGCGGCATTGTCGTCTGCTTTCAGCAAACTTGAACGATCGTAAAGTTTGTGATAAAATTTTGAAAAATAATCATCGAGCTGACGTTTCATCGTAAAATGTGGGGCGATTCCCGAAATGGTATTTTTAACATATTTTATCCAGGCATGAGGAATCCCATCAGTATCACGGTCGTAATAAGCCGGAATAATTTCATCTTCCAAAATATTGTAAATGGTTTCAGCATCTAATTCGTCCTGAAATTGTTGGTTTTGGAAAGTCCTTTCTTCTTTCAAAGCCCAACCTGCATTTTCACGGTATCCTTCGGCCCACCAACCATCGAGCACGCTAAAATTAACAACCCCGTTCATAACCGCCTTTTCGCCGCTTGTTCCGCTGGCTTCCAAAGGACGTGTTGGCGTATTTAGCCAAATATCAACTCCTTGAACAAGTTTTCGGGCCATGGCCATATTGTAATTCTCAAGAAAAATAACCTTGCTAACAAATTGTGGCATACGCGAAACTTCGACAATCCGTTTTATTAAGTCCGCACCTGCTTTGTCGGCAGGATGGGCTTTGCCGGCAAATACAAACTGAACCGGCCGCTTGGTGTTTCCCAATATCTGGGCCAAACGTTCGATATTCGAAAAAAGCAGATGGGCGCGTTTATAAGTAGCAAACCTGCGGGCAAACCCTATCGTTAGTGCATTGCTGTTCAGCGATTCAACAACCTGAATAATTTGTTTCGGGTTTTCAGAACTTATGCCCAATGAGTTGGTCAAACTCTTTTTAATATAGCTGATAAGCTCGCCCCTCAGTTCTTGCCTGATATTCCAAACCCGTTCGTCGGGAACTTGATGGATTTTTTTCCAATATTCGGGATTGGATTGGTCGGAAAGAAATGCCGCCCCAAATTCCTGTTTGTATAATTTTTTCCATTTCGAATTGGCCCAGGTAGGAAAATGTACGCCGTTGGTAACATACCCAATATGGATTTCGTTTTCGTAAAAACCATTATACATCGCTTTAAACATCTGCCGGCTTACTTTGCCATGGATCCGGCTCACTCCATTTATTTCCTGCGAAAGCTTGGAAGCGAGCACGCTCATCGAGAATTTTTGATCGTTCCTGTTTTCGATGTACCGACCCAGGTTCATAAAAGTATTCCACGAAATATTTAAACGTACAGCATAATGTGGAATGTAAGTACGCAACAGATCTTCGGTGAATGCATCGTGTCCGGCGGGAACAGGGGTATGGGTTGTAAACAAGGTTGAAGCCCTTACCAATTCGACAGCCTGAAGGAACGACAATTGTTGGCTTTGAACAAAATTGCGCAATCGTTCAATCCCAATAAAGGCAGCATGGCCTTCGTTGCAGTGATAAAGATCAGGTTCCTTGCCCATGGCTTCTATCATGCGTATTCCACCAACGCCCAACAACAATTCCTGTTTAAAGCGGTTTTCGAGGTCGCCACCGTACAATTGATGGGTTACAAACCTATCGGCTTCTGAGTTTTCTTCAATATCGGCATCGAGCAAGTATAAAGGAATGCGACCAACATCCAATTGCCAAACCTTGGCGTGAAGGTTACGGCCTGGCAACGAAATACTTATCATAATCCACTCGCCATTTGCATCGCGAACAGGCTTTAATGGCAAATGGTTGAACCTTTGCGGAAAATATTGCGGAACTTGCTCACCATAAGGCGATAGTGTTTGTTTGAAATATCCATAACGATATAATAAACCAATCCCCATCATATCAACATTTGAATCGGAAGCTTCTTTGAGATAATCGCCAGCCAACACACCAAGGCCACCCGAATATATCTGGACGCTTTCGTGCAAACCGAATTCCATGCTAAAGTACGCGATAGATGGTTTCTGCTTTTCAGTGCTTTTGGCCATATAGGCATCAAAATTCTCCATGGCAACTTTTAGCCGCGACATGAAATCCGAATTTTTCTCCAAAGCCTGTAATTGGCTGAAAGAGAGCGACTCAAGCAAAGCTATCGGATTGTGATCCGAAAATTCCCAGTTTTCGGGATCGATCATGCGGAAAAGTTCCGTGGTTTCAGTATTCCAGCACCAATACAAGTTCCGACTGAGTTTTAGCAAGCCTTGCAACGACTCAGGGAATATATGGTTGACAAGAACTTTTTTCCATTCAGGATGTGAACTTTTTTCACCGTTAACACTAATTGTGGTTTCGGCTTGCCGCTTGTCCCTAAACAAATCGGCACGTTCTGCAACTCTTGTTAATGCAATTGAATAAGCTGATTTATAGTAAGTAAGCAAATTGCTCCACAAAACAGTTTTAGCTAATGAAATTGCTGCTTCCGACAGTTCTGAACGTCTGCTTTCCGACATCTTTTCGAATGAAAGTATTACTGAAACTATTGCGTTTACAACAGCCTCATTGTTTTCATCGTCGCGGTCGATTACCGTTATGCCACTATCCTTGCTTGTACTGCGAACCCATAAGCCAAAGCCGGCTAAGGTTGTGGTAACAGTTGGTACTCCAAAGGCAAGGCTCTCAAGAGGTGTATAGCCCCACGGCTCATAATAGGATGGGAAAACCGATAAGTCGAAACCCGGCAATAAATCGTAATAGCTAAGGTTGAAAATGCCATCGTTGCCATTCAGATAGCTGGGGACAAAAATCACCTTAACCTGATCTTGCAATGAATTGAAAAGGCGGTTTTCTTTGAGCCGATGTAATATTGGGTCATAATCGGGTTCAAAAAGACCATGCGTGAGGTATCGCTTTTCTTCGGCATTATCGAAATTGCCTGATTCGATTTTTTCTGCCAATCCAGAAACCGGACCTGAATGATGGGCAGGTATTGTAATGAATGCAACCACAGGATAAGTGAGCTTATCATTATGGTTCAAATTGGCAAGTGCATCTAAGAAAAGATCTATTCCTTTATTTCTGAACTCATACCGCCCACTGTTTAACAACAACAAAGTATCGGCAGGTAGCGATTGGCCTGTAATTGCTTGTGCCACTGCAAGAAGCTTTTCGCGGGCTGTTTGCCTTTTCAACGACAAAGTAATATCATCGGTAATAAGCGAATCATCAAACCCATTAGGTGTAATGATGTCGGGATCGCGCCCAATAAACTGCCGGCACTCATTAGCTGTAAGCTTGCTTACCGTTGAAAAGGCATCGCTTTCGATAGCAGCAATTTGCTCAAGGGAGTGTTTTGCCATAACATGAAACCGTTGTGCCATCGACTCTCCGTTATATTCATCAAAGTGACTATACAGAGGAAGGTTGTTGCCAGCAATACACCTGCCAACAACTGTGGCATGGGTTGTGAACACTGTGCCAATTTGTGGAACTCGGTCGTTGAGGTAAAGTATCCCGCCACCTGTCATCCACTCATGAAACTGCGCAACTATTTTATCCTGTGCGGTAAGGCTAAATTCATAAAAACTCTCAATTACTTTGCCAGCCGCATAGCCAAATAAAGCAGGTTCAACATAATCCCAAGTTCCGGTAATGCTATCTAATTTGTATTTTTCCCAGAATTCTGCCAAAATTTTATCTTTCGACGAAAAGTATTGGGTAAAATCAACCAATATGGCAACCGGGTGACCCTTGATATTCCATCGGCCTATTTTTATACGAAGGCCTTCGTTTTCGGCACGCTCGCGCCAGGTGCGGAATATTGATTTGTCCTCAGTAAAATCAGGGTTTTGGCTTGTTTCTTTCCAAACATCAGGACCAATAACGATGTAATTGTTGCCGTATTCCTTTTGAATTCCGGGAGCCTTTGTGGCTACTACCGTATAAATTCCTCCTACTTTGTTGCATACTTCCCAACTTACCTCAAACAAGTAATCGGGCTTAAGTATTTTCGTTTCACTCATATATCAGTTTCAAAATCAAGTAATTTAGCGACAAAACGTTGAAGTTTTGCACAAAAATCAAACCTCTGACAGTTTTTCAACTTAATCAGAGGTCTGCAAAAATACAGAATTTAAAATTAAAGGTAATCAAGATTTTGATAAGTTGGCTTCAAATGTGAACAACTTATTACTTATTTAACCTCTTTTTTAGCTTTTGACACAGGTTTTTTGTCTGAATCTGCCACAGCTTTTACCTTGGTTTTGGAAGGTTTTACTGTAGGTGATTTTCCATCTGGGATAGCATTCATTTTCGCTACTGCTTCAGTCGTAACAGGAATAACTTCTGCAACAACTTGGTTAGCAGCATATTCTTTCACCCTTATCTCGAAGTCGGCAAGTACATTCATGTAATTTAAAAATGCTTCGTAAGGGGTTCCATACGGCGTAAAATACTGGTGTACATCACCATCGCTGAACCATTTGGTACACATGTAATAAAAATGGTCGCTTGCTTGCAGGTAATTCCAATCGCGGTGAAGGTCGGCATCGGTGCAGGTAGCCATTATTTTCGAAAGTTTGTATAGACTTGTAAAGGCTTCCTGCTGCAAGTCGTTGCCAAGCCATGCGGTAAGGTCGCGTTCTTCGTCGGCCCACGAGATGGCATGAGGGCAATCAATTCCGGCAACCGGTTGCAACTCGTCGGCAACTTCGCTTGGTGTGCGGAATGTCCATTTTTGTGATCTGATAAGTTGTTCGGGAAATGCTCTCAGGAAACCAAATATCCCTGATTCAGCTTTTTGGTGTTCGCCAATAGTTTCATAATCCATAAAAAGGTTTACGAGATCTTGTTTTGGATCCACGCTATCGAGCCAGTTAACATATTTTTCGGCAGTAAGCGGCCATTCGTTCCAACTTTGCTGCGAAAACCTGAAAGCAATATCGTCACTTAACTGGTAATTGCGCAAAAGTACCCGCATACGTGGATGTGGCGAGCTAAAATACAGGTAATTAGGGCTTTTCCAGCCTAACAATTGTTTTGCTCCTTCGGTAAGCATGGTCTTATAGCCCATTTTGAAAACCTGTTCGGCGATTCCGTTTGAATAAACAAGTTCCGTATTGCGGAAAGCCGTGGGGGTTATGCCAAAAAGTTCCTGAATGGTGGTGGCATGTTCCTCAACCTGTCTTTTAAATTCATCAGGATCGTTTAACCCAACCAAAGAGTGGGAATATGTTTCGGCTAAAAACTCAACATTCCCTGTTTTGGCAAGCCTCTTGAAACTCTCTATCACTTCGGGCGTATATTTTTTAAACTGCTCTATTGCAGTACCGCTGATGCTAAAAGTCACTTTAAAAGCAGAGCCATATTCGCCGATAAGTGCAAGCAGAACTTCGTTAGCGGGAATATAACAATCGTTGGCAATGCGTCTCACGATGCGCCTGTTCTGATAGTCGTCGTAGTAATAATGGTCAGCACCGATATCGAAGAAACGATAAGTCCGTAAGCGGAATGGCTGGTGTACCTGGAAATAAAGACAAATTGACCTCATATATTTCTGTTTTAAAATCTATGGTTATAACTTTTTGGTTTGAATTTCTTTTAGAGCAACGATTCATAAATATCGGCAACTTTACGTGATGCCGATTCCCACTTGAGGTTATTTACTTCTTCGGAACCGTATGTGATAAACATGCTGTTAAGGGCATTGTAATGCAGAAGTCCCCAAATAGCATCGGCCATTGCATCCACATCCCAAAAATCAACTTTCATTACATGGTTTAGTACTTCGGCTACGCCAGATTGTTTTGAAATAACTACCGGTACATTCGAACGCATTGCCTCCAAAGGTGAAATCCCGAAAGGTTCCGATACGGATGGCATCACATATACATCGCTCATGGCAAACATGCGATCCACATTTTCGCCTTTTAAAAACCCTGTAAAATGAAAATGTGAGGAAATTTTAAGTTTGGCAACCCTTCTGATCATTTTTTCCATCAAATCGCCTGTGCCAGCCATCACGAACCGAACATTGTTGTCGCGTTCCAAAACTTTACATGCAGCTTCTATAAAATATTCCGGACCTTTCTGGAAAGTGATCCTTCCTAGGAAAGTAACGATTTTTTCCTTTACGCGTTTTTCAGCATTCTGCAATTCAGCATGTTCAGGGGGTTCAACGGCATTATGAACGGTAATAACTTTTTCAGGGTCAATATGATACCTTTCTATTACAATATTCCTTGTGAGGTTGCTTACAGTGATAACCCTATCGGCTTCAACCATTCCCTTGCGCTCGATTTCATACACATTTTCGTTGTAGTTTTCGCCCGAGCGATCGAATTCTGTAGCATGCATGTGAACAACCAAAGGTTTGCCCGATATTTTTTTAGCTGCAACGCCGGCTGAATAAGTCAACCAATCGTGCGCATGAATAACATCAAATTCGCTGTTGGCAGCAATAGCAGCACCAACCAAGGCGTAACGGGCAACTTCTTCCATAAGGTCGTGGCCATATTTTCCCGAAAACTGAAACCTTTCGGAAAAAACCCTGCCGGATTCCTCAACTACGGTATTGGTATTTTCGCTTACCATTTGCTGAAAATCTTCAGGCCCAACATAAGGAATAAGGTTTGAGCCGATTTCCATGTAGGTAATTTGGTTCCAATACTCGCGAAAAACAGGATCTTTCATCATCACTGTTACATCACTGGCATTAATAAGCCTCACAGCTTCCTGGCTTTCATCGCCATAAGCTTTTGGAACTACAAATTGTACATCGACCCCATGTTTCAGCAAACCTTTGGTAAGCCCAAAACAAGCTGTACCAAGACCACCGGTAATATGAGGTGGAAACTCCCATCCAAACATCAATACTTTCATCGTATTTTATATATGTTGTTATATTATTAAGATTTTTGGGGCTCCCCAGATTTCATTGATTCGAGTATGTTGCCAACCCGCAATAGTTCCGAAACGCTCCATGCCTGCGAAATAGCACCAGAAGGCCGGTAAGGGATATCGCCATCGTAAAGTTCCGAAATAGTTCCGATACCGTGCTCGGTGATTACTTCTTCAAATCCTTTGTACAGTTTTGAAATGTACGATATGCCACTTTCTTCATATAAACGCAGCCAGGCTTCTGCAAAATGACCAAATAACCATGGAAAAACAGAGCCTTGATGATAAGCTAAATCCCTGGCTGTTGAGCCGCCGGTATATTCAGGTTTGTAGGCTGGGTTCTTTGGTGCTAAGGTACGCAATCCGCGAGGTGTCAACAATTCGGATTGTACCCTGTCGAGAACTCCTTTGCGAATGTCGTCATTGATTGGCGAATAAGGCAAGGAGGCAGCAAATATTTGGTTTGGGCGAACCGATTTATCGCTAAAATCTCCATGAACATAGTCGTAAAGATAATTTTTGGCTTTAAACCAAAATGTTTCGGTAAATGCAGCAGGAATGCGCTCGGCAATGGGTTTCCATTCAATTACGAAATCTTTTTCCCCAGCACTTTCTGCCAATTCGAGTGCAAAACAAATCGCATTGTACCAAAGTGCATTCACTTCCACTGCCAACCCAATGCGAGGTGTAACTGGTTTCCCATCTACCACGGCATCCATCCATGTTACGGCTGAACCTGTTACTCCAGCGTATAATAAGCCATTATCCAAAATATGGATATTGTAGGAAGTGCCTTCGCGGAAACTGTTTAAAATAAGCTTAAGGTATTCGCCGTAATTTTTCCAAACATTTTTATCGCCACTATATTTGATGTACTGTTGCAGTGTCCAGAAAAGCCACAAAGGAGCATCAACAGAATTATATTCAAGTTTCAGCCCTGTTCCAGAATTCGGAAACAATGGTCCTTTCATTTCGAGGAGGCTGCTATCTATAATTGATTTGAATGTTTTGAAATCGCCTTGCACCAGAGTTAATCCAGGAAGGGAAATAAAGGTATCGCGGGCAACACGTCCAAACCAAGGGAAACCGGCAACGATTTCAAATTTCTTGCCCCTTTTCACAATAAATTGTTCGGCTGCATTTTGCAGGCAATGCTCAAAACTATCGCGGGCAACCCGTTTTTTTATTTCCTGGGCAAAAACGCGTGCAAAAGTCTTCGGATCTTCTTCATCCAAGCTTGCTATAAAGTAAACGCTCTCGCCTACGTTGATTGGCATTTCGAAACTTCCGGGAGTATATAAATCTTCAAGCGATTCGTATCCACGGGCTTTTTCGCGCATGTAATCGAAATCAAAATACCAATCGGGAGCATGGAGATACTCGTTTTCTTTCGAGAATTGAAGGTGCAAATGTGGGTAGCCTAAGTACATGCGTACTTTAATGCCGTTAGGAATGGCATCATATTTCCTTTCAACATCGTTGTTGGCTTTGCTGAGGCTATGAATATTGCGGTAAGCCAAAAATGGCCTGAAACGCAATTGGGTAGGTGAATGGGCATCTACAAGCGTATATTTGATAATCATGCTGTCGCTGTTGCCAACAAATAGCATTTCTTTTGTAAGAATCACACCACCAACCTTATATGTTATAATTGGATTGGGGTCAATGGTGAAATCTGTAACATATTTATGTCCTTTCGGATTGTATTTTTCTCCT
>CAIRHD010000464.1 GCA_903878265.1 uncultured Bacteroidales bacterium | reverse complement strand
TCGAATATCAATTAATGCAGAGCTATTTGGTGTGGAAAGATGTGTTTTGAGTACTTCTGAACCTGCAGCAGTTACTATTTGTAAGACAGCATCCCCTGTGTTTTCCGGCAATTTATATTCTATTTCAAAACTTCCGGTAGCTGGATTAGGAAAAGGCGTACCTATATATCCCGAACATGCTTCGGTTTCATTTATTGAAGTTGGGTCCAACACCATGCTTATATTAACATCGTCAAAATAAAACCCATCCATTTCTGTCCCCATATCAGCTCTGAGCTGAAAGCGTAATTTTATTTTTTGTCCCATATAATTATTCAACGATATGGCTTCGCGCACCCAATCGGATTCGGTTCCATCGTACAAAGGTTGACCTGCCGGTTGGTATATTGATGCGGGATTGGTGTAATTTCCCTGTAAAGGCAACCAACTTGCACCATTATTGGTTGAAATACTTACCTGAACATAGTCGTAATCTGCTTCCAGTGCCCATTTAGCCCTGAACTGTAAAACCATTAAAAGTGTATTGTTAAGGTCGATCCCATTCTTCAAAGTAATGGTTTTGTTTGCATTGGCAGTATAATTCCCGGTTGGCGAATCGGTCATGGATGAATTAGGTGAAAAATATTGGGTATTGGTTAATGACCAGTTCCCCGTCCAGTTTACATTTGTTGTAAGCTTATCGTCGAAAACGGAAACCGGATATCCGAAAATGCGCATAACAGTGTCGTTTTCAGTAAAATATCCATTATTTAAACTTAACACATAACGGATTGTATCGCCAACGTGTAAGGTGTTGTTAAATTGGTAACTGATCGAATCGGACTGTTTTTCGAGCAAATCGAGACCCTGAATTATTTTTGAAGTCCCGACTTGTTGAAAACAATTACCCAAAGGAATAATTGATGCAGTAAAACTACCATCCTGCATACCCATTCTCTGAACCTCAAAAGGCAAATACCCGCTTTGTTCCCAAATAAATAACGGACTGTTATCTCTAATTATCCCGTAATTCCCAACCAAGCGGGCAGCCGTGATGCTTCCCAGCATATTTTCCTGGCAAAGCGGCACAATGCGGCTCGGTATGGGCCAAAAGCCATCGTCATTGCTGCCAATTTCGGGGGTGTACGAGAAAATAGCAGGCTTGGAGGTCTGTTCGCCATACATCCAATCGTCGGAACCACCGTTGGTTGGATAAATGGTTGTTGATCCAGGTCCAAAGGTATAGCCGTTTTCTTTCGTCATTAATTTGGCATAGGCTCCCAATTTGGTATTATCGGGCGATGGGAAACTTGTCCAGCCCCAGGCATATAAAAACAAATTGCTGTAAGAGTGGTAGTTGAGTGCAATCGGGAAATTGTGGCTTTCGCAAAAGTGTTTTATTATACGCGTTTCGGGTTCCGAAAAAGCCGCTGTGCCACGGTAGAGTTCACTCGAAGGATCCGGCGAAGATCCAATATCGTCGTATCCCCATTCATATCCATAATTCCGGTTAATATCTATCCCAAAACTTCCATCATTGTTGTTCCGGCGGTTCTTTCGCCACTGCCCGCCACCATTGGGGCTTGTTGTAATATTGTATGTGTAACCATCCACATTGATAACAGGGATAAAATACATTTCGGTATTGTCGACCAAATGCTTGATCGAAGGATCGCTGTTGTAATTTTCGAGTAAATACCACATATAATAAAGCAAATGCTGCATCCCGATTGGTTCGCGGGCGTGGTGCATTCCGGTGTACAGCACTTCGGGCTCTGTTTCGTTTATATCGGGATTGTCGCTGATACGAACATAATACATTGTCCTGCCTTCTATGGTTGAAAGGGTATCGTTTACAGCCTGTTTTACTGATATAAGCGAAGGGTAAAGAGAACGCATTAGGTCTAATTGTGCTAACATTTCATTCACTGTACTGAATCCGCCGCACGAACCTAGCGAGAAATTTGTGGGCTGCGGCCATGTTTCAGTCAATAACGATTTTGATTTGGTTTCTGGAGCTATTTCCAATGCCCTTTCTGCGTAAAATTTCGTAACATCTTGTATCACGATTTCGTAACGAAATCCTGCAGCTTTCAGCCTGTCAAGTTCTGTTTCCGAAATTTCGGCTATAAAACTATTATCTTTAGTATCAACTGATGTGATTTCTATTCCAGTAGATTGCAGTTGGTTTATGGTTTTGGAATCGGCAAATATTTTCACTCTGGAATATGTGGGTTGCTGAGCTGCAAGCAAAAGGCTCAAAGTAAAAAGGAAAACGGTGAGTAGCGATTTCTTCATCTTTCAAATAGTTTAATCGTTCCAAAAGTAATAAATACAAAGGAATATCCTTCTAAATCAGAAATATCGGTGAATTGCTTATTGAAGTTTATATGACCCTATTTCCAGTTTATTGTTTCGAACAAATGCTGAATATCCAATTTTACAAAATCGATAATTGGCGCAAGGGAATCATTATTGGGAATTACATCGAAATATAAAGAGCCACGTAACCAGTGGTTTGTACTGTCGGTAAGATAAAATTGGTAGGGCGAAGCAGCACTCAGGCCATTTATTTCATAAACCAGGCCATACACTTTCCGCGATGGGTCCGAAATGGCAATCTGCCTGATCCCACTTGCTTTTGGCATGTGTTTGAGGGCAAGTGTACGGGTATCTTCGTTGTATTTTATAAGGCTGCTTTTATCGGTTAGCGGTTTATAACTGATGTGTAAACGGCCATGAAAAACTGGCATTTCGATATTTATCCAATTTTTTTCTTCCGGCGAAATTGGGTCGTTTGTAATTTTGGCATAAGCCGGATATTCAAATGTATAAGGATAAATAGAATCGAGAAGGAAATATTTTTTTTCAGGCAGTGCTATACGGAAATATCCTCGGGGTTTTGGGGTATAATCGCTGTTGCACGATTGCATTCCGAATATTATGGCAATAAAAGCCAAAATCGTTACAGGCAATAAAGATGTTTTTCGAAAACACATTTCAGAAGCTTTTAATGGCTAAAACGGTGCATATATTGGTTTATTGCCTTACGAAAATTGGAGAAATTCAGTGAGGGGCAGTAAAACTGAATTGCTTCCGCTGACAAGTTTTCCTAAACCAGCGTTTAATCCTCTTCTTCAGATATTATCGGAATGGTGATCTTTACCTTCTTAATCCTGCGTTTATCAGAGGCTTCCACCCTGAATGAATATTCGCCAAGTGTAAAGATTTCGCCAGTGGCAGGCATTTTCCCGGCAAGTTCAAGTACCAGGCCTGCCAAAGATTCGCTTTCGCCTTTTGCTTCGTCGAATATCCGATCATCAATACCCAGAACCCGGCAGGCATCGTTGATAGAGGTTTTTCCTTCAAAAACATAGTTCTGCTCATCAATCCTCGAAAAGAATACGTTTTCTGCCTCAATATCAAATTCATCGTTTATTTCGCCAACAATTTCTTCAATAATATCCTCCAGGGTAATAATGCCCGAGGTTCCGCCATATTCGTCAACCACAACAGCAAGATGTATTTTTTTCTCCTGAAATTCCTGCATCAAATCGTTTATAGGTTTGTTTTCGGGAATAAAAAACGGAGGCCTTACCAGCTGTCCCCAATTAAACGAATCTTCTTCCGAAAGATAAGGCAGCAAATCTTTTATATATAAAATACCTGTAATGGTATCGGGCGTATCGTTAAAAACAGGTATGCGGGAATAGCCTGAATCAACAATTATTTTTCGTACCATACTAAGCGTCAATGAGTTTTCAAGGGTTGTAAGGTCAACTCTTGGGGTCATTATTTCTCGGGCGTTGATGTTTGCAAAACGGGTTATGCTTTTCATGATTTTCCTGTCTTCGGCATCCACCTTTCCATCAGCTGTAATATCAATGGCATTGGAAATATCGTCGAGGGTAATATTATGGGTTTGATAACCTTGCCGCTTGTCTATAAACCTTGTGGAACTTACCAGGATTTTACTGAAAGGGTACAGAACCTTTTGCAAAATGGTGAGCGGCATGGATAAAAGCGAAGCGATTTGTACCGGTTTGCGGGTCGCAATCACTTTAGGCATAATTTCACCCAACAACAGCAATAGTGAAGTGATTACAACAACTTGAAAAATAAACCCAAGAAGTGGGTTTGCTGAAAAATCAAGATATCCTTTTACCAAAAAAGTTGATATGATTACAATTCCTACATTGACTAAATTATTGATAATTAGTATAGTAGCCAGCAGAAGTTTAGAGTTGGAAAGAAGGTGTAAGATCCGTTGGCTGGCAGCAGATTTTGATGAGTGTATTTCGTTCAACTGCGAAGGTGAAAACGAGAAAAATGCGGTTTCGGCAGCTGATGCGGCAGCCGAACACATTAAAAGCACTAAAACAGCCACAATACCCCCAATAAGACCTGCAGATGCGGCCCAATCAGATGCAGTAAAATTTAATAAAACCAGTGCGTTAAAAGTTTCAGGAAGTGGGTCGGCCACGGTATAAAAAATTGATTTTGAGCTGCAAAGATAGTAAAAACAGAAAATAAACCTTTTCGTCTGTAGATTTTCTTTTCTTTTTCTATCTTTGCCCAACATTGATGTTTTTGTGTTAGGCAATTTTAACAAAGCAAAAATCAGTCCAATAAAAAATTCCTACCACAAATAGTATGGAACTGTCTTTCATGATCAGGAAGCCAAAAAGGAAAGACCGGAGCGAATACCAAATGAAATAAGTTTCTGCAAAATAAAAATAAGTTTGAGGTTTTAATTGTCGAGCCTAAGCTACCAGATTTGATAAAATAGATTTCAAGGAAACTTTTGCATTCTGAATATTAAGTTGACTAAAAAATATCTGAGCAAACAAAAAAAGTCTGAACTATTTTTAAAGCGCAAGCAGTTTAGTACGTTCTTCTTTTTGTTGAAAAGAAATTCTAAAAAACCTAGTTCGTTGCCATATCCCTCACGCCTTTTAATGCCAATAAATAAGTACACGCAAACATTATATAAAAACAAACAATATGAAGAAGCCTTTTACCATTTTACTAGCATTACCGGTTTTTCTCCTGTTTTCCGCTTGCGGTAAAAAAACAGTTCCGGTTCAATTTGCACTTGAAGTGCCCGTTACCAGTGTTGTGCAACAGGATGTGCGGCTCCAATCGGAATATACCGGGCAAACGTATGGGCAATCGGACATACAGGTGAATCCGCGTGTTGATGGCTTAATTATGAGCCTCAATTTTAAGGAAGGCAATTTGGTTACCAAGGGCGAATTGCTCTATACTATAGATCCGTTGCCTTTTCAAACTAAAGTAAGCGAGGCAGAAGGGTCGCTGGCCCAGGCTCAGGCTACATTGGCAAAAGCCAAATCGGACCTCGACATGATTGAGCCGCTGGCTAAAATCAATGCGGTAAGCCAACGCGAATTGGTAGCGGCAAAAGCCACCTACGAGGCTTCGAAAGCTTCTATCCAGGCTGCAGAAGCTTCATTGGAAAATGCAAAAATAAAATTGGGATATTGCAGAATTTTAGCTCCGATTTCAGGTTTGATAGGGATTTCGAAAGTGAGGGTTGGCGATTATGTGCAGCCCGGATCCATGTCGGTTTTAAATACCATTTCCGATTTGGGCGAAATAAGGGTGCGTTTTACCATAAGCGAGCAGGAATACCTTCGAATCTTCAGGGAAATAAACAAGGACAAGACGGCATTAAAAGGTGCTGGCCAAAATATTGCCTTAAAATTATCCGATGGCTCAATGTATTCACAAACCGGAAAATTGAGTTTTGCCGACAGGCAGATTGACCCGACAACAGGTGCAATGACATTTGAAGCATCATTCACAAATCCTGATAAATTATTGCGGCCTGGTCAATATGTTAAAGTATTGGTAGTAACCGATGTACGAAAAAATGCCCTGCTTGTACCGCAACGTGCCGTTATCGAAATGCAAGGGATAAGCCAGGTTTATGTATTGGGGGACAGCAGCAAAGTGCAAATGAAAATTATTACCACAGGGCCTACATTCAAAGATGCTTATGTGGTTGAGGATGGTTTGGCAGCAGGCGACAAAATTGCATTCGGCGGCACCCAACTTTTGAGAAATGGCAGTGTCATTACCCCGAAACCAACAGATTGGCAGCCTGGTATGCCTGCTAATAAAACAGCACCTGGTAAATAATTTTAGAAAGTAGAAATTATGGGAGAATTTTTCGTTCGACGACCAATAGTTGCCATGGTAATAAGTATCATAATTGTGATATTAGGCTACCTCGCGATGCAAAAAACACCTGTGGCGCAGTATCCCGATATTGTGCCCCCAATGGTAAAAATAATTACCAACTTTACGGGTGCCAACGCCTTAAATGTTGAGCAGGCAATAGCCACACCTATCGAACAGAAAGTGAATGGGGTGGAAAACATGCTGTACATGAAATCAATCAACACTTCCGATGGGGCGTGTTCCATTGAAGTAACTTTCGACGTAGGCACCGACCTCGACAATGCCAATATGTTGACCCAGAATAAGGAAAAGCAGGCAGAGCCTTTCCTTCCGCAGAGCGTAAAGCAAACAGGGGTTTCGATAAAGAAGTCCTTGTCATTTCCGATGCTGCTTTTTACCATTACTTCCAAAAACCCCAAATATGATGCTAAATTCCTGAACAATTATGCAAGCATTAATGTAGTTGATGCTTTGGCCAGGATAAAGGGAGTGGGGGATGTTTCCCTGTTCGGAAGTGATTATTCCATGCGTATTTGGCTTAATGTCAGTCAGATGACCAAACTTGGCGTTACTGTAGCAGATGTAAAAAGTGCCCTGAACGCTCAAAATATGATAAGCCCTGGTGGGAAATTTGGCGCAGAACCAGCCCCTGCCGGAACCGAATTTACTTATAGTGCTACGCTACAAGATCGCTTGGTAACCGAACAGCAATTTTCGAAAATTATAGTACGTAGCAAAGAGGATGGCTCGCAGGTATTGCTTGGCGATATTTCGCGCATTGAACTGGGAACAGAAAACTACAGCACAATGGCCCGCAGAAACGGACAACCAGCTACTGCCATTGCCATATACCAAACGCCAGGAAGCAATGCCCTGGAAGTTGCTGCAAATGCAAAGGCTGCGATGGAAGAAATGTCGCAACGGTTTCCCCAGGATATTGAATATCAGGAATCACTGGATACCACGCTTGCCATTACTGCAGGTATTGATGATATTATCAAAACACTGTTTGAGGCAATTATCCTCGTAATCCTGGTGGTTTTTATCTTCCTTCAAAACTGGCGGGCAACCCTTATTCCATTAATCACAGTACCCGTTTCATTGATGGGTGCAATAGCGGTATTCCCGTTGCTGGGTTTTTCCATCAATACACTCTCACTGCTGGGGCTGGTTCTCGCAATCGGGATTGTGGTAGATGATGCCATTGTGGTAGTGGAGGCGGTCATGCATCATATTGAGCATGGCAAAACGCCAAAAGAAGCAACCATTCAGGCAATGAAAGAAGTTTCGGGCCCGGTAATAGCTATTGCAATGATCTTAATTGCGGTATTTGTACCTGTTGCCATGACCCCAGGCATTACCGGAAGGTTTTACCAGCAGTTTGCACTTACCATTGCCGTTTCAGTTGCCTTCTCGGCTTTCAGCGCATTGTCTCTAAGCCCTGCCTTATGTGCCATGCTGCTTAAACCAACCAAACCACTTGATCAACAAAAAGGCTTGTTACCTAAGTTTTACCGTGGGTTCAACAAAGTTTTCGGGAGCGTTACAACAGGATATTTGGGAGGTGCAGGGTTCTTTGCAAAAAAATCTTTTCGGGTTGTCGGCTTGCTTGTTGTTGTAATAATTGTTGCAGGATTGTTAGGGTTAAAGGTACCTTCCGGATTTGTTCCTGAGGAAGATATGGGCTATTTACTCGTAAACATCGCAAATCCTCCTGCATCGTCCCTACAACGTACTAACGAGATTACACGTAAAGTAGAGGCCATTCTTTCAAAAGAAGAATCCCTTAAAGCATACACAGCCATCAATGGGTTTAGTTTGCTCACTGGTTCAAATTTGCCTTCCAACGCATTTATTTTTGTATCGTTGAAACCATGGGAAGATAGGAAGTTGACTGCAAAACAACTGGCAGATAAATTGAATAGGATTTTCGCGTTCGCAATTACCAATTCAACGGTAATGGCCTTTGGGCCGCCAGCCATACAGGGCTTGGGTGCAGCAGCAGGATTTAGTATGATGTTGCAGGACAGGGGAGGCAACACACCACAATACCTGGCGCAACAAACCAGGGCTTTTATTGCCGAAGCACAAAAGCGTCCTGAAATCAAAAGGGTTTATTCAACTTTTAATGCGGGTTCCCCACAATACAAACTTGAGATTGACAACGAAAAAGCCATGAAACTGGGGGTATCAGTTACAACTGTTACTGAGGCTCTTGGTGCATTTTTAGGCGCAAACTATGTGAACGATTTTAACCGCTTTGGGCGGCAATATAAAGTGTTCCTCCAAGCCGAAGGGCAGGACCGGTTAAATCCTGATGCCCTGCAACAAATGTCGGTCAAAAACAGTAATGGGAATATGGTGCCCCTTTCAACTCTTGTTACTGTTACCAAGGTAACCGGACCAGATTTTACCAATCGACTAAACCTTTTCCGTGCCGCTGAAGTTGGCGGCGAACCGGCCGAAGGATATAGCAGTTCGCAGGCACTTACAGCATTGGAAGAAGTAGCCAAACAAGTGCTTCCATCAACCATGAGCTACGATTATATAAATATGTCATACCAGGAGAAACATTCCCCAAGTAGTAGTTCGGTATTTATAATGGCCTTGGTGTTTGTGTTCCTTATCCTGGCGGCACAATACGAAAGCTGGAAATTGCCGTTTAGCGTGCTCTTAGGAACCCCATTTGCCGTTTTTGGGGCATTTCTTGGTTTATTCCTTGCCCGGTTTGCCAACGATGCGTATGTATTAAATGTGTTCGCACAAATAGGGTTGGTTATGCTTATCGGGCTTGCAGCCAAAAATGCAATTTTAATTGTTGAATTTGCCAAAGCCGAGCAGGAAAAAGGTGTTCCATTACTTGAAGCAGCAATGACTTCAGCTAAATTGCGTTTCAGGCCTATCCTGATGACTGCTTTTGCTTTTATTCTTGGGGTTACACCATTGCTTACCGCTGTTGGAGCCGGTTCGCAGGCTCGTATTGTAATGGGAATGGCAGTATTCAGCGGAATGCTTGTAGCTACCGTTCTTGGGGTATTGATCGTACCCGGATTGTTTGTAATGATCGAAGGTATGGGAAAGAAGAAACAAGTTGTAACTGAAGTTATTAAACATGAGGAGGGCAAGTAATATGAAAAAAATACTTAGTATTATTGTGCTGACAACCATACTTAGCTCCTGCCTCGTCGGACCTAAGTATGAGCGCCCTGTAATGAAAGCAAACACTGCTTATTCGGGTGGCGACCCCAAGATTGCTGTTTCAACAGTTGTGTTGGACTCTGCAGCTATAAAGGATTCGCTTTCACTTATAGAGTGGACTAAAGTGTATAAAGACCCTGAGCTTACAAAACTTATCCAAACTGTTTTGAAAAGCAACCTGGACTTACTTGCTGCTATTTCCCGTGTTGAAGAAGCACGCGCAACTTATGGTATTTCAAATGCTGGGTTGTATCCTTCTTTTGGCTATAAGCTGAATGCTGGTTACAATGATGTTAGTGGCAATGCCAGAAGTGTTGGGGCGGGTGTTAACGGCCAGTCTTATGGAGCAATGGCTTCCATGAATTGGGAATTGGATTTATTCGGCAAACTGCGACATCAGAAACGGGCAGACTGGGCGCAGTTTCTGGCTACTGAAAATAATGCCCAAGCTGTACGTGTGAGCCTAATTGCCGAAACGGCAAAACTTTACTTCTTACTCCGCGATGCCGACAACCGCCTCGGTATTGCCAATAGAACCGTTCAATCCCGTACCGAATCTTTAAAAACCATATCCGAAAGGTTCAACAAAGGATATGTGTCGGAATTGGATAAGTTGCAGGCGCAGCAACAGTTGGCTTTGGCTCAGGCAGCAATACCGAATGCTGAACAGCAGATCGTTACCAATCAGAACGCTTTAAGGGTTTTAACTGGGCTAACACCTGGCATGATTCAACGTGGGCAAAATATTTACAACCAGCAACTGCCCGGCGAAATCCCGGCAGGAATCCCATCTGATCTGTTGCAGCGCCGCCCCGATAT
>CAIRHD010000463.1 GCA_903878265.1 uncultured Bacteroidales bacterium | reverse complement strand
CCATGAACAACAGAACGAGTGTTATTGAGAAAAAAGGTTTTGAGTATGCATTTAAAATCGTGCATTGCTACAATTACCTGGCTGACGCGAAAAAAGAAAATTATTTTTCGAGCCGTCTTTTAAAAAGTGGCAACGCCATCCTCCACAGTATCGAAGATGCTCAGGCTGCGAAATCGAAACCTGATTATTATACCAGTTTATCTGCTTCTGGTAACGAAGCGCGAAAAACAAGAACGTACCTCAACCTGCTCAAAGCAGCCCATGTTCTGGAAACAGAAGCCGCCGATGAACTACTCAAAGAGACCGATACATATTGCAAAGCTCTTTCCCTCCTTTTATCATCATCCGGAATTAGAAAAAGCGCTGATTTTACAAAAATACAATAACTGACAAGCCATGAACATTACTCAAATATCAATCAACCGCCCTTCGCTGATCATAGTTATTTTCAGCGTATTCGCCTTATTGGGGATCATAGGTTTTAAAAACCTGGGGTATGAACTGTTGCCCGACTTTAACCAGCCTGTAGTAGTAATAAAAACAATGTACCCGGGTGCCGAACCCAATGAAGTGGAAACTTCTGTTTCAAGAAAAATAGAGGATGCGCTTTCGAATCTCGAAGGTGTGGATTACCTGGAGACAAAATCCATGCCCAATGCATCCATTATTATTGCCAACCTGAAATATGGAACGGATCTGAACATTGCCATGCAGGATGCTCAGCGTTACATCGATAATATCAAAAAAGACCTTCCGGCAGATATTCTGAGCCCGGTTATGAGCAAGGTTTCGCCCAACGATTTGCCAATCATTTCGATTAGTGCAACCAGTAATTTGCCGGGAACGGAATTCTATCAGAAAATGAAGGATGAAATTCTGCCACAAATACAGCAATTAAAAGGCGTGGCCGAAATTACCCTGCTGGGTGGCGAAGAACGCGAAATACAGGTGAAAGCTGATCAGGACAAACTAAAACTGTATAAAATTTCACTTTACCAGGTTGTGGATGCCATTAACCGATCAGGAATTGATTTGCCAGCCGGTAAAGCGCAAACCGATAAAGAAAGTAACTCCGTCCGCCTGACAGGGAAATTCTCAACCGTAAATGACATTATGAATGTACAGGTTGCGATGCCTGCCTCCGGAATGCCGGTTTACGTAAAAGATGTGGCATCAGTTATCGATGGTGTGAAAGAAATAAGTTCGGTAAGCCGCTACAATGGAGTAAACGGAATAGGCCTTTTATTGAAAAAACAAGGCGACGCTAATGCGGTTGAAGTTTCAAAATTGGTTCATGCCAAACTTGCCCAGATTGAAGCCTCTAACGCCAAATCCGGGGTGAAATTTATTGTAGCCGACGATTCAACCGACATGACCATTGCAGCGGTTAATTCAGTGGTCGACGACCTGATCCTGGCGGTAATCCTTGTTTCATTGGTTATGTTCCTGTTTTTACGAAGCTACCGTAATTCCTTGATTGTATTAATCGCAATCCCAACCTCGTTAATTACCGCCTTTGCCGTAATGTGGCTGATGGGTTTCACTTTAAACCTGATGACCTTGCTGGCAATGTCGTTAATTATCGGGATCCTGGTGGATGATGCCATTGTTATCCTGGAAAATATCCAGCGGCACATTGATATGGGAAAAGATAAACGGGATGCCGCTTTGGAAGGACGTATGGAAATTGGATTTTCGGCAATTTCAATTACCCTGGTCGATGTGGTTGTTTTCCTGCCCATACTGTTTTTGCAGGTGTTTGTGGCTGATATGCTCAAACAATTCTCCATCGTAGTAATAACCGCCACATTAACTAGCTTGTTGGTAGGTTTTACCCTGGTGCCCTGGCTGGCTTCGCGGATTGGGAAAAAGGAAGACTTACAGCCAACCAACTTCATGAACCGTTTTCTGCTTTGGTTCGAAAGGCAATTAACCTCATTTATCGATTGGTATGGACATCAGCTGGAATGGGTGCTCAGTCACAAGCTTATCTTTTCAGGAATAGTTGTTTTTCTGCTGGTGATGACGGGTGCTATGCTGAAACAAGGCATTATAGGCAAGGAAATGATGTCGACCGGCGACCAGGGGAAATTCCGTTTGAACCTCGAATATGATAAAACAACCACCGTTCAGGAGAACAATATCAGGACTCAGCAGGTCGAGAATTTTATCCTGCAGCAGCCCGAAGTGGCAACACTTTTCAGCAACATTGCCGGTCCAAGCACAGGGATCGGGAGTTTAGGAGTTGGTTCTGCCAATATATCGGAATTTACCATTCAGCTGAAGCCGGAAAAGCAAAGGGACATTAAAACGGAGGCGTTTATGAAATTGCTTCGCGAAGAGCTGAAAAAAGAATTTTCGGGAGTTAATTTTTCGATGGCAGTTTTGGGCTTATTGCCCAAACAGGCACCTATAAAAATAACCCTGAGCGGAAACGACCTGAACCTGGTAATGAAAACAGGAAATGAACTGAAAGCAGCTATCGAAAAAATACCCGGCGCCGATAATGTTCAGCTATCGGTTGAAGAAGGAAGCCCTGAATACAAGGTGATTCCTGACAAAGATAAAATGCAGCGTTTGGGATTAACCACGGCTTATGTAGGATTAAATCTTAGAACCGCCATTACTGGCAATGATGACGCCACCTTAACCGAAAATGGAACCGAATACCCGGTTCGTATATGGCTCGATGACTTCGACCGGAGAAACTTTGAGGATGTGCAGCGCCTTTCCATAGTGAATCCAATGAACATCCCCATTGAAGTATCACAATTTGCAGAAGTGAAGCAGGATAATTCGCCTTCACTGCTCGAACGACTGGACCGGCAACCCTCGGTTACCATTACCTCAGAATCGTTTGGCAGGCCTTCGGGAACTTTAGCTGACGATGCCATAAGGTTCCTTAAAACGCGCCCGTTGCCCAAAGGTGTAAAGCTTACCTGGGGTGCCGATATCAAAACGCAAAATGAAAGTTTCGGGGCATTAGGCTCGGTTCTGCTCATCTCATTCTTGTTGATTTACCTGATTATGATCGCTCTTTACGACAGCTATATCTATCCTTTTGTGGCTTTATTTGCCATACCTGTGGCTGCTATTGGTGCTTTCCTTGCCTTAAACTTATCCTTAAACGATTTAACCTTGTTTGCACAGTTGGGATTGATCATGCTTATGGGGCTGGTAACAAAAAATGCCATCCTGATTGTGGATTTCACCAACCAGCTAAAAGCCCGGGGCATGTATTTTAAAGAAGCATTACTTATTGCCGGTAAAGAACGTATGCGGCCTATTTTAATGACAACCCTGGCTATGGCTATCGGAATGTTGCCCATTGCATTAGCGCAGGGAACGGCAAGCGAGTGGAAAAACGGTCTGGCATGGGTTATTATTGGTGGCTTGCTTTCATCAATGATCCTGACAGTTTATTTAGTCCCGATGATGTATTACATAGTGGATACGATAAAGGAAAAAATTGCAAACCGCAAGGTGATCCGTAAAGTTGATAAAGCGAATTTGATAGGGGAGTAAAATGTGGGATGTGCGATGTTGGATGTTGGATGTGAGATGGTAGATGTGGGATGGCGGAGTTGGGAGTTGGGGAGTTGGATGTGGGTGGTAATTTACAGGCAAAAATCATGGTTTTGGGGAGGTTCCCGACTCACGTCTCCAGACTCCCGACTTCGAACTCCTTACTCCCGTCTCCCGACCTCACAAATCCACCATTCTTAATCCCCAAAGATGAAAACAGCACTCAATCTGCTTCAATTAACTTTAATCGTCCTGCTCCTCTCATCCTTCCACAATCAAAAAATGGAAACATACAATTTAACAATCGAGGTAAAGGATTTACGCAATTCAAGCGGCACTGTGCTTTTTGCATTGTACAACAAGGAAGATGCATTTCCTGACGAGCACTATAAGAAGTACCTTAAAAAAGATACAGGGAAAATTGTGAAAGGGACTTCAACCGTAACATTTGGGAATCTACCGGCCGGAAAATATGCGGTTAATATCCTTCATGATGAAGACAATGATGGTAAAATTAAAAAAGGGATAATCCTACCCAAAGAGGGGATTGGCTTTTCAAACTATGAATCTATTGGGTTTTCAAACAAGCCTTCATTTTCGAAGGCATCATTTCACCTACAAAGCGACAAAACTGTAAAAATCAAAATCATTTATCTATAAGTGACAGAATGAAACGGGAACCGGGTTTAATACTGTTTTTACTGATTCTGATCTTTCGTGGTTTTGGGCAGGAAAGTGACCCTTTACATGGGGTAGGCCTAACTGTAATATCCCAGGTGAACCAGGGAAGCAGCTATATTACTTTCCCTACCGATATTGGTAATATTGAGCCTCTGATGTTCGAAGCGAATTTGATTCCCAATTTTTACATTCGTAAAAGTAAGAATGCCCGTTTACTGGGTGTGCTCACGCCACAAATTATCCTGCGGATGTACGATGAAAGGTCCTATCCTGTCCGTACACCAAGCTATATACCTCAGATAACTGTATATTATAAGCTTACAGAGTATGAGAGCTCGCAAAACCTGAGTATATACGGCCGTTTTGCGCATCACTCCAATGGACAGGATGGCGATTTCTTCATGGATAATGGTGAAGTGAATTTGTTAACAGGTGATTTTGCTACGAATTATTTTGAAACAGGATTTATTAAAACAAATTTCAATACGCGTTTTAATGCATATCAGTTTTTCAAAACATCAATCGAAATTCATCCCCGGGGCTGGGGTAGCGATGAACTTGAAGGCATTTACAGCAGGTATCGCTGGCATAACGCAGTTTCCATTTTCAAACTACCTGCTAAAGACAGCAGGAGTACAAAGAACAAAGCCGATATTTCCATAAAAGGTGAAGCTACCTGGATGTTTGGCCTTGTGAATGATTTGAACGCGATATCGGCTGAAAGACTTAACCTGAGTTTAACCATTTATTATCATCCAAAATTCCTGGAGGATATTGGGTTATTTGTGCAGTATTATCATGGTTCCGATTATTACAATATGTATTTCGGCCATCGATTGGATGTAATTCGGTTTGGATTAATGACAGAAAAATTGAGGTTTTAAAACCTCCCTGACCGAAATTGAAAAAGGTAAAAACTAAAAATTACAACTTCATTTTAGCTTTATTCTACTGCGATGTTAAAGAAATTCAGAAATATCATCAGTGCAATTCTGATCCTGGTTTCGCTTGATTCATTCAGTCAAACAGTAAACTATTCGCCTGAGTTTTTCGGGCCAAACGCGCTTCCGGTTCCGGAGTTTACGGATGCGACAATTGCTGAATTTACTACTTTATCTGTATCGTGGAATTACTATTCCGGGTTTGGCGACCGAACGTTAAATCCTTTTATCAAAGCCGAAATCCCTTTGATATGCTCAAAAGTTTCATTTAAGATTTGGGGTACAGCCGCAGAACGATACAACACTACGTTGGACATCCGCGACAGACGCGCCTCCACTGAAGAGGTTCCGGTTGGAACAGCGAATGGCGATGTTTATGTTCAAACCAGGATACTTTTGTTCGAAGAACAGAAGATACGGCCTTCTGTTATTTTAAATTCTACGTTGAAAACCGCTTCAGGGAATAATTTCGGAGCACGCCGCTATTTTGATACACCAGGTTATTACTTCGATCTTGAAATCGGGAAATCTTTTTCCATTGAATCTAAATTGCTGAAAAAGATTCGTGTCGTTGCCGACGCTGGCTTTTTATGCTGGGAAACCACCAACAGTATACAAAATGATGCTGCAATGTATGGCGTGAAAATAATCATGAGTAATAAGAATATAGAGTTCGAAAACTCAATTTCAGGTTATAGCGGCTGTATTAACAACGGCGATCATCCCATGGTTTATTCCAGCCAGCTCACTCAAAAGAATAAGAGAATTAACTTTTTCGGCCAGTACCAGTATGGGATCCGCGATTTTCCTTACCATCATATACGGTTAGGTTTTCTAATATCAATTGAAGCCCTGACACCAAATTATAAATAACGCAACTTTACTACTGTGATTAACTGATAATCAACCGGTTGCAGAAATTCAGAATAAGAGTTTACTAAAGGTTTGTTAAAAATTGAAGTTTATACAGATGACAAATAAAACGACAAGCACAGAAGATGAAATAATACAGGCTGCATATTCTGTTTTTCTTTTGTACGGATACCATGGAACAACTCTTCAGCAGATTGCTATCAAAGCCGGCGTCAATAAATCGGCTATCCATTATTATTATCGTTCAAAGGAAAAGCTCTACAAAATCGTTGTAGGATTAACGACTGATTTGATACTATCCACAACATTTGATTTTTCTTCGGAGCGTGAAAGATTAACGGCAACCTGGTTTGTATACACAGAGTTTTACAACAACCGGAGTTTATTTGAACAAACAATTATGGAATTATACCCCGTGGATTGGGAACGAAAAATTGCAGAATTATTAATCCTGAAATTATCTTACATAAAGCTAGTTACAAATTAGCACTTTAACACTTGATCCTATGTTTGCGGACAACGATTTCTTTCCTGAGATATACCGGCATAGCGGGTCCGCCAAACGCAGTGAATCCTAACTTCAGGAAAGTGAGGAATAGCTTGCTATTTGTAGGAACTACCACATCTGCCATTATTCAAATGTTGGTTAAGAAAAGTGTTATCCGGAAATTTTCGTGGCAATCATTAGAAAGACGGGATAATCTTTCTGCATTCCACCAGAATCAATTTTTTTCTGAACAAAGCATTCTTTGAAGGTGACATTTTCAAATCCGGATAGCTTCAATAATGTGGAAAGCCATGCCGGGTCGAAACCAAGGTGTCCTGTAAATCCTTCGCCATGAAATGAACCGTCTTCTGGGTATAGATCAGCAATTGCAAGCATTCCGCCGTCGTTCAGCAAATGATGCAGGGTATGAACAATTTTGCCAATATCTGTGACATGGTGAAATGCCATCTGGGTATATATTAAATCGAATTTATCTTCAAAATACTCAGTTTCGAGGTCAATCTTAATTGCCTGTATATGGTTTGATTTGGTTAGCGAAATTTTCTCGTTGCAAATCCTGATCATTTCCTGGGAGTTATCGATGAGGGTAATGGATGTAAATAAATCCTCAAGCATGAAACTCAATAAGGCTGTACCTGCTCCAAATTCCATAACTTTCATACCAGGCTTGACTGGAATTATTTCCAGTAATTGATTTGCAATTTCGCGATTGCGTACCAGGTGGACATTGTTTTTATCCCAATCGTTTGCTTTTATATCGAATTCGTTCATGTAGTTAAATGTATTATTTTGTTGAATTGAAAAAATGTTTCGAATTATTTGCTTAACACAACTATATGATTTGTTGATGATTGAGTGGGTATTTCAGAAATGATTTTCATTCCGGCTTTATCAGCAAGTTGATAAATTCCTCCATTATTCATGTAGTTCTTGTAGTTTCGATAATGCTCACTACCGGCAATAAACTCAATGACTTCAGTTAAACGGCCGGCAAACCCATTTTGTTTTGGTACGACATAATCACCAATGATAATCTTATCGGCGACCTGTGCCATTTCGTTCAATAAATTTATCCTTTCTTTTTCATCAACTTCGTGAATAACATAGGTCAATATTGCATAATCAAAATGGGCATGATCAACTTTAATAATATCGATCAGATTTCGATGTTGAAAAGAAATTTTATCATTAGGCCGCCTGAATAATGAAAGCCGAGCCCTGTCGATATTCCGCTTTGATAAGTCAATACCTAATATAGATTTGCTTTTACTTGAAAGCCTGAATGCTAAACGTCCGGTTCCACAGCCTATATCAATAATAGTTGATTGTGGTTCAATAAGGTTTTTAATTTTCTTAAATAACTTATCCTGGTTGGGAGCAATAATTGTGTCGTAGAACCATCCATCGTACCAATGGGTTTTATTTTCAGTCATAGTCTGCTTACATATTTTGCATTAATACACTGTAAAGATTGGCCTTGCTCACCACACCCGATTGCCTCCACACCGGTTTGCCGTTTTTAAAGACGATAAGGGTAGGAACACTCTGGATCTGGTATTGGCTGGAGATGGCGCTATTCTGATCCACATCAATCTTTATTACTTTCACACGGTCGCCAAGTTCAGCTGCAAGTTCTTTTAAAATAGGTGACTGAACCTTGCATGGCCCACACCACAAGGCGTGGAAATCTACAATAACAGGTTTTGTGTCGTTGATTATTGTTTCGAAATTGCCTTTCATAATTTAGGTTTTTTGGGATTTTATTGTCTGAAGTAAGGCGCAAGGAGTATGGAGTCAGAAAATTAATGGTTGTCTATTTTGTTATTGACCTCAGACTTTATAGGTTAGGCTGCCATTCGGGCATGTTGCCACACATTTCAGGCATTTGGAACAGGTAAAGCTATCGCCTGGCCTGTCCAGTTTAGGTTTGTATAAACTATATTTTGTTGGCTCCATGGCAACAATATAGCATTCCTTATCGCAGATACCACAGTTTTTGCAGCTATCATTGTTTACCTTAATTCGGAAAAATGAATACTTGTTTAGCCATCCCGAAATCCACGCAATAGGGCATCCAACCTTATGATATTGATACATTCCTTTAATTTTTCCATCCGGACTCATTCCCATCAAAAACTCCATCATTAAACCCAGAGGACAAACCCAACGGCAGAAAACTTTACCGAAAACCACTCCAAGTATTACGCCGGCCAGTAAGACATACCAAAAGGAAATATGATATACGGAAATGCCATAATACAACCCGGCTGCCATAAAGGCGAGGATGAGAATCCGTTTATCAACAAGTAATTTCAACATATTCCTAATTTATGTTTTGTACAACGTTTGGAGAAAGCTATCTGAATTTCCAATTTTTCAAATCCCAGGCAAACGCGGAAATTTCCCGATTTTAGTGAGGCGGGCATATACACCCCAGCCTTTTTTCATCCAGTGCCCGACAATCGGCATTGGGATCATTATAGCTTTTGAGCCATTACGGAAAACGAAAGCAGCTCCGTTTCCTGTATCCATAACACAGAGAATGTTCAGGTGTTCCTGGTAT
>CAIRHD010000462.1 GCA_903878265.1 uncultured Bacteroidales bacterium | reverse complement strand
TGCCACGTAAACTAAAGTGTTTCGGTTTGTTTCCAACAAATTAGTACTTTTGGATCAAAATAATCCCAACTCATGAGTTTTAAATTGAAACAACTTATATTGCTTATTATTAGCAGTTTAAGTCTTACATTTGTTTCGGCGCAGCATAACAATTCATTTGTGGGCATCCGGTTTGGCGAAGCTTTTCCATTAGGGGAATTTGCATCCACTGATTTTGAAACTGGCGGTTATGCCTTAAGGGGCAAAAGTTTTGGAGGTGAGGCAGCATGGTTCGTAAATCCATGGATTGGTTTCGGGATTGATGTTTCAATCAACACTTTTGGTTTTGATGCTTTACCTTATGCCATTGATTTAAAGGAAAATACACCTGAATATTTAAGCCCTGTCCAAATGCTTTCCGGCCACTACAGTTTAGCAACCTATATGGGTGGTGCCTATTATAAGCTTGGAATACTGCCAAAACTCAACTCGACCTTCAAGCTAATGGGTGGCCTTTTTATAGCAAGTACGCCCGATCAGTTTTATGGTTGCGAAATTTATATGCAAGGTAAAACCTATTGGTGGAAAACGAGTTCAGTGGATTCTAAGTTTTCGTTCCTTACGGGTGTTTCTTTGGAATATAAAGTTTTTGAACATGTTAGCGTATTATTGCAAGCCGACTTTACATACTCACAGCTTGGCTTTACTTATCTAACTACTTCTGGTGCTGAGAAATACACCAATTATCGCAAAATACCGCTTTTCCGGTTACAGCCAGGTATAAATATCAGTTTATAACCTTTTGATCGCGTTCGTAAAATTCATCAATAATTACTGTAAAGTAAACATAATCAAATAAATACATAAATAATGAAAAACATTAAAAAACACTATCATATTAAAGCCTCTGCCGAAGATATTTTTACTGCTTTGACCAATCCGCTTACGATCGAAATTTGGACAGGCGCTTCCGCTGTGATGGAGCCAGTGCCCGGAACCGAATTTTCACTGTGGGATGGCGATATTACTGGCATAAACTTAGAGTTTGAACCAGGAAAAAAGATTGTCCAGGAATGGTTTTTTGAAGAAGATGAGGAATTGGAAGCAGAGCAAAAATCAATTGTAACTATCAAGTTACATAATGACGGAAACTCAACCGATGTGGAATTGCTGCATATCAACATCCCTGACGAAGCTTATGATAATATAGTTGAAGGTTGGGATAAATATTATTTCAAGCCTTTGAAGGAATTGGTTGAAGAATAGCAGCTTTGCAAACAAAACTAAATTCTACTTTTTTGGAGAAAACAAGTAACCGTCTTTTGGCTTCTACCAAATTTTTAGTCTATGAATTTTTGTTTTAGAATCTGTAAATTAATCATTGTTAGAAACTTAACTAATAAGTTTTAATTCCATATCCACAGTTTTTTGAAAGACCAAGGGTAAATTCTATTTAATCATGACCTAATTTCAATAGCAATTTATGGAAAGCAGCATTATTCCGCATAACAAACTCAACGAACTTAAAGCCAAATTTAAAGGCGAAATATTTGCTGACGAATATACACGTTTGATTTATGCTACCGATGCTTCTGCCTTCCGGGAGATTCCTCAATTGGTAGTGCGGCCTGCGAATACCGACGATTTGAAAGTTTTGATTTCATTTGCCAAAAGCCTGAAAACATCTTTGATTCCGCGAACAGCCGGTACTTCGCTTGCTGGTCAGGTTGTTGGAGGTGGAATTGTTGCCGATGTATCGAAACACCTGAACCAGATTCTTGAAATTAATGCTGAAGAACATTGGGTTCGGGTTCAACCTGGAGTTGTGCTCGATGAGTTGAACAAAATTTTGGAACCAACCGGGCTTTTCTTTGGTCCCGAAACTTCAACATCTAACCGCTGTATGATGGGTGGAATGGTTGGAAATAATTCATGTGGTTCACATTCATTAGTTTACGGAAGCACACGTGATCATTTACTCGAACTAAAAGCTTTGTTAAGCGATGGTTCGGTAGTGGTTTTTGGGAAAATTTCGGTTACAGAATTTGAGCAAAAATGTTTACTCGATTCACTCGAAGGGAGCATTTACAGGAATATCAAGGAAATTCT
>CAIRHD010000461.1 GCA_903878265.1 uncultured Bacteroidales bacterium | reverse complement strand
GAACGTAGGCGCCACTGTAGCTAATGTTGTTGCGCATAAAGACCTTGCGCGCGAAGTTGTTTTGGTCGATATAAAAGAAGGCACCGCTGAAGGAAAAGCCCTCGATATTTGGCAAACTTCGTCAATCAACAATTTTAACACTCATGTAACGGGTGTTACTAACGACTATCTGAAAACCAAAGGGTCTGGCATTGTGGTTATCACTTCTGGCTTGCCGCGCAAACCGGGCATGAGCCGCGATGATTTAATCAAGACCAATGCCCTCATCGTTAAAGATGTTACCGAAAAAGTTATCAAGTACTCGCCTGAAGCTATTATTATAATAGTTTCAAACCCGCTTGATGTGATGACTTATTGTGCTTACAAAGCGGCACTAAAGGATGAACGGAAAGTGTTCGGGATGGCCGGTATTCTTGATACAGGCCGGTATCGTAGCTTTATTGCTGAGGCTTTGAGCATATCGCCAAAAGATGTTCATTCCTTGCTTCTCGGCGGCCATGGCGATACCATGGTTCCATTGCCACGCTACACCTCGGTCGGTGGTATTCCAATTACCGAATTGCTGAACAAAGAGGAGATCGAAAAAATTGTGGAACGAACACGTAAAGGTGGAGGCGAATTGGTCAACCTCATGGGAACTTCCGCTTGGTATGCCCCAGGTGCTGCTGCTGCCCAAATGGTAGAAGCTATTGTTGACGACCAGAAACGCATTTTCCCAGTTTGTACCAAACTGAACGGAGAGTACGGTCTTAGAGATGTTTTCCTCGGAGTTCCAGTACGCCTGGGTTCACAAGGAATCGAAGAAGTTATCGAGCTAAAACTCGAAAAAGATGAGAAAAAAGCTTTGGAAGAATCGGCTGCCTCGGTTAAAGGGATGATGGATGCCCTCGATAGCATGAACATTTTTGAAGACTAATTGCGAACGATATACAGATAAAAGCATCCTTCTCTTCTGTGAGGGATGCTTTTTTTTCTTTCCGAAGATCACTTTAGGCGATTTCATTTTTTGCTATGAAGCATTTTGGGAATAACAACCAATTTCAAAACACTTCGCTTGGATAGAACTTCCATATTCTGATTTTTGTAAAACCATCTTCTTTAGCCTATAGATACTCGTTATCTGCTAAAGAAACTTGCTGCAAAAAACAATAAATAAAGGGTGGCTAATAAATTGACTTTTAGCTATTAGGCTACCAAAGAGTTTTTTCGCTGATGCATATTTTACCACAAACAGAGCAATATTGACGTTGAAACTGAAAGAAAAAAGCTGCTGGACTGGAACGTCCAACAGCTTTTTGATGTTTTCAAATACATTTTTTAGTGGGAATAGATTCTGCTTACATCCCGATAACCTGTCATCGGCTTGTACCAATCATAATATTGTGTACCGCTTGACTCGCCCCATTGGAGAAATTTGAGGTGAGCTTGTGTTACCTGCGCTTTTTCGATTGGATAATCAAGAGTACTCGAAATATCGATTGCGAATGGCAGGTTGTTTTTTGTAACATAATAGCGGCCGCTTCCAGGGATACTGTTATCATGCCCAGTACCTAACAACGACATGTTGGCTAAATCGGTTGGTGGGTTATCAATTAAGTGAACCTCACGGGTCCTGTCCTCATCAATAATCATAAATGGATTATAAGGAGGCAACCCCATTGTAGCTAAAGCAACAGGAGTTGTAAGGTTTATGGTAACTGTAAGTTCTTGTGGTTCAACATAAATAGCTCCCGGAGTGGTGTTTACACCTATCGAAGACCCGCCAGGATATGGAAGCTGGTGGAATCCATTATCGAACACAATGATAGTTGCTTTCGACTGACCGGCTTCGGTGCCATTGGCATTCCTGACGATGAATGATTGACTGATGTCATTTCCCGTAATACTTGCTATCAAACCCGGTGTAATTGGCAACTGTATTCCAAATCCGTTTTTATAGCTGGCTCCAAGTGCTTTCAATTTAGCACTTAATTTTATCTGTACCACCTTGTTCTGGCCATTGGTAATCTGGTTGAAATTATAATCAACAACCATATCGTTAAAGTCATAATCACCTTTTGCAGGCCACAAATCTTCGAAGGCAAGTGTCGAAAAAACATTTTGTGATGGGTAATAGTTATTAAAAGCCTTTGTTACATCGGTAGGATAAGCATCTAAATTATCGACAACGCCATCACCATCAGTATCTGTTCCAGTGTAACTTGGAATAGGTATGTTAATGGTGTTAATAGCAGATACTGGATCGGCGGTTACATAAAAAATGGCATCATTAAAATCATTATCACATCCATAATTTCCGTCACGTCTTATATCTTCAAATGCAAGTAAAAATTTTCCACGTCCAATATCATTTAATAAAATCGAGTGTTGTTTCTTATCGGCAGCAACTTCGGGGTTCAAATTTTTATCGGAATAAAGAATCCAGTTTCCGTTGGTAACGGTGGCATTGCGAAAACCATCGGCTAATAATACCCAGCCGATTTCAGTCCCGGGAGCATATTCCCCAAGATATACCTTGTTTCCCGAAGTCAGCCCACCGCCACTGCCTGAAAAGGAAGCGTTTGGGAAAATGATGTGAACCGAATCTATCTGTGATACTGATGTTGGTCGATGCCCGGTCTGGTATTTGTAGAAACCCAAAACATTTTTATATGCTGCACCTTCTGAAACAAAGGTAACCCAAACCTTACAAGCATCAGTGAGTACGAGGTTGTGCTCATTGGCAGCAGCAAAGTATTGCGGATGGGTGACAGGTGACGAAACGAATTCGGGAAGCATGGTATTAATATCCGAAATCATGCTTGCATCAATTACGTCGTTAGGCGTTGCAAGATAATTTGGCACACCATTGCTATTGTAAGTCCCCATAGGCTTAAAAATGGAGTTTGTCGATTTGAAAATGTCTTCACCACCACTTTTGAATTTCTGAGGTTCATTTTTCCCGCCAAGTGTAAGGCTAAGGAAACCTCTAGTAACTTTAACTTTTTGCATATTGCAAAATCCAAGTGTAGGGGTGCCAACCACCAAGGAATCAACCCCGGCTGGAATTTTATAGTCGGCGTTAAAAACTCCATTTATATCGCTTAACCCACTCATTATTAGGCTGCCTCCATTATCTGGAAGGTCGGTGTAAATATCGATCAGAACATTGGAAACTGGTGAATTTGCATTGTCGAGGGTTACAACTTTGATCCCAACCACTTGTGTAGTGGCAAACTTAAAATTGGGGCTTACTTTCATATCCTCCATTTTGTTTGAGGAAACAACTGGGTCGTTTCCGTCTTTGCGGCATGAAACGCTGGATATTGTCATCATTATTGATAACCCGATGAATCCGAAGTATGCTAATCTGTTTTTCATTGTTTTGGTTTTTGGTTTTTGGAAAAATGCAAAATATGGCATAAACGTATCTTCAATAATTGTGCCAAAAATTTAAACAGACTGATATGAAGCAGATTATAAAATAATTCAATAAATTGATTTTTCCCATTATAGGAATCTATTCTCAAATTGATTGTATTTTTCTTTTATTAATACGGCGTACATGACTAAAACAAGGAACCCGGTTTTAATTGTAAACAAGGAATGTAAATAATGACCTACTGTATCGGCTTTTGACCGTATCACAACTTTTTCTGTCTGTTTGTTCGCATCAATTTTTCAGCTTTCGATACCTATATCTTTACCACCGAAATGATTACGAATTGAAATATTTTGGAAATAAGAATTTTGAATATCCCACAAAAGCAAAAAAGCTGCTGAGCCACTTGACCCAACAGCTTAAAAATATATAGGGTTAATTTTAGTGTGAATAAATATTACTTGTATTCCTGTAACCTGTCAAAGGTTTGTTCCAATCGTAAAACTGCGTTCCGCTCGATTCGCCCCATTGGAAAAATTTTAGGTGGGCAGCAGTTACCTGCACTTTTTCGACTGGATAATCAAAAGGGCTGGAAATGTCGATTGCATAAGGCAGGTTGTTAGCTGTAACATAATAGCGGCCACTTCCAGGTATGCTGTTGTCATGGCCGGTGCCTAGCAGCGACATGTTGGCTAAATCGGTTGGCGGGTTATCGATAAGGTGAACTTCACGCGTCCTGTCCTGATTGATGATCATAAATGGGTTGTAAGGGGGCAGCCCCATGGTTCCTAATGCAACTGGTGTGGTAAGGTTTATCGTAACCGTAAGTTCGTGAGGTTCAACATAAGTAGCTCCTGGTGTGGTGTTTACGCCTAACGAAGACCCGCCAGGATAAGGAAGCTGGTGGAAGCCGTTATCGAACACAATAATAGTGGCTTTCGATTGACCTGCTTCGGTTCCATTTGCATTGCGTACAATGAATGATTGACTGATGTCGTTTCCGGTAACACTGCTTATCAAACTTGGTGCAATTGGCAACTGTATGCCAAATCCGTTTTTGTAACTGGCTCCCATTGCTTTTAAAATAGCCCTTAACTTTATCTGTACAACCTTATTCTGGCCATTAGTAATCTGGTTGAAATTATAATCAACAACCATATCGTTAAAGTCGTAATCACCTTTGGCTGGCCATAAATCTTCAAATGCAAGTGTTGAAAAAACATTCTGTGAAGGATAAAAGTTGTCGAAAGCTTTTGTTGCATCGGTTGGGTATTTATCGAAACTGTTGGAAACCCCATCGCCATCGGTGTCTGTGCCTGTATAATTAGGGACTGGTACGTTAGAAGTATTTACAGCAGTAATAGGATCGGCGGTAACATAAAAGATAGCATCATTAAAATCGTTGTCGCTGCTACTTCCTTCCCTTTTTATGTCTTCAAAACTAAGCAGGAATTTCCCACGTCCAATATCGTTCAATAAAATAGTATGCTGTTTCTTGTCTGCAGCAGTTTCAGGATTTAAGCTTTGATCCGAATAAAAAATCCAGTTTCCGTTGGTAATGGTTGCATTGCGGAAGCCATCAGCTATTAATACCCAGCCTATTTCTGTTCCAGGTGCATATTGTCCGAGGTAAACCTTGTTTCCCGAATTCAAACCACCTCCGCTATTTGCAAAAGAAGTATTAGGAAAAATAACCTTAACCGTATCTATTTGAGATACAGATGTTGGGCGATGACCTGTTTGATATTTGTAGAAACCCAGTACATTCCTGTATCCAGCTCCTTCGTGTACAAAAGTAACCCAAACATTGCATGCGTCGGTAAGTAATAGGTTATGCTCGTTGGCAGAAGCAAAGTATTGAGGATGGCTTGTAGGAGCAGCAATATATTCGGGGAGAGTTGCATTTATATCCGAAATCATGCTTGCATCTATCACGTCATTAGGGGTAACCAAATAATTTGGCACACCATTGCTATTGTAAGTTCCCATTGGTTTAAAAACGGAGTTTGTCGATTTGAAAATTGCTTCTCCGCCACTTTTGAATTTCTGTGGTTCTTTTTTTCCGCCAAGTGTAAGGTTAAGGGAACCTCCTGTAACTTTTACTTTTTGCATATTGCAAAATCCAATTGCTGAAGTACCAACAGCCAACGAATCAACGCCGGCAGGAATTTTATAATCCGACGAAAAAACGCCGTTGGCATCGCTTACACCGCTTAAAATTAAACTGCCACCATTATCAGGCAAATCGGTGTAAATTTCAACATTAATGTTTGGTATTGGTGAATTAGCGTTGTCGAGTGTCAGGATTTTTACTCCAACCGCTTGCGTTGTAGCAAACTTAAAATCGGGACTTATTTTCATATCCTCCATTTTGGTTGAGGATATCACTGGGTCGTTTCCGTCCTTACGGCACGAAACATTTGAAATTGTCATCATAAATGATAACGCGATGAATCCGAAGTATGTGAATCTGTTTTTCATTTTTTTTGTTTTTAGCAAAGTTTAAATTGAATTTGTTTAATATTTTTCAATAATTATGCCAAAGTGTTTTGTGTATTGATAACGTGTTCATTACGAATTATTGGTGTGAAGCGACTATGCAAAATGATACTTTTTTCTCAAAATGATCCAATGTCTTCAAGCGGTAAATGGCACAAGATGAATTTAGCCGAATCGTTACATTATTGATAGCATTGAAAGTGAAAAGTAACCAGTTATATTGGCAATTTGAACCGCATCACAACTTCACCTGTCTGTTTATTCACTTCAATTGTTTGGTTTTCGAGTCCCATATCTTTACCTGTCGACATTTTGAATAGCCCAGCGAGGAACTGCATCCCATTGTTCATAACTTGCTCTATATCATGTACTTTTGCATCCTGAACCTGTTCATTTTCCTTCTCTTCCACTACCAACAGATCCTTTGGCTGCAAAACTTCTTCTGGTTCGTCAAGCACATCGAAAGTGCCGGATTCAACAAGTGTTTCTGCCAACTCAGGAATTGGGGTTTCTACAACAGCCAATTCTGGTTCAAGATTTTTGGTATTTTCGGTTTCGGAAATAAATTCTTCGAGTTGCTGTATAAATTGCGAACGGCCTTTGGTCGAAAAATCAACTGAATTGGTTTCGCTTGCCCCATCCAATACGCCATCGAAAAGGTTTTGTTTCACCAATAAACCCGATGCAATCTGCTGCTCAATGGAATTGCGCGTAATGAAATTGAAGATTGTAAGTTTGTTGCTTTTCTGCCCTAGCCTGTCGATGCGGCCAATTCGCTGATTTTTCTTGGCTGGATTCCACGGAAGTTCGAAATTGATAAGCGTATCGGCAACTTGAAGGTTCAAGCCTGTGCCTCCGGCTTCGGTTGATAAAAATATCTTGCAATGCGGGTTGGTTTCAAATTTCCTTATCAGTTCCCCGCGTAGCTTTACCGGAACACTGCCGTTAAGTTCGGCGAAACCGATATTGTTTTCACGAAGGATATGCCCAATCAGTTTGTGAACTTTCACCCATTCCGAAAAGATGATGATTTTACGCTCCGAGTTGGCCACATCGAGTTTTTCTAACAATATGTATTTCAGCTCTTCCAGTTTTGGCGATTCGTTGGTTTCCTCGTCTATCAGATAAGTCGAGTCGCAAACCATACGCATACTGGCCAATAAGAGTTGCAGTTTTTGCAAATCGTAAGGCGTCATAAATTTCTTACGGATAATCTGGGCAATACCTTTAGCATAAGAAGCGTGGTAGTCGGCCTGCAAAGGCGAAAGGTTTAGTGGTACATTAATCTGCTGAACGTTAGGCAATTGGTCTAAAACTTTCCGTTTTTCGCGGCGAATCAGAATGGGGTCGAGCCGTTTGTTCAGCTTTTGCAGGTTGTAATACCCATTTATTTTGTTGTGCTTTTCGGGATCAAACAAGCAATGTTGGTACGAGAATTCCCACAAAGGGCCAAAGAAATAGGGGTCGATGGCTCCAACAATTGAGAAAATATCGATCAAACGGTTTTCGATTGGCGTGCCTGTAATAATAAGGACGTGCTTAAATTGAAGCCTGCGGATGGAAGAGGCGGTTTTTGTTTCAAAATTCTTGATGCGCTGCGCCTCGTCGAGTATCAGGAAATCGAACCCGGCTTTGTTTATGGCCAGATGGTCGCGCAAAATGGTTTCGTAATTGATGATGAAAAAGAAATGCCCTTCATCTTTGTATTGTTTCTCGCGTTCGTCGGGAAGCCCTTGAATTACCAATGCTTTTTCGTTTGAGAATTTTTCGATTTCCTTTTTCCACTGTTCTTTGAGCGATGCAGGGCAGACCACCAAGGTCTTTTTGAAATCGAAAATCCCTTTTTTCAGCACTGCTACACCAATGGCCTGCAGGGTTTTGCCCAAGCCCATTTCATCGGCAATGATGGATGCCTTACGAAAAACCGCAAACTCGATTCCTTCAACTTGATACGGATAAAGTTCGGCGGTTATAGGCGAATAATCCAGTTCGCAGGTTTGTTTTAAATTTTCAAGCACTTCTTCTTCAAAGGCAACTTCTACTTTTTCCTGAACCTCGGGCCTGATGCGGATGTGAGGGAAATTCCCTGCTTCCTGAATAAAACCCAGGAAACTTTTAAGGTCGGAATCCTCAATAAATGTTGAGTTCCTGAAATACCTCGAAATCAAAAGCTGCTCATCAACTGGCATTTGGCGGGGATAATGCCACGAAATCTTGTATTCGTTCAGCGGATCGCAAAACACTTCTATAAAAGGATAAGTCTTGCTTAACCGGTCGAACAATGATTTGTCTTCTTTCAGTTTCCTGAAAGAGTACATGATGTGTTTGGTGGTGCCAAGTTTGTTCACCCGCGAGTCCATGCTGTCGCTATAACCCGTTTCGTTATCGAAATCGCGCAGAAAAACCTTGTATTTTACACCAGTATCGCTCACTAGAATATGATCGCCATAAATGTTTGATGCCCATTTTATGCGGTATTTTGCTTTATCGGCTTTTTGTCGCCGCTCCTCCAGCACCCTTTTCACCATGCCCTCGCGGGTATATTTTTTGTGCTCCACTTCTTCTTTCGGATCGAGGAAACGCAATTCGTTTTCAACTTCCAGCAGGCAAGCGTACGAATTCCGGTCCCATTCAGTGCGTTTGCTATCCTGCGATGGAAATACACCATCATCAGAAAAATGGATCGCATATTCGGCTTGGCTCGCACCATGTTCCGAATCAACAAACAATTCGAACCTTACGGCAGATTGGGATAATACCTGGCAACCGTTGTTGTTGAATATTATTTCGCCAAAAGCCAGTTCTGTCCTGTCCAAATGGTTTTGCAACTTCTCAACCTGCTGTTGGATTAATTCTTTTATATTCATCTGTTTACTTTTCGATTAGTGTTATTCCTGATTGCAAAATTACAACAGTTTCAAGATTTTCCTATTAACTAGACTTTGCTTTTCCGCATTCACTATTTACCCATTTTTTTGCATTTCACCTGATTCATATACTGTGAAACCCGGAACATCCCGTTTTGCTGCTGTTATCATACTTCTTGCAACAACATCTACATGGATGCCTTTGTAATTCAGCAATTTGCCAACAAATATAAATCCAAGTAAGCCCATAACCGTTTGTGCGATTTTTTCGCCGCCACGTTTTTCGGTACGGTTACCCATCAGCAACGAAGGCCTGAAAACCTGGATTTGAGCAATTGACAGTTTACTTGCCGCTTCCTCCATTTCGCCTTTTACCCGGTTGTAAAATATCCCGGATTTTGGGTCAGCACCCATGGCACTCACAATCAAATACCTTTTTACGTTATTAAGCACACACCATTTCCCCAAGTTTACCACATACGTGTTGTCCACTTTGTAAAAGGATTGCTGCGAACCGGCTGTTTTAATGGTGGTTCCTAGCGCACAATATACATCATCTATCGAAATATTTGTTTTAAACGATTCAATGGAATCAAAATCAATAGTTTTCTCAATAAGCTTTGGATTCGATGTGCCTATAGGTTTACGGGCAATAACTATGATGTTTTCATATTGGTCGTCGGCCAACAATTGTTGAAGAAGGCTACTGCCAACCAGACCCGAAGCCTGGGGTGAATTAATTATCGAATTATGAGAAAATATTTGCGTTCCATTAATTCGTTATATACAATTAATTGCTATACTTGCAGATCAATTTCTAAGAACGGCAAAGTATGGCTAATATCGAATGGGAAACACGTGCCAAAG
>CAIRHD010000460.1 GCA_903878265.1 uncultured Bacteroidales bacterium | reverse complement strand
AGGGTAGTATCGGAATAAACCAATGATGTAGCGCCACGGATTTGGTGACAAGTTGTACAAAGGTTATTGATTTTACCAAAATCGGTTGCAGTAAGGTTTTTGTTGTAGTTCAAATACACTGGCGAAACCGTGCTCAATACCTGAGCAAGTGTATCGGAGAAATCGAAACCAGTATGGGCGTGGCAGGTTTTGCAATTAATCCTGGTTGCGTTTGGTATGTCGTTACTAACAACAAATTTACCATTACCTGTAACTTCCTGAAATCCTTCGTGGGTGTGGCAACGTGCACAAAATTTCGTGAACCTTGCACTTGTATTGCCTAAATAATGTTTTGATAAATGGTACTCGGCAATTTTAGCGTCGAAATTAGCTACAGTGTGACAAACGAGGCAAGATGAATTGGCATCTTTGCCGTTTGTTCCGTTAACTCCGTTAACTCCGTTAATACCGTTAACGCCATTAGAACCATCTTTTCCATTGGTTCCATTGGTTCCATTAGTTCCGGTTGGACCTGTAAGACCCATTGGGCCTTCTTTGCCCTCACATGATGTGAAGATAATGGAACCTGCTAGGAGGAAACCAATACCGATTGCAAATAAACTTTTTTTCATAACTTGTTGGTTTTGTTTTGTTTATTAATGTTAATTAGGGGTTTAAATTTCGTGGCCACCAAATTACCTTGTGAATTTGATAACAGTGCAAATGTGTGATTATATTTTATAAAATGTATATGAATTACGATGATATTTTGACCGATAAAAAAGGTAATTTGCTTTTTTATTATTGATATATGTCAATCGTTGCTTTTAAAGATGTATGGATTTGGAAAGATAATTTGGTAATTCCATGAATTAAAAAGAATGAAAATTAATATAGACGGGAAACCGAACTCGGATGTTGGGCTACAGAAGTTGGAGATTGAAATGGTTGGCAGGATATGAAGATTTATTTTTTAATATCAACCAATTTACAATCAATTGGGGGATTAAACGAGAATACGCTTAACAAATAGAAGAGGTTTAAAAAACCACAGAATTCCTTCTCCTAGCTAACAATACTCTTTTCCGACACAAGAAAATGATGTTCGCTAAATAAATATTGTGTCCTTTCTGGAAAGTTTATTCTGCCACAAAGTCGTCAAATATATAAGTTTCAATAAATTTATAGATTTGATTAACAATATTTTGTGCGCCTTCGTGTCGTAGTGTCTTAGTGACGCTTCTATTTTTTTTTTTGCTTTCGAGTGTGCTCAATATCTTAACAAAACAATTCGCCTAAAAATGGATATTTACCCCCGGTTGCAGCCGGAAAATGGGCATACGGAGTAAATCGGTGTATCCGCTTGTGCTGCTTGTAATAAAAGTGAATGAAGCGCGGGTGTAGGAATAATCCGCCTGAAGCACCAAACTTACCTGATCGTAAAGTTTATATTCAAAGGATGCTCCTGTAAGTAAGCTGAAATTTTTATCAGTGGCTCCATTTTTCCATCCGTATGAGTTAAGATTTAAAAATTTTGCTTCAATCCTGTACATTTGGTCTGGCGAGCGGGCAATAAACAATCCACCCATGAGCTTAAAAGTAGAGTGGAATTTTGTGCTGAACGCAACTTTGTAATATGCACCGCCCATAAAGGTCTTTATTTTATATGGTCCCGAAATAAAAGTTACCTGATTGTAATCTTTTATGTTGGCTTCATAAATGTCCTGGGCATAATATCCGGAAGCGAACTCACACGAATTTATTGCAGCATCTACGCCAAAACCAATTTTTGGGGTAATAAACCAGGCAGCCTCGACTCCAAAACTCTTTCCCAGCAAGGCATATCCACCATAACCATAATCGTGCGATGCAAATTCGCCCATTGGCAAAACTGCCCCAAAGCGTATCCCAACAAAAGAATCAAATTTTTGTGCCAGAACATATTTATTGCTTAAACCACATAAAATCAGTAGGATATATACTTGGTATGAGTATTTCATTATTGATTATTTTTAGCTGTCAAAAGTAGTAAAATGTGGGGATTTGAAAATGTGGGGATTTGGAGATATGAGGATGGGAAAAATAGAACATCTGAATAATCGATCAATCAAAAGTGAAAAAGGTGAAGAATCGAGAATTGAAATGCCTGACAACCTAATAGCCTAACAGCCTATTTCTTCTTATAATCGTCAATCACAATGCTTTGCGTACAAAAATCGTGTTCGTCGCTTTGCGAATTTGAGCAAACAATAATTATCCTGTCGTTTTTATTGGCATCAATCAGGCTGCGGTACCATTCAATGGCTTTGCGGTCGAGGTTGGCAGCAGGTTCATCTAAAAGTACAACTTCCGATTCGGTTAGAAGTGCAAGTGCAAGCCGAACCCTTTGTTTCATGCCCGATGAAAAATATTTGATCGGTTTGTTGCGGTTTCGCGTAAGTCCGGTAGCCTCCAAAACCCCTAAAACATTTAAGTTATTGCGGAATTTCCTGAAACGGCTGTGAAAAGTCAGCATTTCCTCAAGTGTAAACTCTTCGATAAGTTCTAAATATGGTCCGCTGAAGGTTACATGCCTGAAAAAATCCTCGATAGCGATTTCTTTAACGTTATGGATGTATGTTAAAGTGCCGGAAGAAGGGTGGAGATGGCCTGAAATAATTTGCAATATCGTAGATTTTCCCGAGCCATTGGAGCCAAGGATTGCATACGCGTTGCCTTGTTCAAAATCGTAGTCCACATCCCGGAAAATCCATTCGTAATTAAACTTCCTACTAATTTTATTCAGGGTAATGTGCATGTAATTAACTGGTTGTGGAATTATTCTTTAAAATCAACAATGGAATGTTTAAAGCTAAACAAACTGCAATTAATATCGAAATGTAGGGAATGATATCCGAAAAACGGGACAATATTCTGTTTGTCAGTTTTGAATAGCGAACAAATTTCCCTTTGGCGAGTTTTATGAACTTTGGTTATTCCCTCGATTTAGCGTACCCTTTCATAATACCCCGCGTTGACCGGCTGATAAAAGAAAGTATTTCATCGCGTTCGACTGTAGGGTGCATGGTTGTTTCAACAATTTCGACGGCACGGCTCACATTGTAACCGCTGAGGAATATGATGCGGTAAATATCCTGAATTTCATTTATTTTTTCGTTCGAAAAACCCCTTCTGCGCATTCCAACTGAATTTATCCCTACATAGGATACCGGTTCGCGGGCAGCTTTTGTAAAAGGTGGAACATCCTTGCGTACCAGCGAACCTCCCGAAATCATGGTGTGTTGCCCAATAGTAACAAATTGATGCACAGCTGATAAACCTCCAATAATTGCATAATCCTCAACAATAATATGGCCAGCTAATGCAACAGCATTTGCCAGAATACAGTTGTTGCCAACAATGCAATCGTGGGCAATATGTGCATAAGCCATAATCAGGCAGTTGTTGCCAATTACTGTTTCCATCATGGCCTTGGTGCCTCGGTTTACAGTAACGAATTCCCTAATTGTCGTGTTGTCGCCAATCCTGACAATTGAATTCTCTCCAGCATATTTTAAATCCTGTGGAACCGCTGCAATAACTGCCCCAGGAAAAATGCGGCAATTTTTGCCAATGCGCGCACCTTCCATTATTGTAACATTGGAACCTATCCATGTGCCTTCGCCGATTTCAACATTTTTTTCAATGTTTACAAAAGGCTCGATTACCACATTTTTGGCAACATTTGCCTGAGGATGTACATACGCTAATGGTTGATTCATTGTGTGTTGGGGGTTTGGTTTTAGGGGTTTGGTTTAGGGTAGGTTCTAATTAATTATTAACCGAAGCTTATTTTTATGAAGTCTTAAAAACAGGGTTTTGTCATATTATAACAAGCTTTCTTCAATGCACTTAACTTTGACCTTTAACCTTTGCACTTTAACTTTTGACTTTAAATTCTTACTTTTTCCTGACGATTTGCGCCATCAATTCGGCTTCGGTTACAATTTTATCGCCAACCCAAGCGGTGCCGCGCATGTGGCAGATTCCTCTGCGAATTGGTGAAATCATATCCAACACAAACACAAGTGTGTCGCCAGGAACAACTTTTTGCCTGAATTTAACCGAATCCATTTTAAGGAAATACGTAATATAGTTTTCAGGATCAGGTACGGTGTGCAGAACTATTATACCACCAGTTTGGGCCATGGCTTCAATTTGCAGCACTCCAGGCATCACAGGTTCATCAGGAAAATGTCCAACGAAGAATCCTTCGTTCATGGTTACATTTTTCACCCCGATAACTTGCTTATCGCTTATCTCCATGATTTTATCGATCAAGAGGAACGGCGGACGGTGTGGCAATATCTTCTTTATGTCGTTGATATCGTAAACCGGTTTTTTATTAAGGTCGATATTTGGGCCTTTTGGGGCATTTTTAATATGTTCGCGAATAAGTTTGGCGAAATTGGTATTCACCAAATGACCCGGACGGGTAGCAATTATATGTCCCTTGATTGGCATTCCAACGAGCGCAAGATCGCCGATAACATCAAGCAATTTGTGCCTTGCAGGCTCGTTATGGAAACGAAGTTCGAGGTTGTTTAGGATGCCTTCTTTAAGTACGGTAATTTTTGGCTTGTTAAAATGCTTGGCCAAACTATCTAACTCGGCTTGGCTCAGTAAGCGTTCAACAAACACAATTGCATTGCTTACGTCGCCACCTTTAATTAAGTTGTTGTTTATCAGGTATTCTAAATCGTGCAGGAAAACAAAAGTGCGGCAATCGGCTATTTCGGCCCTGAAATCATCAATGTGGGCAATAGAAGCGTACTGGGTTCCGAGAATCCGTGTTTCGAAATCGATCATTACCGAAAGCCGGAAATTGTCGTCAGGAACCAACACCATTTCGCTTTTGCGCTTTGAATCGGTAAGAGTAAGTGTGCTTCTGAATTCGAAATACTCGCGGTCGGCATCTTGTTCAACAATACCCGCTGCATCGAGTGCGGCCACAAAGAAGCGTGCGCTACCATCCATGATAGGCATTTCTTCGTTGTCAACCTCCACTATTATATTATCGATTCCCAAACCTGCTATTGAAGCAAGCACATGTTCTATCGTAACCAATTTAGCACCTTGATATTCAAGCGTTGTGCCTCTCGAAGTGTCAACCACATGATCTGCGATGGCATCAATTATCGGGTTGTTTTCCAAATCTACACGGCAAAACTTTATTCCGTGGTCGGCAGGAGCCGGTTTAAATGTTAATGTAACTTGTTTTCCTGTGTGCAGTCCTGAGCCTTTAATCGTAACAGGTTCATTAATTGTATGTTGTTTGTCGAGCATATTCTACTGTGAGTAAACTTAAAAAAATTAGTCGTTTTTTCCTCCACTGATTTTCTCAGCCTGAAGTTCTATTATTGTTTTTTCCATATCGCCAATCCTGTAATATAACTTATCGAGATTATTGAAAATTGCGATTATCCGCCTAAACCTGCTGATCTCTATTGCCGGTGCGCCTAAAAGCACAGTACCTGGTTTGTTTACACTGCTTGCAACACCTGCCTGGGCACCAACTTTAACATCGTCGGCAACAACAATATGGCCCGAGATACCAACTTGCCCACCCACCATACAGTTTTTACCGACTTTGGTTGAGCCGGCAATACCTGATTGGGCTGCCATTACAGTGTTTTCGCCAATTTCAACATTATGGGCCACTTGTATCAAGTTGTCTAACTTTACACCTTTGCGGATGATGGTGGAGCCAAGTGTAGCGCGGTCGATGGTTGTGTTGGCTCCAATTTCTACGTTATCTTCAATAATTACATTTCCAATTTGGGCAACTTTTTTATAGTTGTTGTCACTTTGGGGCGCAAATCCGAAACCATCGGCTCCAATCACGGTGCCGCCGTGTATCGTACAATCATTGCCTATTGTGCAATCATAATAAACAATAACACCTGGGTTTATGGTTGTATCCGATCCAATCTTAACGTTTTCGCCGATATAACTGTGCGGGAATATCTTAACATTATCGCCAATAACCACATTGTCGCTTATAACAACAAAATCGCCGATGTAGGCATTGTTTCCGATTTTTGCCGACTTTGCAATGGATGCCAAGGATGATGTTCCTGTTTTGCTTTTCCGCATTTTGTCATATATTGACAGCAAGTTCGCAAAAGCGGTGTAAGGGTCGTCAACACGGATTAATGTACAGGAAAGTTGTGTTTCGACCTCAAAATCGCTCTGAACCAGAACGATTGATGAACGGGTTGTGCTTATATAGGTATAATATTTTGGGTTGGCCAAAAAACTGAGTGCGCCAGGCTCGCCGTCTTCGATCCTTGCCAATCGGTTGACTTTTATATCTGGGTTTCCGTCAATAATGCCACCTACAAGGTCGGCGATGTCTTTTGCAGTAAATTCCATCAGGATCAAATAAGTTAAATTCCAGTCGGTTAAAAAAGTTTGCAAATATAGATATTATTATTTAAACGCAAGTCATATCGTTGCAACATACATTTGATATATGCTGTCATTGGCCGGCCCATTTGGGGAAGTATGTAAAGAACTTTGAAACGGTTTTGTTATAAATGGCGATGTTGAGCTGTTCCGACAGCCCGGAAATATCCCAAAGTTTGTTGTTTTTGTCAACAATAGTAATCCGGTCGCTGTTGGGGTCGTAAGCACTGTTCGATATTTCGCCACCACCGGTCAAGAAGGTACATTCTTCGTCAGTCAGGTTCAGTTTTCCTGAAATTGTTTGCCTTATTTCTTTCATTTTCGCTGCCTCGAAAGGAGTTGCAGAAATTACGACCCTGAAAAGATTACGGTTCAGCAGCGACGAACAAAGCAAACTTAGAATGGGATCGGCATGAAACGACCAAGTTTTGATTGCACTAAAAATATCGTAATCGTCAAGGGCGGCAAACATGGCAAGTGGCGTCTCTGAACTTTCAAATTGTTCCTTCCCAATTTGTTGGCCGATAAAAAAGGCCAATGACTCCGAAGCTGACAAATCTGTTCCTTGTTTAGCTAAATACCTGGCCCTGTTTAGTATGCTCACCAACATATATTCGACTGACAAAACAGTTTTATGATAGTAAACCTGCCAATACATCAGCCTGCGAGCCACAATAAATTTTTCGATGGAGTAAATGCCTTTCAATTCCACAGCCAGCTCGTCGTTGGCAACGGTAAGCATTTTTAGTATGCGGTCGGTACTTATAACACCCTCATTTACACCGGTATAGAAACTGTCGCGCATCAAATAATCGAGCCTGTCCATGTCAAGTTGCCCCGAAACCATTTGATGGAGGAACTTACGCGGATAAGTGTTGCCAAAAATTGCGATTGCAGTTTCTAATTTGTTGCCAAATTCGGTGTTTAGTTCCTGCATAAACATGAGGGTTATTTCCTCATGCGAAATGCCTTGTACTATATGATGTTCGAGGGCGTGCGAAAATGGCCCATGGCCAATATCGTGCAACAAAATGGCAAGTGTGGCTCCCTGCGCTTCTTCCGGCGAAATCTCAAAACCTTTCGATCGCAGTGTTTCAATTGCTTGGCCCATCAAATGCATTGCGCCAAGCGCATGGTGGAATCGTGTGTGCAATGCGCCGGGATACACCATGGATGCAAGCCCCAATTGCTCGATCCGCCTGAGACGTTGAAAAAACGGGTGTTCGATAACATCGAAAACCAACTTGTCGGAAATGGTAATAAAGCCGTAAAGTGGGTCGTTTATGATTTTTCGCTTGAAGGTTGGGGCTATTGACACGGTATTTGTTAAATTTGTATAAAACTCAATTGATCGGAGGCCTGAGGAACAATAAAAACAACTATCGGAGCATTAGTAACACAGTATTTGAAAGGAGCTGCCGGTAGTGAAAAGCCTGTTGATGACTTTGAGTGCAAAGATAACAAATGCCTTTACCGATTGTTATTTAACTTTATAAAAAATTGAAAATGGAAAACGGAGTAATATTGTGGGCTGACGATGAAATTGACCTTTTGAAACCTCATATCATGTTTTTAAAGGACAAAGGCTACGAAGTGCTGACAACCAACAACGGCGACGAAGCTATTGATATGTTGAAGGCAAAAATAGTGGATATTGTTTTCCTCGACGAAAACATGCCTGGGTTATCGGGGATAGAAACTTTGTCGATAATAAAAGCAAGTTACCCAAACCTTCCGGTGATCATGATCACGAAAAGTGAGGAGGAACACATCATGGAAGATGCCATTGGTGCCAGCATTTCCGATTATTTGATAAAGCCAGTCAATCCAAAGCAGATTTTACTGAGCGTGAAGAAGAATTTGGACAACAAGCGCTTGGTAAGCGAAAAAACCACACATGCTTATCAACAACAGTTTCGCAACATTGGCATGGAAATAAGCAACCGCCTCGATTTTAATGAATGGGTGGAAATATATAAAAAGCTGATTTACTGGGAGCTTGAACTCGAAAAAGCACAGGATCAAGGCATTGTTGATATTATGCGTTCGCAGAAAGTGGAGGCCAACAATGTGTTCTGCAAATATATAGAACGGAATTATTTGGATTGGCTTAATGGCCGTGTAGCCGAGAAACCTGTGCAGTCGCATACTTTGTTCCGCGAAAAAGTGTTGCCTTTGATAAAGGAAAACAGCTCGATGTTTATGATATTGATCGACAACCTGCGTTACGACCAATGGAAAATGTTGCAACCGATTTTTGAAGAATACTACCGTGTCGAAAGCGACAGTTTGTATTACAGCATACTGCCTACCACCACCCAATATGCCCGCAACGCATTGTTTTCTGGGCTTTTGCCAAGCGAAATAGCTAAAAAATATCCAAAATATTGGATCGATGAAGATGAAGAAGGCAGCAAAAACCAATTTGAAGGCGAGTTGCTTGGCGAAAACCTGAAACGGTTCGGGCAGGACATCAAGTATTCGTACACAAAAATACTGAACCTCAATGCCGGGCGCAAATTGGTGGATTCGCTTCCCAACTTGATGGGAAACCGCTTTAATGTGGTGGTTTACAACTTTGTGGATATGCTTTCACATGCCCGTACCGAAATGGAAGTTATCCGCGAACTTGCCGACGACGAACCTGCTTACCGCTCGCTTACGGTAAGTTGGTTCGAGCATTCGCCATTGCTGGATATTATCAAATTCCTGGCGGCAAAAAAAATACCGTTGATCATCACCACCGATCATGGTTCGGTACGGGTTGGCAATCCAGTGAAGGTAATCGGCGACCGTGCAACCAATACCAACCTTCGTTACAAAAATGGGCGTAGCCTCAACTATAACAAAAACGAAGTGTTCGAGGTGAAAAACCCTGCCGAAGCATTCCTCCCGCGTACCAACGTGAGTTCGTCGTACGTTTTTTGCCGTGGTGTCGATTTCTTTGCCTATCCAAACAACTACAACCACTATGTTTCCTATTACCGCGACACCATTCAGCACGGCGGAATTTCGATGGAAGAAATGATGATACCGTTTATTTATATGAAAGCTAAATGAAATAATTTGAAAATTGAGTCCACTCCGAAAGCATATTTGCCGAAGTGCCTTATGGACGATAAGTTTGCGAAAGGTTATACTCAGGAATTGAGTTCTTTTTACAAAAGCTATAAGTTCATATGGAGAAATTCTTATTCCGTTTTGAAGCATTTATTTTGAAAGTCGCCATTAGCACCTTCTCGGATTAGGCTCACCTTTGAATCATAAAAAAAACAGATGGGTGTGCCTTTACTACTTTTGAGGTTTGCCCTTAAATGGAATCGGTCGATTTTTTGAAAGATGATGCTTTCATTTTTGTACTTTCGCTCTTTATTCGATACACTTCCATGATAGTTACTATTGATCCCGATTCGGGGTTTTGTTTCGGTGTAAACCATGCGATACATTTGGCTGATGACGAACTTCGTGCAGGAAAAACTGTGTTTTGCCTCGGCGAAATGGTGCATAACGAGGCGCAAATGGATTTGCTCAAGTCGAAAGGGCTGAAAGTGGTTTCCCATTCTGAATTGAATACTTTAAAAGGCAGCACGGTTTTTTTTAGAGCGCACGGGGAACCGCCAATAACTTTTCAAACTGCAAAGGACTTTGATATAAATATTATTGATGGAACATGTCCTATTGTTACTAAATTGCAACAAAAAATAAATGATAGTTTTCGGTCTGGAAAAGATTCAAATGCTCAGGTTGTTATTTTTGGGAAACCAGGTCATGCGGAAGTTGCAGGCTTGAACGGCAATGCTGGAAATACGGCAATAATCGTAAGCAAGGAGAGTGATCTGACAAAAATTGATTTTACAAAACCAGTCAGGCTATTTTCACAAACTACCATGGATGCCGAAATGTATCAGTCGATTGCGGCCTTGGTTCAAAAAAACATGATTGAAGCAACTAATTCAGATTTAATCATTACAAAAAGCGTTTGCAGACAGGTTTCGGGTCGCATTTCGGGATTGAGGGTTTTCGCCGGTGAGAATGATGTGGTAATTTTTGTCGGGGGAAACAATAGCGCAAATGGAGCCTATCTCTTTGGTATTTGTAAGCAAATCAACCCAAAATCATATTATATCAGCAACTTAGGCGATATTGACCCTCAGTGGTTTGTGAATCATGAAACTGTTGGCGTAAGCGGCGCTACCTCAACCCCTGGCTGGTTAATCGAACAAGTTGCCAGCTATATCGAAACTTTTGTTATCAATCCTTAGTTTGCCTCAACCATAGAGTTTCCTAAAATGCATATCGATTAGCCCCAAACTAATTCGCTGCTAAAGCAATATAAACACTAATTTTGTACATGAGAAAATAGGATCCTAAATCTGAATAAGTACGATATTGTGCATATCAACACACTGAAAATCATCAATTTTAAAAATTATGGAGAGCAGGAAATGGCTTTCTCCGATAAGATAAATTGTTTTGTCGGCAACAACGGTGCAGGGAAAACCAATTTATTGGATGCCATTTACTACCTTTCGTTTACCAAAAGCTACTTCAATTCGGTTGACCAACAAAACATACGCCATGGGGAAGCTTTTTTTGCCATACATGGTTCCTTTCAACGCAATGGCGGCCTTGCAAACCAGGTAAGTTGCATTCAAAAACTTGGAATAAAAAAGCAATTCCGCATCAACCAGAAGGATTACGACAAGATTTCGGACCATATTGGCCAGTTCCCTTGCGTGATGGTTTCGCCTTACGACCGCGACCTAATAAATGAAGGTAGTGACATACGCCGCAAATTTATTGATTCGGTAATTTCCCAATTCGACAAGCCCTATCTCGACAACCTAATCCGCTACAACCGTTTGCTCGAACAGCGGAATGGTTTATTGAAACAATTTGCCGAAAGGCGGCAGGTTGATAGGGATTTGCTCCTGTTGATAGACGAGCAAATGATGGCACCTGCCACAAATATCAGCAGCAAGCGCAAAGTCTTCCTTGAGGGGTTTGCTCCCATTTTTAGACATTATTTCGAGTTTATAAGTGGAGGTTCTGAAAGGGTAAGCATCGAATACGAATCGCAACTTATTGATAATTCGTACCTTGATGTAACCAACGAGGCTTTTGCCAAGGATCAGGCACTCAGATATTCAACATCGGGCACACACAAAGATGATTTTACGTTTAACCTCGAAGGGTATCCTGTAAAAAAGTTCGGTTCGCAGGGGCAGCAAAAGTCATTCGCAGTAGCGCTAAAACTGGCACAATTCGATTTTACCCGCGACCTGATCGGGTTAAAACCGATTTTGCTTTTCGACGATATTTTTGATAAACTCGACCCAAGCCGTGTGCAACAAATAATTCAATTGGTTGATAACGATAGTTTTGGTCAGGTATTTATTACCGATACGGAGCCAGAACGCATACGGCGGACTTTTGAAAAAGTGGCCATCAACCACCGTGTGTTTGAAATTTCGGGCGGAAATGTGGAGTTTAAATATTAGCGGACAGGAATAAGCATGGCACATTTAATAAAACTTCAGCCTTGAAAAAATCGAACGAAATACTGTTAAAGGATGCTATTGAGGCATTTTTAAAGGACAACAACCTGCAAACCAAACTGAACGAAACCAAGCTGATAGGTGCATGGGAAGAAGTTACGGGCAAACTTATTTCGCGGCATACCAACCAAATGTATGTTAAGGACCGCACCCTATTTGTAAAGGTTGATTCAGCCGCCCTGCGCGAAGAACTCACCTATCAGCGCAGCAAACTTGTTAAAAAACTGAATTCGGCGGCAGGTTTTGAGGTGATTGAGGATATAAAAATAAATTAGCAAGATTTATATCTTTAGTACCAGGATATGAACAAACACGGTTCCTTATGTCAACTTAATGTTTAACTTAATATTCACCGTTAGCATTTTCTTTTCGCCGATAAACCCCGGTACCGCATGGATCCTTCCGTGTGGTAAAAGGAAGTAGGATGAAATTAAAAAGAAAATAAGCTGCAAACCAATCTGAGCATATTATTTGAGGTTTCGTGGCCCACACAAACATCCGTGCTTGTTGATAGCTTAGTACCAAGCAGCATATTGTGGCGGGCATTGGAGGGAGGCTTAAAATCAGCCACTTGTTTTAGTCTCAGCCGTTATGGCAAGTTTAAATACATTCAACATATTTACAACAGTAGCCAACCTTAAAACTTTATAGTCCATGGTATCTGAAAAAATTCACAAAATGAAAATTGCCATTTTAATTTCGGCAATCACTTTGATTTCAAATATTTCATTCGCACAATGGGCTTGGCAAAACCCGTTTCCTCAAGGAAACGAATTACATGATGTATGCTTTGCTGATGAAAATACAGGGTTTGCTGTAGGTGCTTGCGGTACAATACTTAAAACAACTGATAAAGGCGATAGTTGGAGTAATTTATCCCTTGAAAATACAACGCCATTAAATTCCGTTTTCTTCGTCAATGCCAATACTGGTATTGTGGTTGGGGGTTCCTGGCATACGTATGGAACCATCCTCAAAACAAATGATGGGGGCTTGTCCTGGTCTGATTTATCAATGGGATTACACGAACAATTAACAACGGTTATCTTAGTAAATGCAAATTTAGGCTATATAACAGGTTATAGTGGTACTGTGCTAAAAACTATTGATGGAGGCGACAATTGGGTACCTTTGCCTGCATTTACAACTGAAAATCTCCAATCAGTGTTTTTCACAAATGCTGATAATGGATTTGTTGTTGGCGATAATGGCACATTGTTTCATACAATAAATGGAGGTACCAACTGGGCCGCGCTGCCATTTGTTCCAATTTCGTTCTATAATCTAAATTCTGTTTATTTCTGCAACGCGAATGTAGGTTATATAGCCGGAAATAACGGAACCCTACTCAAAACTACTGATGGTGGCCTGAACTGGGACAATACCTTTAACCTCGGCTCCCAGAATTTAACTTCAAGTATTTTTTTTGATGCAGACACAGGAATTGTAGTTAGTATCGAAGGAGATGTATATAGAACAATCAATGGCGGAAACACTTGGAGCCTTTCAACCACAGCTATTGGCCCCTTGCTTTCTGTTGATTTCAATGTTTCTAACACTTGCATTGTTGTAGGCTCGTATGGGAATATTTTAAAAACCGAAAATTCAGGGCTAAATTGGAGCAGTATTTCTAATTTATCCACCACAAGCGACCTCCAATCTGTGTTCTTTATCGATGCCAATAATGGCTATATCGTTGGAGATGGTGGCATAATCCTGAAAACAGAAAATTCAGGAACAAATTGGTCTGTCCAATCCCTTGGCAATAATTATATCCTGTCTTCGGTTTGTTTTACCAATATTTATACAGGATATATCGTTGGCAGCCAGGGTACAATCCTAAAAACCATTGATGGAGGTATTACCTGGAATTATCTAACAAGTGGTACAAGTAAGCATTTGAAATCTGTAATATTTACAAATACAAATACCGGCTATGCAGTTGGATCTTCCGGAACCATATTAAAAACAACAAACGCTGGGAACTCCTGGTCTGGTTTGAACAGCGGGACCACTAAAGAACTAATGTCGGTTGTTTTTACAAATGCAGATGTAGGTTATGTAGCAGGTATGGATGGAACAATCCTTAAAACAATTGATGGCGGAGCAACTTGGTCGCTCCAAAACTCTAATACCAATATAGGCTTGTTGTCAATCTGTTTCCCGAACGATACTGTAGGTTTTGCAACAGGTGGGTATGGTATATTATTAAAAACCATAAATGGAGGTGCTACCTGGTCGAAAATCGTTAGCGGAACCGGCACCTTAACCATTAGTTCGGTGTGCTTCACAAATGCCAATACAGGATATATAGTTTGTGATTGGGGCTATATTTATAACACCCTCGATGGTGGCGATACTTGGGCTTCATCAAGTAATAATATTAACCAGCACGATTTAAACGCAGTATATTTTATTGATGTAGACAATGGATACGCTATTGGATATAATGGCACCATATTGAGGACATACAATGGAGGGATTATTTTGGACCAAAAAGTAAATCAAATTGAAGAACAGTTCAGCCTTTACCCCAATCCAGCGAGAAACAAAATATCGATAACCAGGCAATTGAATACGTTTTGTGAGACCAATGTTTATATCTTCAACCTTCAGGGCAAGCGGATAATTAGTGCTAAATTCCAGAATCAAGAGAGGATTGATATAGATATAAGCAATCTGTCAAGAGGCATGTATCTTGTTGAATTACAAAACAAATTTGGTATTAGCACAAAGAAATTAGTGATCCAATAAATTTCAACGAAACAGAATTGATCGAAAACCTGCGGATAATAAATAGCCCTTAAACGCAGTCGTATCACTTTGGAAGGCTTTGTGTATCAATTTGTGGCAAATAAGCCTTTTTGGAGTATCCTCAAACCTCTAACTTATGTTTCCGCACAAAAAGCTGCGCCGTTTCGTATTTTACCACTTCGATTGGTTCGCCTCTATCAATATAGCCAGTAAGTGCGGTTGCATCGTACAGCATCCCATCAATTATCACCTTACCGGCTGGTCGCAACATGGTGTTTGCAATCCCGGTTTTGCCGGTTAAGTCAATATAACTTGCATCCGCCGAAGTAAACCCTTCCTTCTTTTCCTGGGTCGTTATAAGGGCAAGATCGCCAAAAAATGTTTTCCCGGTGAAAAGCTTTTTGGTGAGGTAAATTGAACCTGCAATGGATATAAAGAATGAAATTACCACTATGAAAAAGGCTTCGCCAAGTTTCGCCAGTGCGCTTTGGCTGAATTCAAAATAAGTATTGTCGATCATGGCCAGGGTCAATCCCATAACCATAAAAAATATCCCTAAAATCCCTGTTACGCCAAATCCCGGAATTGCAAATATCTCGACCGCCAACAGGATTACACCGGCAACAAAAACCAAGATTTCCCAATTGTCGGCCAAGCCTTCGAGGTAGTGTGGCGCAAAATAAAGTAGGGCGGCAATTATTGCTGTCAGTATTGGGAATGTGGCTCCCGGCGATTGAAACTCGAAATAAATACCGGCAATAATTATCATAATCAGTATCCCGGCAACAATTGGTGAAATAAAGAAACCAATAAGTTTGTCGGTAGCTGTAAGTTGCTGTTCCTGTATGGTGTAATTTGTAATTCCAGCCTTTGACATCACCTCACGAATTTTTTCAGCCATGGCGTTGCAATATCCGTGTTTCATGGCTTCCTGTGTGGTAAAAGTTACCACTTGCCCCGAATCGTTCACGCCTTCTACATGAATGCGTGGGTCAACCATTGCCTGTGCTATGTCGGGGTTGCGACCTGTGGCTTGGGCGGTACTTCGCATAAGCGACCGCATGTACGACTGGTATTTGTCGGGCAATTGTTCGCCAGTTTGGTTAACAACTGTAGCGGCACCAATATTCGCCCCTTCTCGCATATAAATACTGTCGCAGGCAATCGAAATCAAAGCTCCGGCGCTTGCTGCATTGTTGTCGATAAAAACCCACACAGGCGTTTTCGTGTTCAATATGGCAGTACGTATCGAATCGGCCGATTCCAGCAAGCCTCCATACGTATTCATCTGAATCAGGATTATATCGGCTTTTTTATCCGATGCATCTTGTAGGGCTTTCTTTGTTTTAAACCACATTGGCTTCCCAATTTCATCGTTTATCCTGAAAACATACACCGATTTTTTGGGGGTTTGCGGCAATTGTGCTTTAAGCTCGCAAAGCGAGAGGAAAAAAGCAATTATTATTAAGGTGGATGTTTTGAGGCAATTAAAACGTGCCATTATCTCCGATTTTTGATGTAAAGGACTGCTGTAAAAAAAATGCTTGTATTCGCTTCAATATTTTGAAAATCAAGTTATTTGATATTCTGTATCTAATCGTTGTGCTTTTTAAATTGATAGTTTGAGCAATAGAGAAACTATTTATGTGCTTTGCGATAAGCACGTTTCCAGGCACGCCTTGCCCAATAATGCCGCCGCCAGTATTTTCCCCATCTTATTCCCGACCAAATCCGTTCGTGAACATAATAGATGAATAGCTTGATCCCAAACTCGATGATGGCAATAAAACCTGCATTTCCGATGCTTTCACCAAGCGAAAGGCTCTGATATTCGTGGGAATAAATAAAAATGGCCACGAACATTGCACCAGAAGCGAAAACTCTGTATGTGATAGTTTTCATAAGGCTGCGCTGCGGGCTGTCGCGAAATGCTGTTTCTCCTTCTACAAGCTCTTGTTTTGGTTTTTCTGTGGTGTTCATTTACAAATGATTAGCAAGCAAATATATGGATAATGTTTACGATTGTGTTATTCAGCTATTTAAATTTCTCATCAATTGCTAAAATGTGCTTTCACAGCATCAAGCAATGGATTGTGCAACAATGTATTGGATGCCAAAAGCTCGCCGCCAAATATGTAATCTCCTTCACCTTTAAAATCTGTTACTGTTCCTCCTGCTTGTTGCACCACGAAGACTCCGGCTGCTACATCCCAAGGGTGAAGCCCATATTCGTAAAAACCCTCATAACGCCCACATGCCGTATAGGCCAAATCAACGGCAGCAGAACCTAAACGCCTTAATCCGGAAGTATTACGTGCAAACCAAGTAAAAAGCTCGATATATCCATCCAATCTGCCGAAATCGTTGTATGGAAATCCGGTTGCTAAAAGTGTATTCTTCATTTCGGTTTGGTCCGAAACATGAATTTCTTTCTTATTCAAATAGGCTTTACCGCCTTTCCACGAAAAGAAACACTCATCTAAATTTGGTTCATAAACTACCCCAACCACAATCTTATCGTCTTCCATCAAAGCAATGCTAACCGAATACAATGGTATGTGGTGCAGGAAGTTGGTTGTTCCGTCCAATGGGTCAACAATCCAGTTGAAACGTTCGCCGCGATGGGTTGCAGTCTGTTCTTCGGTTATAAAACCTGCTTCTGGCAATATTTCCGTAAGCCTTTTTACAATACAGGCTTCGGCTGTTTTATCAACATAACTCACAAAATCGTGCAAGCCTTTAACTTCAATGTCCGAGGTTTTTACCTGATGGATTTCCTTGAGGAAAAAAGTGCCGGTTTCCTTCGCTAGGGCGATAACTTCGAGGCAGATGTTTTTATAGTCCATTTTATTAGTTGTTTTTATGTTTGGGGAGTGAGTGTTTTTCCTAACAATTTCTTTGTTAGAAACAGTTTTGCGAAAAATTGCAGACTAAAATTTAACGCTACAAGTATCGTCATCGTTCACATCAGTAATTTTAACAGCAGTAATCTGATTGATCAGCAATGGATCAAAAGGGGTCCTGACTTTTACATAATTGCCTGTAAACCCATGCATAAACCCTTTTATGTTATCCGATTCCCAAAGTACTTCTGCTGATTTCCCGATTTGTCTGCTGTAAAACTCATGTTTTTTCGATTCAGATATTTGGTGTAACCTTTGGCTGCGGCGACGTTTTTCGCGTTCGTCAACCTTTCCGTCCATCATCAAGGCTTTTGTTCCCGGTCTTTCCGAATAGGTGAACACATGAAGGAAAGTAATATCGAGGCTATCGATAAAAGCACAGGCATCCTCAAAATCTTCACTTGTTTCGCCAGGGAAACCAACTATTACATCAGCAGCAATAAAAGCATCCGGCATCAATTCCTTGATCCGCATTACCCGGTTTGCAAACACTTCGCGCAGGTATTTCCGTTTCATCAACATCAATATTTTGTCGCTACCACTTTGCAATGGGATGTGGAAATGCGGAAGCAGTTTAGTTGAAGCCGAAACAAGTTCAATGATGTCGTCGCTCAATAATTCAGGCTCGATGGATGAAATCCGTATCCTGTCAATTCCCTGTAGAATAGCAAGTTGTTTGAGTAAATCCAAAAAAGTCTCGTTGGTATGCCTCCCGAAATCGCCAATATTAACACCGGTTAGGATAATTTCTTTCAATTCTGTCGCTGCAATTTCGCGTGCAACTTTCATGGTGTTTTCCACGTTTTGGCAGCGGCTGCGGCCACGCATAAAGGGAATGCTACAATATGTGCAGAAATAATCACAACCGTCCTGTACTTTGAAAAAGGAACGTGTACGATCGCCAATGGAATAAGACGGGATAAATTCTTTGGTTTTAGATATTTCGGAAACAAGGCTAATGCTATGTACTTCGGTAATATCCATATTAAAAAGGCTTGCGTTTGATACAATTTCGCCAAGTTTGAATTTATCTTGGTTGCCCAAAACCCAACTCACTCCTTCCATAGTGCCGAACATTTCCGGATTTGCCTGGACCGCGCAGCCAATAACCGCAACTTGAGCATGAGGGTTTCGGCGATGCGCTTGTTTGATGGCTGTTTTACACTTCTTTTCTGCAACGGCGGTAACTGAACAAGTATGAACTACATAAAAATCTGCTTGTTCCCCAAAGTCAACAATTTCGAAATCAGCAATTCCAAACTGCCTCGAAATGGTGCTCGTTTCGGAAAAATTAAGTTTACAGCCTAAAGTATGGAATGCAATGCGTTTTTTCGGGGTCATTGGTGCGGTTTGGAGTTGGGGTTTAGGTGTTGGGTGTTAGTGGTTGGAAGGTTGTGCATCAGAGGTGAGTGCAGTGGGATATCTTGAATGTGTTCATGAAATTGACAAATGCAATTTGATTGCTAATCAAATCACATTTACTTCCATCTCCAATTTTACCCCAAACCGTTCATAAACAGAGTTTAGAACCCGATAGGCAAGGGTAAGTATCTGGCTTCCTTTTGCATTTCCATAATTTACCAGCACAAGGGCTTGATTTTCGTGTACTCCAGCATCGCCTTCGCGAAACCCTTTCCATCCGCATTGTTCAATTAACCAGCCGGCAGCTAGTTTTTCATTGCCGTCAGTTAAGGGATAGGAAACTAATTTCGGAAAGGATTCCCGAAGTTTATTGGCAAATTTCAGGTCAACTGTTGGGTTTTTAAAGAAACTGCCTGCATTGCCAAGTATTTCGGGATCAGGTAATTTGCTCCGCCTGATGGTGCAAACGGCTTCACTTACATCCTTAATACCTGGATTTTCAATTCCCTTCGCTTCCAATTCGTGTTTAATTGCACCGTATTCAACATGCACAACAGGGTTAAGGTTCAATTGGAATGTTACCGACCAAATTGCAAATTTTCCTTTTAATTCACCTTTAAAAATACTATAGCGGTAACCGTAATTACAATCAATAGCATGAAATGTTTTCAATTCACCCGTTTTCAAGTCAATAGCTTCAAGCGAATAAAAACAATCTTTTATTTCAACACCATAAGCTCCAATGTTTTGGATAGGGCAACTTCCCACATTTCCAGGAATCAACGAAAGATTTTCAAGGCCACCAAAACCCTTGTCAACGCAATAAGCAACAAATTCGTGCCAGTTTTCGCCTGCTGCTGCTTTAACCAAAACTGTATTATCCGTGCTGTTAAAGCTTTCAATTCCTTTGTTTTTAATTTGTACTACAATCCCATTGAAATTATTTGTAAAAAGCAAATTGCTTCCACCACCAAGCAATAAATGAGGGTTTTTATTCAGGAAATCTGATTCAATAAGCTCACTAAGTTGCTTATAATCATTCACTTCAATAAAATAAAGGGCTGTTGCATCAATATGAAAAGTATTGAAGCGGCGGAGCGACACATTTTCTTTAATATAAGGGGTTTGCTCCATCTTATGAACTAATTTACTTTTAATTAGGGATATTTGCACTTTATGGAAGTAGAAAATCCTACTCACAACAATGGCAAAATTAAACCAACCAACTCAATATTTGGTGTAATTACCAATAATTCGTCCGAAAACTTTACTTTCGCATAGTATTTGAAACCATGAAGAAGAGAAAAAAGGCGATAATTTCGGTAATAAGCGATCTGGTTACCGACCAGCGTGTGGACAAAACTGCTTGTGTGCTCACCGATCTGGGATTTGAAGTCCTGATGGTTGGCAGACAAAAAACCGACAGCCCGCGCATGCCTGCTCGCGATTACGAAACCCTGCGGATGAGGTTGCTTTGGGAAAAAGGGCCTTTGTTTTATGCCGAATACAATATCAGGCTTTTCTTCCTTTTGCTTTCGAGACCCGCCGATGTGTTGGTGAGTAATGATTTGGATACCCTTTTGCCTAATTACCTAGTTCACAAACTGAAACGTATCCCCATTGTTTTCGATAGCCATGAATATTTTACGCAAACCCCCGAATTGGTGGATAGGCCAAAAGTGCAGCGGGTGTGGAAATGGATCGAAAAAACAATAGTGCCAAGGTTAAAAGATTGCATCACGGTCAATTCCAGTATTGCCAAGCTTTTTGAAGATGAATACCACAAGCATTTTAAAATAGTCAGGAATATACCGCGACAAAATAAAAGCGTTGAAATCCCTGATCGCACAAGCCTTGGCTTGCCAACAGATAGAAAAATTGTCCTTCTGCAAGGTTCGGGCATAAATGTGCAACGCGGCGCCGAAGAAGCGGTTGAAGCAATGCAATATATTGATAATGTGTTGCTTCTGATTGTTGGCGGCGGCGATGTGCTTCCTGTGTTGAAAAAAATGGTCGTCGAACTTTCGCTTCAAAGCAAGGTGATTTTCGTTCCACGGCAAACCCCGGAAAAACTTGCTGGATATACCGCCAATGCCGATATTGGGCTTACCATTGATAAGGACACAAATATCAATTACAGGTTCAGTTTGCCAAATAAGCTTTTTGATTATATGTATGCCTGTGTGCCAGTGTTGGCAACCCCTTTGGTAGAACTGAAAAATATAATCGAACATTATCAAATCGGTACTTTTATCGAAAACCACGATCCACGGCATATTGCCGCCACCATCGACAATCTGTTGAAGGACGAAATCCGTTTGGCTTTTTACAAAGAAAACACCAAAAAAGCTGCCGCCGAACTTAATTGGGAAAACGAAAAGAAAACACTAATCGATATATTCACCTCTTATGCCTGAAAACCATTTGCACATTGTTGCTTTCAGCATTCCATATCCTGCGAATTATGGTGGAGTGATCGATGTTTTTTACAAACTGAAAGCACTGCACGCCCAAGGCGTCAAAATTCATCTTCATTGCTTTCAGTACGATAGGCCGCAAGCTCCGGAACTTAATGCATATTGCGAAACGGTTGCTTATTACCCACGCGAAACCGGGTTTGTTTCACAACTTTCGGTCAAGCCTTACATTGTTGAAAGCCGAAAATCGGAAGCACTTTTAAAAGATCTTACTGCTGATAAATACCCGATTCTTTTCGAAGGCCTTCATAGTTGCTATTACCTCGCACACAAAGCATTGTACGGCCGCGCATTGATTTATCGCGAAAGCAATATCGAACACCATTATTACTTCAACCTTTTTAAAACGGAGAAAAATATAGGCAAAAAAGCCTTTTTCCTTATCGAAAGCATCAAATTGAAACTCTTTCAGAATCAACTAAGACGTGCCGGAATAATGTTTGTCGTTTCCCAAACCGACCGCGAATATCTGATGGAGCAATTGCCCTATAAAAAGGTTGTTTATTTACCGAGTTTTCATGGTAACAGCGAAGTTCACAGTTTGCCTGGCAAAGGGGCTTATGTTTTGTACCACGGAAATTTATCGGTTGGCGAAAATGCACTTGCCGCCGAATATTTGGTAAAAGAAGTATTTAACGATTTGGATGTCCCGTTAAAAATTGCTGGTCTCAACCCTTCGGAATCATTGAAAAAGCTGGTTGCCGGCCATAAACATATCGAACTTATTGCAAACCCGCCACAAGCTGAAATGGAAGCTTTGGTAGCAAATGCCCAAATCAATGTTTTGGTAACTTTTCAGGCAACAGGTTTGAAACTGAAATTGCTGAATACACTGTATAATGGCCGCTGGATGCTTGTAAACCAGAAAATGTTGGCAGGTACTGGACTCGAAAACCTTTGTGAGATTGCTGACAACTCCGCAGAAATGAAACTGAAAATCAATTCGCTTTACAAAACAGAATTTGATCAAGACCAATTGCTTGCTAGGGCGGCATTGCTTCAAAATCGTTTTTCGGACGAAACAAATGCAAAGAAACTGGTTACTGAAGTTTTTGGGTTAGAAGTGGGTAATTGGTGGTTCTAAGGATTTTGGGGGATGTCTCTTGACTTTTCTTTGATACCTATTAAAATGGTGGTGGTTGAAAGGTGAAAATACACATAACTATCAATAACAAATAGGACTTCATGCTGGGCACTGCGTGCCATAAGAAGTCCTATTTATTGGGCGGCGTTATTTTTTCAGTTCACAATCTGTCAGTCAACAAGCCTTTTAGCCGGTAGAATCATTCCGTCAAATGTTGAATTTAACGACTCAGCTTTACCCTCTTTGTTTAAAATGAACGAAATCTTACTTGCAACTTCCATCGCAAAATAATCTAATTCACTTGTGGGCAGCAACTCGTATTTAGGCATATAAGGCGTCAATATAAACAATCTGTCATTCTCTTTTACTATCTCAATTGTGTAATTATTTCCAAAATCATATTTACCAGTCAATCTATCAAAAAAGTCAGGATTAATTTTTATGGGAGTT
>CAIRHD010000459.1 GCA_903878265.1 uncultured Bacteroidales bacterium | reverse complement strand
GGCAAGTTATCGAAAGAAAATTTGGGATTATCCAATTTCTCTTAACTTGCCTCTTTCTTTCAAGATTAAAAATGCCAACCAAGAATTTTCAGAAGTTTACAAACTTAATCCCGAAAAAATGAAAAAAATATTAGTTGCCACCGAAAAACCATTCGCCAAAGCTGCTGTTGAAGGAATAAAAAGAATAATTGATGAAGCAGGTTTCGAAATGGCCTTGATTGAAAATTATTCGCAAAAGAGCGAGTTTTTACAAGCTTCCGCTGATGCCGATGCAATAATAATTAGAAGCGATATTGTTGATGCAGATGTGTTTGAAGTTGCCAAAAAACTAAAAATCGTTGTTCGTGCAGGTGCCGGCTATGATAACATCGACCTTGCAAAAGCGACAGAAAATGGTGTGGTTGCGATGAATACGCCTGGTCAGAATTCCAATGCCGTTGCAGAATTGGCTATCGGGATGATGGTTTTTGCTGCCCGCAATAATTTTAACGGTTCATCAGGCTCCGAACTTAAAGGCAAAAAACTTGGATTGCATGCTTTTGGGTATGTAAGCAAGGCAGTAGCAACAATCGCCCGTGGTTTTGGGATGGAAATATTGGCCTTCGACCCGTTTGTTGATAAAAGCAGCATGGAAGCAGAAGGTATCCAATATGTTGACAATGTGAGCGATTTGTACAAAAAATGCCAATACGTTTCGTTACATATCCCAGCAAATGCACAAACCAAGAAATCGATAAACTACGATTTGCTTTCGCTCATGCCAAAAGGTGCAACTTTGGTGAACACAGCCCGCAAGGAAGTGGTTGACGAAGAAGGCTTGTTGAAAATGTTTGCCGAAAGGTCCGATTTTAAATATATGTCGGATGTGGAACCTGATTGTAAAAGCCTGATTGCTGAAAAATATACGGGGAGATTTTTCTTTTCGCCTAAAAAAATGGGCGCTCAAACCTCCGAAGCCAACAACAATGCAGGCTTGGCTGCAGCAAGGCAAATTGTAGATTTTTTCAACACTGGAGATAAAACATTTCAAGTTAACAAATAGTTGTTCAATGATTTAGGTGCTGATGGAAACATTTTGAATCTATTCGAAAATAGGAAATTCCTGTTGGTGAAATTTGTGAAAACCGGAATTACCCTTTTCGATTGGAATTATCAACGAACAACTTTTTTGTTTTTTTGTTTAATTCTTCATACATTAGCTGAAAATTTTGAAGGTGCTAACAATTGATGTGCAACAGATTTTTTTTAACCAAAAACCACTTACTACATGGAAACTGAAACCGACAAAACTGCAACTTTTTTTCGCTTCGAAGATTTGCGGATATACATGAAAGCCCTTGATTACATTGATTGGGTGTATAGAAATGTTAACGAATTTTCCGAATCAGGAAAGATTTCATTAGCTTCCCATTTCTACAATTCGGCTCAAGCTATAGCTTTGCATATTGCCGAAGGTTCGGCACGCAACAAACCTCAATTTATCCATTACCTCAAAATGGCTAAAAGTTCGGTCCGAGAATGTGTTGTTCATAGTGCGATGGCTTCGAGGCAGCATTTGTTTACGACCAAGGAATTGGACGACTCGCGCAACCAGTTAATGGAAATGACCAAAATGCTCGGTGCTTTAATAGGATCGCTTCAGCGTTCTGCCGGCATTGTTGATAACGACGATGATTGATAATCAGGTTCTTCTGCCTTTTTTCATTTAAAAACCAATGGCCAAGATACCCATTGGTTTTTTTTTATTTTCTTGTTGTTTCATTCAATTCTATTGCATTATTTTGCGTGTGAAAACTACATTAAATTTGAAGTTGAAATAAACTCATAAACAATGGCAATACTTAAAGCATTTAAAGGTTTACGTCCTCCTGTTGAGATAGTAAAACAATTAGCATCAAGGCCTTATGATGTACTTAATTCGGAAGAGGCCCGCGCCGAAGCCAAAGGCAACCCATATTCGCTCCTCAAGGTAACAAAGGCCGAAATTGATTTGGCTGCCGATGTTGATGTTCATGGACAAGAGGTGTATGATAAAGTGGTAGAAAATTTTGCTGACTTTAAAAATAAAGGTTGGCTTGTACAGGATGCCGAAGATAAATTATACATCTATGCGCAAACCATGAACGGGCGCACACAATTTGGAATTGTCGGCTGCACCAGTATCGAGGATTATTTCAATAACATTATCAAAAAGCATGAACTTACCCGCAAGGATAAGGAAGAAGATAGGATGATACATGTAAGGATCACAAATGCGAATGTGGAACCTGTATTTTTCTCTTATCCAGCCAATAAAAATATTGATTCGATAGTTGAAAAAATAGTTTCAAAAAACCAAGCAGTCTATGATTTTGTTTCCGATGAAGGGTTTGGCCATCATTTCTGGACAATTGACGACAAAGCAACCATGGATAAAATTATTGAGATTTTCGCTAACGAAATCCCAAGCCTTTATGTAGCCGATGGACATCACCGCACCGCCGCCGCCGCACTTGTAGGGCAGGAAAAACGTAAAAATAACCCGAACCACAACGGCACCGAAGAATATAATTTTTTCATGTCGGTACTTTTTCCTGATAACCAGCTAAAGATTATCGACTACAACCGCGTGGTAAAAGATTTGAATAATCTTAGCAGCCCTGAATTGATACATAAGCTTGAAGAAGTTTTTATTGTCGAAAATAAAGGTAGCGAAATATATTCGCCCTGTTGCTTGCATAATTTTGCCATGTACCTGGGTGGGAATTGGTATTCGTTAACAGCTAAAGAAGGAACTTATAACGACACGGATCCCATTGGTGTACTTGATGTTACCATACTTTCCAGTCTGGTTTTGGATCATATCCTCGACATCAAAGATCTGCGAACGTCAACAAGGGTTGACTTTATAGGCGGAATCCGCGGCTTGGGCGAACTTCAAAAACGTGTGGATAGCGGAGAAATGAAGGCTGCATTTGCCTTGTATCCGGTATCGATGAAACAACTTATTGATATTGCCGATACCGGAAATATAATGCCACCTAAAACCACTTGGTTCGAACCAAAACTCCGCAGCGGCTTGGTTGTGCATCTGCTCGATTAAAAACCGGATAGCTTTTGACCCCATTAAAGTTTAGCTGTTTTGAAAGTACTTAAAGTACTTAAAGTGCCTAAAATGCCTAAAGTCAGCAGCAATACATTCCGGTAATCTTAATACTTGGTAAAAAGACATTAACTTTAATCCACAAAACTGAAAAAATTCTTCAAAACAATTTACGCCTAAGTACTTGCAAAATACAGCAAATCAAATTAACGAGGAACTTTAGGCATTTTAGGCACTGATTAGTTACCAAACCGAATTTTCTGTAAAATTTATCAACCCTGGTTCCGTAGATATTTATCTAACATCGGAATCAGGGTATCTGTTTTTATTGGCTTGGTGATAAAATCAACGAAACCAGCTTTTATGCTTTTATCACGTTCGTGAGGCAATGCAAAAGCGGTATAGCTTATCAATGGCAATGTAGGCCTGAAAGCCGAAATTTCTTTAAGTGCTTCGTAACCAGTTTTTATTGGCAATTGTATATCCATCAACACCAAGTCGATAGTGGGTTCGGCCTTAACCATATCAATGGCAATTTGTCCATTAACGGCATGAAGCATTTTCACTCCTGTCCTTTTTAGCAAAGCCTCCATAAGCTGGTAGTTTTGGATAATATCCTCGGCAACCAATATTGTTTTCCCTTTCCAATCAGCATTATTAAGGTCAACTTGGGTTATGTTTCCAGCCATTTTTATAACTGGTTTGAATGGCAGGTTAAAATAAAACAACGAGCCCTTCCCGGGATTTGAATCCATTCCTATGGATCCGCCCAACAATTCGGATAGGTTTTTCGAAATGGCAAGCCCTAAACCTGTGCCTCCATATTTTCGTGTTGTGCTTGGATCTACCTGGCTAAAACGTTGGAACAGAAGTTTTTGCTTTCCGGGCAAAATACCAATACCGGTATCTTTAACATAGAACGACAGCTTTTCCTGCTGTATAGTGTATCCAAATTCAATGTTCCCCATTTCGGTGAATTTCAATGCGTTGCCCAACAAATTGGTGAGTATTTGTTGAACCCTCATGGGATCGGTCAATACCATAAGTTTTTTGGTTTGATCGGGCAAGACCAAATTCAAGCTTATACTTTGTTTGCCAGAAGTGTTTTTCAATTCCTCGAAAGTGCCATGCAGATCAGTAAGCAAATGATTCAAATCACACACCGATTCAGATATTACGAGTTGACCGGCCTCAATTTTGGCAATGTCGATAATGTCGTTTATCAATACCATCAGTGCGCGCCCTGCACTCTTGATTTTTGAAATGAAATCTATCTTTTCTTCGTGGGTGAGGTCGTCTTCGCCAAGCAAATCCGAAAAACCAATGATGGCATTCATTGGTGTGCGGATTTCGTGGCTCATATTTGCCAGGAAGGCAGTTTTTAATTTATCGGATTCCTCGGCTTTATCTTTTGCCAATATTAATCGCTGCCGGGTTTCTTCCATTTCGGTTATGTCGCGGCTTATGCCAATTATTCCCAACAAATGGTTTTCAGAGTCGAAATATGGCGTTTTTAATGTGTAATACAAGCATCTTTGTCCATCAGGATATTCCACCCAGTTTGTGGTACGTATCGGCTCGGTCGAATCAATGATTTGCCGGTCGGATTGTACATATCCCGAAGCTTCTGATTCACCGAACAAATCATACTCGGTTAATCCGATTATTTCCTCCGATTTCTTATTGATGTATTTTTCAAAAGCTTTGTTGCAACCGAGGAATTTGCTGTCGGCATCCTTAAAGAATATTAGGTCTGGGATGGCTTCGATCATATACCGAAGGCGCGATTTTTCTGCCGAAAGTACCGACCTTATCCTTTCCCTTTCGTAAATCATTTGGTTGGCGGCCTGCGCCAAGGTATCAAATTCGGTAAATGTAAGTTGGCTCGAATCGATGATTTGCATCCCTTGGGCTGCCCGTTTGAAAAAATGCAAAAAAAGCAGGATATTGGATTTTGCTTTCTTGGCAAAAACACGCATTGTATAATATGCCAATCCACTGAGGATCAATAGAAAAACAAAAAAACGGATTAAATTATAAAATATTTCATTCCATAGTTCGGTATTTAATGTACTGATTACAGGTTCTATATCATTGGTAAAAAAGCCAGTACCAATTATCCAACCCCAATCACTTATCCCCGAAAAATATGAGGTTTTTTCTATTCGTTCCACATCCATCCGGTTGCGCCAAGAATAAGTGTAGTATTCACCATCGCTATTTTGTGCAAACTCAAGTTCTTTGTTAAATATCTTTTTCCAGTTTGTGTCCTTGCTGTCCCTGATGTTGATAGGTGGAATTTGCAATATGCCCTTCGACAAAAGTGCATAACCCTCGAACGTGTTGATAATTACATATTCGTTGTTGACGTATTTTATTTTACTCAGGCTATCGAGTACCAATTCTTTTAAAATATTTGTCTTTTGATTATCCAAAAAAATAATACCGATTCTGAACCCTTGCAAGTTGCTGCTTTTAATAAACAGGTACGAATTATTTAGGCTATTATTTTTGAACGATTTACGGATCAAAGAATCGGCGGAGGAATAGTCCGTCTGAATAAAATGCTTGGATAACCCATTATTGGATAATCCTTGCTTGCCAGAAGCTACAGGAAGTTCCTGGTATAAGATATTTCGATTGCTATTGAATATTGTTACTTTTAGGACTGATTTATTGTTCAGTTTGTTAAGCGAATCAATCAGATCGTCGGGGAAAACGCCCTTATAAAAATTTTGTGCGTTGGTATAACTGCTCAACAAGTTCTCCGTCTCATTAATGCGATAGCTAATTTGTTGCAACGTATATTGCTCAGGATGAGTCTTTACCCACGAAACATAATCTTTTAATTCTAAAATTTTCGACTTTAATTCGGCGCGTTGTTTTATAGGAAATCCGGTTTTTAATTCTTCGACTTGTTTCTGGTATCTAAAAATTTGTAAGCCAGTATAATAGGCAGAAATGGCAAACAGCCCGACCAAGAAAAATACGATTGGGTAAATATACAGGATCCTTACCAAACTGATTTTTTTTTGTCTGTGCTTGTTCGATGTAGGTTTTTCTTGTGATTTGTTCATTTTCGTTAGTTTACAGACTTGGATTGGTTTGCCGAAAAAAACAATCGGAAATTGAAACTATTCATTGTTTTTAACTACTTAAAAAGCAATTAATTGTGGATAATTTGATTTCCTGGATCCAACTTCTTTTAACGTGTAAGTTTACTCACTGGTGATAAGCCCAAAAATCAGACAGCATGTTATTATAACGCTTATTAAGGCAATTTTCGCTTAAAGACTACCCCAAATTTGTCCTTTCAAATTATGATACAATACTACAAAAAATAAATTTGTTCACGAAAAGAAATTACAAAATAGTTTTGCTAATCCAACCCATTTCATGTAAGTTTGTAGGATAATAATCAGAAATCATGAATTGCGTCGATCGGTTTAAAGCTATCAGGGAAAAAGTCCCTTCAAATATTAAAATTGTGGCTGTTTCAAAAACCAAACCAGCAACATTAATCGAGCAACTTTATACTGCTACCGGTCATAAAACGTTTGGCGAAAATAAGGCTCAGGAGCTAAACGAAAAACATTCGGTTTTGGCATCAGATATTGATTGGCATTTTATTGGCCATCTGCAAACTAATAAAATCAAGTATATCGCCCCGTATGTAGGCCTTGTTCAAAGTGTTGACAGTTTCAAATTGTTGTCCGAAATAGACAAAGAAGCAAAAAAGCAGAACAGAGTAATCCCATGTTTGCTACAATTCCATATTGCTACCGAAGAGAGTAAATACGGTTTTTCGATAGAGGAAGCCAAACGTATGCTCGATGATCCCCTGTTTCAGGAATTAAGGAATATTTTGCCCTGTGGAGTTATGGGAATGGCCACTTTTACCGATAATCAGCAGCTTGTGCGAAAGGAATTTAATATGCTTCACTACTATTTTACAGCAATAAAAACTTCGTATTTTTCGCAACAACCCGATTTCCGTGAAATATCGATGGGAATGACGGACGATTATCTATTGGCTATTGACGAAGGAAGTACAATAATCAGGATCGGTTCGGGGATTTTTGGCGGTAGGTAATTTATGCCATCCATAGCTTCTTTTATATGGGAGAGTGAAAGTAACAGCGAAAATATTTTTATTTGATAAAATGGGCAACAGAGTTCTTTGAAAGCAGAGTAGCCATAGTGGCATATAAATTTTAATTTATTGACACATCCGTATATATATGCCCATATAATTTTATTTATGGGCACAGTTGTATGTATATGTGCCTATATGTTTTTAATTATGGGCACAGTTGTATATGTATGTGCCTATATGTTTTTACTTATAGGAACAGTAGTATATGTATGTGCCTATATGTTTTTATTTATGGGAACAGTTGTATGTGCATGTGACTATATATTTTTATTTATGGGTTATGGTATAAGAAATATGTTGAAGTAAATTATGCTTTTTTGCATCACCATTGTATTTCTCGTATTGGAATTGTTTATATAGCTTTTATAAAATGTTTTTTATATGCAAGATGCATTTCGTGTTTGTTCAAAATGTCCAGTTCCAACAAAAAATGCTGCTTCTAAAGAAATTTGAATCCGCAGAATCCAAGCCTTTGCACCCTCTCCTATTTTGACAGAGGCTTTTTATATGAATAACAAAAAAAAGCCTAAATATTCATTTAGGCCCTCCTCTTATAAACTCAAAGCAATAATAAGTAGATTTAATTGTAACCCATAAAGTTGAACAGGTAATAAATCAATGCGGCAATACCCATCGAAACAGGTATTGTAAGTATCCATGCATAAAGCAGGTTTATTGTAACGCCCCATCGCACTGCGGTAACACGTTTGGTAAGCCCGGTGCCCATAATAGCGCCTGTAATGGTGTGGGTTGTACTAACTGGGATGCCGAAAGCATCGGTACCGAAAAGCAATAATGCTCCGGCAGTTTCGGCAGCAACACCTTCAAATGGTGTAAGTTTGGTGATTTTGGTTCCCATTGTTTTTACAATCCGCCAACCTCCCGATAATGTTCCGGCCCCAATGGCAGCATAGCAACCAAAAACAACCCAATGCGGGATCGCGTGTATTTTACCAGCATCGTTAAGTGTAATATGTGCCCAGGAAGGAATTGCCGAAGGGTCAACACCATGAAAATATACCATTAAAGTAGCAGCAATAATTCCCATTACTTTTTGTGCATCATTACCGCCATGGCCAAGACTGAATAACGCTGACGAAAGCAATTGCAACTGTTTGAAATATTTTTCCAGAACATGTGGATTGCCTTTCCTGAGCAGGTTCAACAATAAGACAGAAATGAAGTACGAAATAATCATCCCAAGTATGGGAGCAAGGAAAATAAACGAAGCGATTTTTATGATTTTTTCCGAATGTACCACGCCCCAGCCTGCATGTGCAATGGCAGCACCGGCAAATCCCCCTACTAAAGTATGCGAAGAACTCGAAGGTATGCCGAGATACCACGTTAGCAAGTTCCATAAAATGGCAGCAATAATCCCGGCAAGTATCACATAAAGCGTAATAAAATCGGTGTCAACAACTTTTGCAATAGTATCGGCAATTTTAAGCTCAAAAATGGCATAAGCCAAAAAATTGAAAAATGCAGCCCACAATACAGCCTGAAATGGGGTCAACACCTTGGTTGAAACAATGGTTGCTATTGAATTGGCAGCATCGTGAAAACCATTGATAAAATCGAATAAAAAAGCAAGTGCGATTATGACTATAAGTAGCGTAAAGTCCATTATTTACAGATTATGCGGTTGATTGTAAAGTTTATGGGTTGATTGGTTTATGGGAAGAAGGTTTTATGGAAGGGCACTGACCGATGGCTATTGAGCTTTTTGCCGAAACAAGTCGAAGTATCGAGGTATTGAGAGTGGAATGAGTATGTATAACTTTTCAATGTTCGTTGTTCACTCTTCACTTAAAAAAACTATCCCATTTTGACTGTCAATGTCGAGAATACATTGGCCACATCATCACATTTATCAATTGCTTTTTCGAGTGCGGTAAGTATATCGCGTTTCTTGATAAGGTCGATCGCATTCACTTCATGTTCAAACAGATTGGCTAGGTACGATTGGTAAATATCATCCACCTGGCTTTCCATATCGCTGATTTTCTCGCATGATGCAGTAAAATTCTTGAAGTCGTTCACGTTTTTAACGCTTCTCAGCACCATTTGTATTTCCTTGTTGGCCGAATGTATTATGTCGGCAATAAGTACAAACTCTTCGGGAAATGTTGACAATTTGTAAAAGTGTATCCGTTTGGACGCGGCATTGATATAATCGACCACGCCATCCATTTTGCTAACCAATTCGTGAATATCCTCCCTGTCGAAAGGTGTAATAAACGTACCGTTGAGTTCATCCATCAACTTGCGTGTGAGGTCGTCGCCAACATGTTCGGCATCTTTAATTGCTTTCATATACCCTTGCCTTTTGTCGAGGTCGGCTTCCCTGATCAGTTTGATCAACAGTTCGGAAGCCAATACCAGATTGTCGGCAGCCAAGTTAAAAAGCGGGAAGAACTTACGGTCTTTGGGGACCAGAAAACCAAAAATTTTATCGAGTTCCATTATGTTTTGGAATTAGTTTTTTTTAAAACAGTGAGGGGCGCGAAATTAGAAAAAAATACAACTTCATGTAAATAATTAATAAGTTGTTATTAACAAATATGGTTAATATGCAGTTAAGTAGTAATTTATACCCTTGTCAATTTTTCACCATAACCAAATTTTGTTCGAATTAGCTTGGCATATTATAGTAAAATGTTGTCAAAAATTGCAGTATCACCATTTTAATCAATCAATACTTCTTCGGTCATAATAATATGAGGCTTTATCACAACTTTCTTTTTCCAGTTTCCTTTTAAATAATAAAGGTACGAAAGTACCATACCAATAAACCAAGCCACAGGTATCGACCACCAAATTCCATCAACGCCAAAGTACCTCGACATTATCCAAGCAGCAGGTATGCGTATGGCCCATAGAGCAAACAAGGTAATAAACATTGGAACAATGGTGTCGCCCGCACCACGCATAACTCCACCTATTACAAACATGGTGGAGAAAAATATATAGAACGAACTTACCACAACAAGGTATTCGGCACCGATTGCAATTACGGCGGCATCATCAGTAAAAAGCCCCATCATCCATTTACGGCAAACAATAACGACAAGGCTGGTAGTTAATGCCAATGCACCCGACATCATAAAAGTTGCTTTAAGGCCTTGTTTTACCCTTTCTGGTTTGTTGGCACCCAAGTTTTGCCCCACAAAAGTAGAAAGCGCAGCCCCGAAATTCATAGCGGGCATCCCGGCCAACGAATCCAATCTTCCTGCAGCACTGTAAGCGGCTATTACATCGGTGCCAAAGCCATTAACAATGCGTGTAACAGCAAGCATCCCCATTGAAACAAAGGTTTGTTGAAGTCCGGTCGGCAGCCCTATCATCAGGCTTTTGCGGAAAATAGCCCGGTCGAAAACCAGTTTGAGGCTGTTGAGTTTCACAATTTCGTGGGTACGGTTGAGGTAAATTACACTGGTAAAGAACGCTCCGGCTTGCGCAATTACCGTGGCCCATGCTGATCCGGCAACGCCCCATTTGAATACAGCAACAAACAACCAAACCAACACTGCGTTTATCATTGTTGAAATTATCAAAAAATATAGGGGTGTTTTCGAATCGCCCAATCCTCTTAACACGGAACTTATTCCGTTGAACCCAAAAAAGAAGACCGTACCAACCAGATAAACATTAAAATATGTAATTGCTTGTGGCAATACATCTTCTGGAAGGTTTATGAGTCTGAAAATTGGTCCGCTAAGTGTAATACCCAAAAGTGTAACGGCTATTGACGCAAAAAACAGGAAGATATACATGGTTTCGATGGAGCGTTTCACCATTTTCATGTCTTTTGCCCCGAAATATTGGGAAACAATGATGGTTGTGCCCATGGCCACGCCCACAACAAATGAAATAAGCATAAAAATCAACGGAAAAGAAGCCCCCACTGCCGCCAATGCTTGTTTGCCGAGATAACGGCCAACAATAATGCTGTCAACAATATTGTACATTTGTTGAAACACGTTGCCAATCAGCATTGGGACAGCAAACTTAAAAATCAGGCTTCCGCTGTTGCCTTCAGTAAGGTTTTTCATTTAAAAGTAAGTTTCGTCAAATTAAAGCTGTGTTGAAGCTTATGATTTAGGGGTAAATTCATAATGTTGGATGTCCGAAGACGAAAGAAAACCTTAAATTATTTATACTGAATTTTATAGGAGATTGTTAGATAATTGATTGGCTTCAACCAATAATCAAATGGTAGGATGAGATGTCAAGTCCACATTTATTTTTGGCTCCAGGTTCCAATTTACCAACTCCGACTTGCCACTTCGGTATCGCGACTTATAACTTTCGGCATATAAAAAAAAACCATTCGCATTCGTGATTAAACCAATTAAGGAAGCAATTGTTCGGTAATACAAACTCCCGCCCACTTGGCAATAAGCAATGCAGAATCCGGACAGTTGCTGAAAACAGTAGAAACCAATTAAAAGCAGGAAACGAAAATTGTCGCTAAGTTTAAGCCAACAAATCAACTTTCATCTGCTCGATCATCGGAATGCTGTTTTTTTCGACATAGTCAATCAAACCGGGAAGGTTTTCATGGCCATCGTTGCTCCTAGCAATATCTTCGATCATTTGCAACGCCTGTTGGATATGGGTAGATGCGAAAAAAGCAAAGTGCGGTTTCAGTTTGTGGGAATGATGCCTAAGCTGCTCCATTTCATTTTCGGCGAAAGCTGTTTTTATTGCAACAATCGCAACCGGTGTGCTCTCGACAAATAGTGTTACTATCGACTTAATAAATTCTGGAGGATCATCTTCGAACATTTCCAGTGAATACAATTTGGCCTTTTGAATATCCATGATTAAGTGTTATTAGTATTTACAAGATTTTACATTTTGTCGTCTCTTCGCTGTTTGAAATGAAAAAAGTCATCAAAAACGACAGACAATGATCTATTCTTTATTGCTTTGTTCAGGTATTTAAAATTGTACCCAAAGAGATTTTCAAACTCAATAAACTTTGATTTCAATCTCCATCTATCTCATTTTTATTGTTTTACAATATTAGGTCAAGAATTCTATGCTCGATTAAATACATCGCAAATGTAACAATCATTTCTTTATAAAATAAAAGGGTACTATTCAAAAAGCAAAAATCCTTTCTGGTTTAGAAACAATTATACCCATGTCTATGGCAAATTCAAACATCTGATTTACAGCCAGATTACCTTGTTTTCCGAGGCTGACAGAAAATTCATTTACATAAAGATCTATATGTTGCTGCATTACTGATGGATCCATTTCTTGAGCATTGCAGCGGATAAACTCATTCAAGTCGCCTTTATGCTGATTGGCATATTCCACACTGCGGCGAATGGAACGGTTTACTTTGGCAATAACCTCATTACCAAGCCTTTTATGTGCCGCAATACCGCCCAATGGCACAGGCGAACCTGTAAGCTGTTCCCAATGTTCGCCTAGGTCGAGGAGTTTGTGAAGTCCTTTTGATTTGTATGTGAACCTGTTTTCGTGGATAATAACACCGGCATCAACTTCACCATTTAGAATAGCATTTTCGATCTCGGAAAATAAAATTACTTTTTTCTGCACCGCTTCTTTCATTGCAAATGAAAACAACAAATTAGCTGTGGTATAAATCCCAGGGATGGCAAGCTTTTTGCCTTCCAATTTGCTAATATGGTTTAATTGTCGGCTAATCACCAAAGGACCTGTTCCAAAACCCAATGCAGCCCCTGAGTCCATAAGCAAATAGGTTCCGGCAAGGTGCAAAAAAGCATGAAAACTAAGTTTTGTGATATCTGGCATTTCGGCAAAAGCATTTTCATTCAACTTTTCTACATCAGCCATGAAATACTCAAATTCTATGCCTTCAGTATCTACTTTTCCGTGAACGAGTGCATCGAAGATATATGTATCATTAGGGCAAGGGGAAAAGCCGAGGGATAGTTTCATGGGGGATTGCAGATTACGGATTGCGGATTGCGGATTGCGGATTGCGGATTGGTTTGGCTGCTGCTTATTGGTATTGTTTCCGATTAACCCTTTTCAATTAACCATTAACTATTTTCAATTAACCAATAACCATTTTCTAATAACTCCCCCAACTTTTACTCGTTCAACAAATCGAGCAGGAAATAGTTCAGGTTTTTCACTGCCAAAGGAATATCCCATTTTAACACATCACGATCCTCGATGTAATTTGAAACCGCTCGAACCTGTATAAACCTGACCCTGTATATTTTACACGAATACATAAAGGCTGCGCCTTCCATTGATTCAACATCGGCGTTATTGGCCTTTACAAAAGCTTTTATGCTATTTTCATTGCCATGAACTGTATTCACCGTTACACCAGTTGCCGTTAGCAAGCCATTTATGAGTTTGCTATCAAAAGTGGAATGGTTCACCAATTTACCCGAATTAAAAGGGAATTCATCTTGATCCAAGAGTTTAAGGTCAATTAACGAAAGGAAATGTTCACCATCTTCGGCCCCGGTTTCGGGCAGGCAATCCGAAGTAATGTTAACTAATTTACCGATTGGGATTTCGCGGTTAAAGCTTCCACAGATACCGACATTTAGCACCGCATCGTAGCTGTATTTTCCTAATGCCAAGCCAGTAACCACGGCTGTTGGAACCATGCCGACACCAGTTATCAATACATCAATCTGAAAACGCTTGTACCTGAACCTTGTCAGATCATACTTAAGCGAGCGCCCTTTGCCCAATTCGTTCAACAGAGGTTTAATTTCGAGCGATGTGCCCGAAACGATAAGCAAACGCATGGCCGAATTTTGTTTCAACATAATTATCGTATTTAGAGTCTGTGCATAGAGTCTAGTTTTATTTTTATTTACGATGTACGAATTACGATTGACAAGTATAACTCGCTGAAAACAAATCGTAATTTGTAATTCGTACATTTTAGGTGAAGCAAGATTAAAAATTAACTCTATTTAAATCCAAGCAATCCCGCACATTTTTCGAATACATCCGTATTTTGCATCACCCCTGTAAACAATTCGGAACCTGGTCCAAAAGCAAACAAGGGAACCATGGTGGCCGTGTGGTCTTTGGTCAAAAAAGCCCCTTGCACATCACCCGTCGCAATATTGCCACCTATTAAACCTAAACCACCAGTTTCGTGATCGGCAGTAACAATAACAAGGGTTTCGCCATCTTTAGCGGCAAATTGCAAGGCTTTGCCAACAGCATTATCGAAATCGACCACCTCATCAACAATATATGCCACATCATTATCATGTCCGCCCCAATCAATCTGAGAACCTTCGACCATGATAAAGAATCCTTTTTTGTTCCTTTTAAGTATTTTGAGTGCCATTTCGGTAGCATCGGGCAACATATTTCCACGGCCTTTCGACATCCGTGGCATGTGCTCATCGGCCAATAAAGCGGCCAAACGATGCGTTGAAGGAATATCGACATCTTTCAAATCACGGGCAACAAAATAACCGCGGGCTTTCAGGCTGTCGATTAAATTGAGGCTATCGGCCCTGTGCGCGAAGTGGTTGTATCCGCCCCCGATAAAAACATCGATATCTGTTTTCAGGAAATCGAACGCAATATCGGCATATTTTGAGCGGTTGGCCGTGTGCGCTATAAAAGAAGCAGGGGTTGCATGCGTGATTGCCGATGTTGATATAAGGCCAGTGGAAAGCCCTCTTTTCTCTGCCATTTCGAGGATGGTTTCAACAGGTTTTCCACTAGCATCAACGCCAATGCTGGCATTGTTGGTTTTAATGCCCGATGACAGGGCTGTAGCACCGGCACCCGAATCGGTGATGTAATCATTGGCTGAATAAGTAATCGAAAAACCGCTAACAGCCATATTGGTAATATTCATGTTGCCATGCTTTGCCGTGTAGCCTGCATACACTTGGGGGGTTCCCATGCCATCACCAATAAGCAGGATGATATTTTTGGGAGGTTTAATTTTCTTCTTTTTCTCTGAAGGGCTACCTGCACACCAAGCCGGAACAAGGATGGCTACGAAGAGAATGCTAACGATATATTTTCTCATGGATATTGATTTTGATGCGACAAAAGTACGAAACGAATCACATCCATTTGCCTATCGGATTTTTGGCGCATATATTATTTTGATGCACGGGCTAAATTTTTGAAGAAAAGAATGTTCATATAAGATTGCTGCGCGAAGTTGGCCCTTGCGTTACAATAATGATCTTGTAGAAGTGTCAGGAAAAAAGACAGTAGAATCAACCAGAAAACCATTCGACAGGCAACTTGAATATGCTTTAGTACATCAAAATAATATTAAGTCCCAGCCTTGCATGTAACAATGTGCATGTAAAAAACAATTACTTTTGCCAACCTAAAAAAACATCCTGATATGAAATTTGCAATCCATAAAGCGTTTATCTTCGCTTCAATACTCTTGCTTTCCTGCTCAAGCATTTTTGCCCAAAAAGCAGCCAATCCGGTAATAATTACTGGAACGCTCACCGAAAAAGGAGCTTTTAAACAGATTTATCTCGATACATTGAATGGGCAGAACCCATGGATTTTTGTGTCATCGGCTATTGATGACAACGGTGCTTTCAAGTTGGTTGCACCCATTGTAAACACCGATATTTACAGGCTGCGCCTCGACGACAAGAACTTTATGTGGCTGATACTTTCACCTGGCGAAAAAATAAGCATGAAAACGGTTGGTGCCCAACTTGGAGGCAATGCAACTATACAAGGTTCGCCACAAACACAACTGTTGTACAATGCCATGAATACCACGCAACAGTTTGAAAGCCAAAAAGCTGGTTTGAACCAACAGTATAACGAAATTCAATCGTCGCCCAAACGTGATTCCCTTGCTGCTATAATTATCAACCAATTTCGTGTAAACGATTCATTGCAAAAGGCGTCACTTAAGGCGCAAATGGAGAAAAACCCATCGTCGTTGGCATGGATATTTTTTCAGGACAAACTCGATATGACCACCGATTTTGAAATTATCGACAAAACCGATGCGGCCATGTACAAAGCGTATCCCAACAATGGCTTTATTCAGCAACACCATCAGCAGGTAAGCGTTGAACGCAAAACCGCTATCGGGGCCCAGGCTCCCGAAATTGCACTTGCCGATGTGGATGG
>CAIRHD010000458.1 GCA_903878265.1 uncultured Bacteroidales bacterium | reverse complement strand
GAAAACCTGACGTCCTAACCCCTAGACGAACGGACCATACTGTTTTTTGAGGCTGCAAAGGTAATACCTTTTTTTATTCTGGCAATAGTGAAGAGAAAAAATTTTAGTAATTGATTGAAAACCTTGATTTTTATTCCAAAGTACTGGTTTTAAATGCTAAATAACCGCTGTTCCACTATATTTCAACAATAAAACACCATAGAATCCATGTAACAAGATTTATTTAAAAGCAGCATAGTTCTGCTTTACCATATTAAAATTCTAACCTCAAAAAGAACAATAGGCCACAGTAGAAATGCTGCTTTCTACATTAATGTTGATTTTCCAATTTCTCGAATACCGCTAGGCATATATTTTCCGCGCTTTATAATTAAGGACAAAAGTTTTAACTTTCTTTATTATGTGCCCTGTTGTGTCTATTGTGGTTCAAAATATTTGTCAGGTTTATTTTAGTAAAACAGGCTTGGTCAAACAGGATAAAACCAAGTTAATATATAGGTTTCACAGCACGTTATGTACTATAATTAAAAATTTAAAGCTGAAAAAAAATTCCTGACATCAAAAATTTATTTGCTAATATGGAAATATATATATATTTTGGCTGCTTCAAATAGATAACGGAACTAATTAACAACAAAAAAAAAAAAAATGAAAAAATCATTACTCCTTGCAATTTCTGCAGTATTGGTAAGCACAAGCCTTTTAGCCGGTGGAATCATGACCAATACCAACCAAAGTGCCGCTTATGCGCGCATGCTTGCCCGCAATGCTTCATTAGGGATTGATGCCGTGTATTACAATCCGGCAGGACTAACAAAATTGGGAAATGGCTTTCACCTTTCCTTAAACAATCAATCGATTTTTCAAACTAAGGATGTAACCAACAGCTATCCTTACTTGAATGGAACACCAACCACCTTCACCGGAATCGTGAAAGCCCCTGTGTTTCCTGGTGTGTATGCAGCATATAAAATGGACAAGTTAGCTTTCTCTTTTGGCTTTAATCCAGTAGGTGGTGGCGGTGGTGCCAAATATGATACGGGTTTGCCATCTTTCGAAACGCCGATTTCGGATTTAGTGCCTATGTTAGGACCTAAAAGTGCAACTGATCCTGGTTTTGGTGTAACTCATTACAAAGCTGGTATTAATTTCGAAGGCACTTCCGTTTATTTCGGTTATCAGTTTGGGGTATCATACGAAGTTAGCCCAGCAATTTCCCTATTTGCAGGGATGCGTGCAGTAACTGCCGAGAACACATACAAAGGAACGATTACGGATATTATGGTCAACCCTACTTTTACCGCTTCACCTGCAATACCAAATTTCACATCACCTAGTTTTGATGGCAGTTATGTAAGGGCAGATAAATTTGCAACTGATATGAAAGACTATTATACTGCCGGTTCAACTTACTATGCTGGCGTTTCAACCTATTATGCCGGTGTGGCCACACAATACAATACTGCTGCCGCCGGTGCTGGAAGTTTGACCGCTGCTGGTTTAGGAACATATACCTTTGCTCAGGCTCAAGCTGCTGGGGCCATTACTGCAACACAGCAAGCCCAATTTGAAGGTGCATTAACAGCCGCTGGTCAACCTGCTTCAACACCGATAGCACAAGCTCAGGCTGTTTACACCGCAACAGCTGGTCAGGCATCAACAGGATCAACACAAGCTGCGGCAGGTTCGGCGCAAATGGCAGGAGGTGCAACGCAAATGGGTACATTGGCAGGTAAAACTGGCAACGCAGAAGTAGATGTAGTCCAAAAAGGTACCGGTTACACGCCCATATTTGGTGCAAACCTTACCCTTGCCGAAAAGTTGACCATAGCGATTAAATACGAATTAGCTACCAAAATTGAACTTACCAACGAAACCAAAATTGACGGAACAGGAAAATTTCCTGATGGTGCAAAATCAAGGGCCGATATGCCCGCAATGCTTGCAATAGGTGTATCATACCCGGTTGCCAAAAAGTTGAACGCTTCTTTAGGTTTTAATTATTATTTCGACAAAAGCGCAGATTATGGCAAAACAGATGCTTTAGGCGCACACGTTGCAAACAGCGATCTGATCGATAAAAACTTCTATGAGCTGGCTTTAGGACTGGAGTATAATTTGACCGAAAAGTTTTTGGTGAGTGCAGGTTTTCTAACTGCCCAAACTGGAGTTTCAAAAGAATACCAAACCGATTTGAGCTATAGTCTTTCATCCAATACAGTTGCTTTTGGGGGGCAGTATAAAATTTCGCCTGCTATCGGCCTGAACCTCGGTGGTGTATATACTATGTATGGAAAAGACGATAAGTCTTTTACCCATCAATTAGGGACTAATTTTATCCCTGTTACCGAAAACTATGCAAAAACAACCTGGCTCGTTGCCGTTGGGCTTGATATTAAAATCGGGAAATAGTACAAACCTATTTCGTAAATAAAAAGCAAAAGCCTTCGTTATGAGGGCTTTTTGCTTTTATAAAGGCTTCCACTCCTTATTGAATTGATAAAAGGTCGGATTACAGAGGCCGGAAAACCAAAGTATATACTATATGACTTTTGATTATTTTTAATAAGCTCATGAGATCGCTACGTTAAGTTGGTCTGTTGTTCCTGTATGGAGTTATGTGGAAGTATCAAGACAAAAGGACAATAAAAACAATTGAAGAAATCATTTTATGAACTACTTGCAAATACAACGGCGCATCAAAATAATATGTAGCCAAGTTCCCTTGAAAACCTATTTCCGAATTTTGCTATTTTTGCCTGTTTCAAAATGGGTTCATCCTGAAGCTAAATATTATACTAAAATCACCAGCATGGTAAGGCAGAATACTTTCCTTTTTAAAATCAATATCCTGATTATAAATGTTATATCTGTTTTTTTTATACTGCCAACTCAAGGCCAACCAACTTATTTAGGCAATAATTTTGTAAAGCTGATGCCTAACATTTCAAAAGATGATTTGATCAAAGTTTCCGCGAATATTACACCATCGGCCAAACAATTGGCTTGGCAGCGGCTCGAAACCACAGCTTTTGTACATTTTGGAACCAACACATTTTACAACCAGGAATGGGGACAAGGCAACGAAAATCCATCCTGCTTCCATCCTGCCCTGCTGAACACCGATCAATGGGCCAAAACCATAAAAGATGCAGGTTTGAACATGCTTATTTTCACCTGTAAACATCACGACGGGCTTTGCTTGTGGCCAAGCAAATATACCGATCACACCATAGCCGCAAGTCCTTGGCAACATGGCAAAGGCGATTTGGTAAAACAAGTTGCCCAATCGTGCCGCAAATACAAGCTCAAATTTGGCATTTACCTTTCGCCTTGGGACAGGCATGAACCCAGTTATGGAAATTCACCCGAATATAACAATTTCTTTTTAAACCAATTAACTGAACTGCTTACCGATTATGGCACTATTGACGAAGTATGGTTCGATGGTGCTTGCGGCGAAGGCCCAAATGGCAAAAAACAGGTTTACGATTGGGAATCCTATTACGCATTGATCCACAAACTTCAACCCAATGCTGTAATTGCAGTTATGGGTCCTGATGTGCGTTGGGTTGGCACCGAAAGTGGCTATGGCCGCGAAACGGAATGGAGTGTGGTCCCTTATGGCTTTTCCGATCAGGATAAAATTGCCGAAAATTCGCAGCAAACAGCATCTAAAGATGGATTTCTGCCAAGCGGCGATATGGTAAACCAGGATTTAGGAAGCAGGGAAGCCCTTAAAAATGCCCAAAACCTCATTTGGTATCCTTCGGAAGTTGATGTTTCCATACGCCCTGGCTGGTTTTGGCACGGAAGCGAAAACGCCAAGGTAAAATCGCCGGAAAAACTGTTGGATATTTATTTTAGCTCAGTTGGCCGCAATTCTGTTTTACTGCTCAATATTCCACCCGATACCAATGGATTGATTAATGAAGCTGATGTCAAATCACTTAACGCCTGGAAGAGCGCGATAAACACCATATTTAAAGACAATTTGGCCTATAAGGCAAATGTCAAATCAAGTAATTTCAAAGTTAATATTGCCGATATTACCGATTATAGCGATACAACTTCATGGAATCCAGAAGAAGATGAGTTATATTCTTTTGAATTGGAATTAAGAAAAATATCGGAATTCGATGTATTGCTGTTGCAGGAAAACATTAGTAAAGGTCAAAGGATTGAGCAGTTTAGCTTACAGGCATGGGTTGATGGCGAATGGAAATTGGTAACCAAGGGCACTACAATAGGTTATAAAAGGTTGCTTCGTTTCGCAACAGTGAAAACCAACAAGGTTCGTTTTACAATTGAACAATCAAGGCTCGCGCCTGCATTGGCCGAATTCGGTTTATACAAACAACTACCTACTGTAACAGCAAAGCCAAGTTCGGCATCTTTCAAGGAAAATATTGAGGTTATACTTTTATGCAGTGAACCTGAAGCTGACATTTATTTTACCACCGATGGTAGCACCCCGGATAAAAAATCAAACAAATACATTGCGCCCCTAAATCTGCATGAAACAACAAGGCTCAACTGCATTGCGATCAAGAAAGATGGGACAACAGGATTTTCAACTAACTTATCTTTTCAAAAAGCGAATCACGAAATCAGTATGCTATTTGCACCCAATGAAAAGTACAGCGGTGGCGACGCATTAAGTTTGGTTGATGGTGCAGAAGGAAGTGCCGATTTTGCTGATGGCCGCTGGAGTGGCTTTAATGGAACAGACTTAGATTGTATAATTGACTTAGGATCAGTTAAGGAACTTAATAAATTCAGCATCAATTTTAACGAAAACACTAAATCGTGGGTTTTTCGCCCGCAGAGTGTCGAATTTTCAGTTTCCACAAATGGAAAAGGCTTTGAACCCATTTACACTGAATCATTTAGCAAACCCGAAAAAGAAAGCGGGCAAATCATCCCACTCCGTTTTAAGTATAATTGTAAAGCAAGATATGTTAAAGTAAAAGCAACAAACAATGGCCCGCTTCCTGATTGGCACCCCGGCAAGGGCGAACCGGCATGGCTTTTTGTGGATGAGATTATGGTTCAATAATTTTTCAAAATCCTAGGAAACCAAACATTGAACTATTTCCTTTAGTCTTTGTTTTAACCCGTTAAAATACAAACAAGTATGATCCGAATATACTTCCTTATTTTCAGCATTTTATTTACTGCACATATCCTTGTTGCACAAAATGTCACCTCGCCGCCCGAATTTGAAAAGAACGAGGGCATTATCCTGAAATGGAATTACAATGAATCAATCGATTCCACCGTTGCTCAGGTTGCCTCTATAATTTCTGCCGATGATAAAGTTTGGATTCTTTGCGACACCAACAATACGCTTGGTTTGGCTGCAATTCAATCCCAACTCAGTTTGCGTGGTGCCAATTTTTCCAACATACTTTTTATGCAAGGCACGGCAGAAAATCCTTGGTTGCGCGATTACGGCCCGGTAGCAGGTTACTATGTTGATGGCGTTGATTATATCCGCCATTTTGTTGATTCGCAATATGGTCAGTCGCAATATCCTTTAGCCGATTTCCTTCCTTTACAGTTGGCATCCGATTTCGGTTTTAATTATGAAGCCATGCCGTTAAATTTTGAAGGCGGCAACTTGCTCCTTGATGGTATTGGGCGGGGCTTTGTCAGTGATCGCGTTATTTCGCAAAACCCTGGCAAGAGTAAATTTGAGATAATCCAAACCCTCTTTACTTATCTTAGCCTTAACGAAATTATAATACTTCCTTCAATACCTCAATGTGGCGGCGGCGAATGGAAAGAATTGAGCCGTTTGGCTAAATTTACCGATCCCGAAACAGTAATGGTTTCACAATTTCCTGAAAGTGTGCCTTATTTTGAGCAGATGGAAAATCTTGCCGATTCACTGTCGAAGACTGTTAATGACGTGGGAAAACTGTTTCAGGTTGTACGGCTTCCGGTTGCAGCCTTGCAAAATGGAACTTATTCGGTCAGCGATTCGGGTGAAATCCGCTCCTACACTTCTTCCATATTTTTTAACAATAAGTTACTCATACCTTCTTACAACAGCCCAGCCGATGCAGTTGCTTTAAGCGTTTACCAGCAGCTATTTGATGGATACCAGATTTTTCAAATTCCTTCGCAGGTGCTTTCCACCAATCATGGTTCGTTGAGCCGACTGAGTGTTTATATGCCACAAGCAAAATTATTCCGCATGAGGCATTCAAAATTTACCGGGCCGCAAGCTTTTGAGAACGAATTATGGATAAACACATTTATTCAAACTTTTGATCTTGTGGATAGTATTCAGTTGAATTACCGAATCCATCCTTCAACCACTTTTGAAATTACAAATATGTATGGCTGCTGTGGCGGAAATAGCGGTTCCCTAAGCGGTTATACTATCAACGATACGATTTCATATTTTTTGAAAGCCTATAGTGGCGATCATGTTCAAACGCTTCCCAACGGTGCGCCCGAAGCTACTTATACTTTTTGGTTCGATCCTTTTACCGGTATAAAGGCAAATGACAAAGAGCAACAGCTTACAATTTTTCCAAATCCGGCAAGTAGTTTTATTTTTGTTAAAAACAACGACAAAAATTTTCAATATGCAAATTATCAAATTCTTGACCTAAGCGGAATGCTGGTTTCCGATGGGGTTTTAAATGGTGAACCTAAAATTATGTTGCCCGAAAATCTGGCAAACGGTTTTTATATTTTAAAAGTAATTACTGCTGGCAAATCTTGGGTAAGTAAACTATATTTGCAACGTTAACCCAAGCAAATGCCAGTCGAAATTCCAAAACGCAGCAAAATATTCCCCGACCTTGACGAAGCAGATGAATCAGGTCTGCTGGCAGTAGGTGGTGACTTGAGTATTGAGCGTTTGAAACTCGCCTATTCTAAAGGGATTTTCCCTTGGTACGAGGATGGTATGCCGATTTTATGGTGGTCGCCGGATCCACGAATGGTACTTTTCCCTCATAAAATGATTGTTTCACACAGCCTGAGGCAAAGCATCAAAAAGCAGCAATTTACTGTAACAATTGATAAAGCTTTTGAAAAAGTAATCAATAATTGTTCGAAAACACTGCGAAAAGGTGAAAGCGGTACCTGGATCACTCGCGAAATGAAAAATGCCTATATCCGTTTGCACAAAGCCGGTTACGCTCATTCGGCAGAATCCTGGCTCGAAGGAGAGTTGGTTGGTGGGTTATATGGGGTCAGTTTAGGCAAGGCGTTTTTTGGCGAATCCATGTTCCACCATGTTACCAATGCGTCGAAAGTAGCGTTGTATCACTTGGTTGAGAAACTTAGCGCCTGGAATTTCATGATTATCGATGCGCAAGTTTATACCAATCATCTCGAAAGCCTTGGCGGCGAAATGATTCCGCGTAGCCAATATATTCATTTTCTCGAAAGTGCTTTGTTGATTGAAGATGTGGTTGGTTCGTGGGAAATGCGAAAATGCGATAATTCTGTAATTTGAAAATGTTGGGATATGGGAATTTGGGAATTTGGGATTTAGGAATGTGATGATTTGAAAATGTGGTAATTTGAAAATGTGATTAGAATAAGATTCGGATTTTTTATTTCGTTGGATATACTTTGAACTTTAAGATTAAAAACAGATGCATACTGAGGATAGAAATAGATTTATGCTGGCGGCTATCAACAAGGCCGAAGAAAACATTGTTACTGGGAAAGGTGGGCCTTTTGGTGCAGTTGTGGTAAAGGAAGGAAAAATTATTGCTGCTGTCGGAAACCGCGTAACTTCTACCAACGACCCTACTGCACATGCCGAGGTGGTTGCCATTCGTGAAGCGTGCAAAACCCTGGAAACTTTCGACCTCACCGGCTGTGAGATTTTCGCCAGTTGTGAACCTTGCCCCATGTGCCTTGGCGCAATTATGTGGGCCAGAATAGACAGACTTTATTTTGCCGCCGATAGGATTGATGCTTCCCGCGCCGGATTTGACGATGAATTATTTTATTCGGAACTTGCTCTTTCTCCCAGCGAACGCTCATTAAGACCTACGCAAATTCTTAAAAATGAAGCCAATGTGGTTTTCGACAAATGGCTTGAAACAATAGATAAAATTCCATATTGAGAATTAATTCCAACTAGTGCTTTTTTTGAAACTGTCTCAAAACAAAAGTAACCCAATAAATAAAAGACTGATTTTCAACCAACATAGCTTTCCCACCGATTTAACTGTTTGACTCAGATCAAGCCAATTTGGATGGTTATTCAAATTTTATCTTTTCGGGATAAATAAACATTTTTTCGAATTTTGCTCAATCGCGAAAATTTTCAATCCCCCGAATTCTTCTTCAATTTCTCAATTATTTCCTCTGCCGAAATTTTTTCCTGTTCGCCAGTAAGCATGTTTTTCAACTGATAAATCCCAAATGCGGCCTCATCGGCACCAATTATCACAGTGAAAGGGATTTTTTTGTTGTCAGCATATCCAAATTGTTTTTTCATCTTGAGCGGTTCGGGGTACAGTTCAGCCGAAATACCTGCTTCATGCAACTTTTGTAGCAATTTTAAACTTACAAGTTCTTCATTACCACCAAAATTTACGAGCAATACAGTAGTGGCCTGTTCAGTGTTGGCAGGAAAAAGTTTCAAATCATTCATCACATCGTAAATGCGGTCAGCACCAAATGAAATCCCAATTCCCGACATACCTTTCAACCCAAAAATTCCGGTCAGGTCGTCGTAGCGGCCTCCACCACTTATACTACCCATTTGCACATCGTTTGCTTTAATTTCGATAATAGCACCTGTGTAATAATTCAGGCCGCGGGCAAGTGTAAGGTCAATTTCAACTGCAGCATCTGGTTTTAAAGCTTCGATGAAACTAAAAATTGTACGCATTTCAGCAATGCCTTTTAATCCGGTTTCGGATGAAGAAAGAATTGCTGAGAGTTGATCAAGCTTTTCAATGTTGTTTCCTGTCAAGCCCAATATGGGTTGCAGTTTTTCAATGGTTTCAGTGCTCAGTCCTTTTTCGGCAAGTTCCTTGTTTACGCCATCTTGTCCGATTTTGTCCAGCTTATCGATAGCAACTGTTATATCGGTAATTCGGCTGGATTCGCCAATCACTTCCGCAATCCCCGACAGGATTTTACGGTTGTTCATCAGTATGGAAATGCCGATACCAAGTTTTTTGAAAATTTCGGCGGCTATGCTCACCATTTCCACCTCGTAAAGCAACGAATTGCTGCCAATTACATCAACATCGCATTGGTAAAATTCGCGGTAACGGCCTTTTTGAGGGCGGTCGGCACGCCAAACCGGCTGTATCTGGTAACGCTTGAAAGGGAAAGTGATCTCATTGTTGTGCTGAACCACATAACGGGCAAAGGGAACGGTAAGATCGTAACGCAAACCTTTTTCTGAAATGTATTTCAACATTTTCCCCGCTTCTTTCCCAGAATAAACTTCCTCGTTTACATCCGAAAGGTAGTTGCCAGAATTCAGTATTTTAAATAACAATTTGTCACCTTCTTCACCGTATTTTCCCATTAAAGTGCTGAGGTTTTCCATGGCCGGGGTTTCAATCGGCAGGAAACCATGCAACTTAAAAACACTGCGGATAGCATCGAAAATATAATTACGACGGGCCATTTCGGTAGGGGAGAAGTCGCGGGTGCCTTTGGGTATGGAAGGGGAGGACATTGGGATTTCGGATTTCGGATTTCGGATGTGCGATGTGCGATGTGGGATTTCGGATGTGGATTTTTCTTCCCACTTTTCCCTATTCGTTAGCCACTATTCTCTATTCTCTATTCACTATTCTCTATTCACTTAAGGCAATTCCCAGTTTGGCAAAAACATCTGCTAAAAATAATTTTGCTTCGGTTGTGCCTTCCTTCGGTGAAAATGGGGCTGAACTGCCTTCGGTGTGTGGCACAAAAGGGCCTTCCTTTATTTCGTAAACAGCAGAACCGGTTTCGAGGGAAGTGAGCATGTGGTAGCAGTTTTCTTCAAATTCAATTCCAAGCACTCCGGAAGCCTTACTTAATATAGCATGCTCGCGGATTGTGCCATCCTCATTAAAAACCACTGCCAACACGGTTCCGCAAAGCAAAACAAAAGATTCCTCTTTGGTGGTGTGTTTATGCGGACGTATGTAAGTCCAGGGTTCGAGTGCATTTATCAATCGTTGAACAGGATCGTTCAATTCAGGGTGAAAATTGTGGTTCATGCGCAAACGGGGCGAGGTCCTCGCCTGTTCAACCACCGTATTTATTAGGTCTGTGGTTATTCTAATCATTTCTTAATCAATTAATTGAATTGGATAAGTATTAAGATAAGAAAATTTAGAGGCTTGTTATACGAATTATACTAAGCAATAAACTTCCTGAATTTTATCCGTTTTGGGCCTTCATCACCCAAGCGTTTGCGTTTGTTTTCCTCGTAATCGGTATAACCACCCTCGAAGAAATAAACCTGTGAATCGCCTTCAAAAGCAAGGATATGCGTTGCAACACGGTCGAGGAACCAGCGGTCGTGTGAAATCACTACGGCACATCCGGCAAAGTTTTCGAGGCCTTCTTCCAAAGCGCGAAGCGTGTTTACATCAATATCATTTGTTGGTTCGTCGAGCAGCAACACGTTAGCCTCCGATTTAAGCGTCAATGCCAGATGCAGCCTGTTCCGCTCACCTCCCGAAAGTACACCTGCTTTTTTCCCCTGATCGGAACCCCCAAAATTGAAGCGTGAAACATAAGCCCTGGAATTGATAAGTTTTCCGCCTAACTGTATTGTTTCGTTGCCTTCGGATATTACTTCCCAAACCGATTTTTCAGGATCGATATTGGCATGTGCCTGATCTATATAGCCTACTTTAACTGTTTCGCCAACTATAAATTCACCGTTATCGGGCTTGTCGATGCCCATAATAAGGCGGAAAAGCGTAGTTTTCCCGGCACCGTTCGGCCCGATAATCCCAACAATCCCTCCCGGAGGCAACATGAAATTCAGGTCTTCGAAAAGCACTTTTTCGCCGAAAGCTTTACTTACATTTTTTACTTCAATTACTTGATTACCAAGTCTTGGTCCGTTAGGGATGTATATTTCAAGTCGCTCTTCTTTTTGTTTTACATCTTCGTTTAGCATTTTTTCATACGAATTCAAGCGGGCTTTACCTTTGGATTGCCGGGCTTTTGGAGCCATCCTAACCCATTCCAATTCATTTTCCAGGGTCTTTCGGCGGCGGCTTTCGGTTTTTTCTTCCATTTCCATCCGTTTGGTTTTCTGCTCAAGCCATTCGGTGTAATTGCCTTTCCAAGGTATGCCTTCGCCACGGTCGAGTTCCAAAATCCAACCTGCAACATTATCGAGGAAATAGCGGTCGTGGGTAACAGCTATAACAGTTCCTTTATATTGTTTCAGAAAATGTTCGAGCCATTCGATAGATTCGGCATCCAAATGGTTGGTAGGTTCATCAAGCAACAAAATATCGGGCTGCTGCAACAGCAACCTACACAAAGCAACCCTGCGGCGTTCTCCTCCCGAGAGTACTTTAACCGAGGTTTCGCCTTCAGGGCACCGAAGCGCATCCATAGCCCTTTCAAGTTTGGTATCGAGTTCCCATGCGTCGTGCTGTTCTATCAAATCGGTCAACTGCCCTTGCCTTTCGATAAGTTTGTCCATTTCGTCATCACCCATGGGTTCCATGAAACGATTATTCACCTCTTCATATTCCTTCAGGATATTCACCACATCCTGAACGCCCTCTTCAACAATTTCTTTTACTGTTTTATTTTCATCGAGATATGGTTCCTGTTCCAACATCCCAACAGTATAGCCAGGTGAAAATACAACCTCGCCAATAAAGGATTTATCAAGTCCTGCGATTATCCGCAGCAATGTTGATTTACCAGACCCATTCAAGCCAATGATGCCGATTTTTGCACCGTAGTAGAAGGAAAGGTAAATGTCCTTTAAAACCTGTTTGCTGGGTGGATGGATTTTTCCAACACCAACTATCGAAAATATTATTTTTTTATCGTCAGCCATAATTGCCAATTTTTATTTTGTGAATGTATATCGTTGATTTACTATGATTTAAATATTTTTTCCAATTGCTGAGCGGAATTTTCCCAACTGAAAGTTTTTTGCACAAAATCATGCCCGTTTTGTGCCAGGGATTCAGCGAAAGCTTCATCATGTAAAAGCCTTATGATGTGTTTTGCGAATTCCTCCGAGGTAACGCCGACTAAAATTTCTTGATTTCGCCTGGCTCCAAGAGCCTGGTTAGCCAGTTCCGAAGTTATGCACGGAAGCCCCATAGCCATGGCTTCGAGGAGTTTGTTCTGCAACCCGCTGCCAATCCGCATGGGCGCTATAAAAATCCGGGAAGCCGAATAACTGTCGCGGATATCGTTTAGCCAGCCAGTTACCGTAATATGTTTGGATTGCAACGCCAGAACTTTAGGGTGTGGGGTTGCTCCGGCAAGCATCAGTTTGGTTTCAGAACAATCCTTTAACACTATGGGCAGGATTTCCTCTGCTAAAAACCTGGCAGCATCAATGTTTGGCGGGTAACCCATATTACCGGTGAAAACAATGTCAAAAGTTTTCTGCTTTTTGACAGGGTAGAAATATTCGCTGTCAACCCCATTGGGGATAACTTTTATTTCGTTTCGTAGAGGATGCTGGATCAGATCACGGTCTGGCTTCGAAATGATGGTTGTATTACGGAATTTGTCAAACATCTCGTGCTCATATCTGAGCAATCGTTTGTATTCCATCATAAAAAACATTCTAAGGAAGGAAGAGGAGGCCTCAGCCCTTCTTTTTACTCCTACGGATAAAGTATCCTGATAATCTAGGGTTTTTGGTGTTTTATTGTTTTTTACATATTCCGAAACCCTGATTAGCTGACAATAAATATGATCCGGTTTTGTTTTGCTGATTATTTCATCAATTTGTTTTTGTGCACTCCTGCGATAAAAATAACCCAGTTGTAAAGGCTTTTGATTGAGGAAAGCTTTAAAAACATTCCGAATCATTCCCAATTTCCCAATTGGCAAAATATGGATTTCACTGCAATACGCTTTAAGTATTTGCAGGGCTTCGGGATGTACTTTTGATTCACTAAGGGCGACTAAAACAATTTCGTTGTTTTTGCTAAGGCAGCGGATTTGGTGGAATGCCCGCAGCTTATCGCCTTTTTCGATAGGATACGGTACACGCGAAAGCAAAACAAGTATTTTCATTAATAATATTGGTTTCAATCAGATGCTAAAACTCAAGGCCTAAACTCTCAAATTGCTGTTTTATGTCAAAATTCTTTAAAAAGAGCTATTGTTTACACAACCTAAACAATATGACATTCACCTTCCTTCTCCTCCCAGTTTTCTCCCTTCACCCCTCACCCTTCTCCTTTCTCACCTCTCACTACTCACCTCTCACAAAAACTACCTGTTCTCCAACAAACCAGCATAAAAGTCAGTAAGTTTTTTCATCAGAATGTTGTTATCATGCTCTTTAGCTATAAGCATTCGTGCATTTTTACCTAATGTGTCGCGGAGGTTTTTATCGTTGCAAAGTTTAATTATTGCTTCGGTGAATGATTTTGCATCCTTGGCAATTAGTAAATGCTGTCCGTTTTCGTAATTAATCCCTTCGGCGCCTATTGCGGTTGTAATGATTGCTTTTCCGGCAGCCATTGCTTCCACAATTTTAATGCGGATACCACTTCCTGAGAATAAAGGCACAACCATAATGGAAAACCTCTGCATATATTCCCACACATCGGGCACTTCGCCATCAACGGTGATGTTAGGTTCCGAAAGTTTGAGCAACCAATTTGGCATATACCTGCCAGCCAGATGCAATTCAATGTCAGGCATACGTTTATTTACCTGAGGCCATACTTCGGTTATCAGCCACTTTATACTTTCTTCGTTAGGGAACCAGTTCATGGTGCCTATGTGAAACAAGGATGCTCCTTCTGGTTGAACAGGATTTTCGGGCAATGTATCCAGATTGATGCCAAAAGGGATTGAAACTATATTGCTGCTGTGCGAAAGTTTATCGAAGTTCCTAGCATCAACAGGTGTTATGGCTATTATCCCGTCAATTTTATTGAGTATGCCAATTTCAAACCGTTTTAAGGCTTTGTATAAATGGTTGATATATATTTTTTTTATAGGATTGGGGCAGTTTTCGGCAATCCTTTGCCAAATTTTATGCTCAATATTGTGGGCGCGAAGCACAACAGGAGCTTTGCTATATTTTCTGATAACATCCAGATAGGTAGCCATTTGCAGCGTTTCGAGCTGTATGATGTCGAAAGTTTCATCGCGAAGGATTTGAATCAGTTTGTTCGCAATTGCTTTGGTGTGAAACCGTGTGATATGGTACGATTTGCGTGTCAGGAAATTGTAAGCAGCACCTGCAGCAGATAGCGACAAATCCAGATCAACAAATTCTATCTGTGTTTTGTGTTTGAAGTCGGCAGGGATGGAATCGGGATCAACGGTGTATTTGTTGGTGTTGGCAGCCAGTACTTTAACCGTGTGGCCAGCCATTTGAAGCCCGGTAATCATTGCATACATGGCAATCGGTCCGCCTTCGTATTTTGGCCAAGGCGACTTGCTGCACAGCATTAATATTTTCATTTTGAGGAAGTTGCTTTTTTCTTGAATGTATTGAGAAATTTCTTAAAAATCAGTTTGTAGTTTTCTGAATCCATCAGCGTTGAATCGGTTCCGGCTTTGTATGCCAAAAATATCCCGACAGGAAGAAAAATCATAGTTGACATCCACATCCCTTTCCATGGATCGGTTACTGCCGACCGCACTGATTTTTCACCTGTAAAAGAAATTACATGGTAGGCCACGAAAAGGAGCACGGAAATCACCAAAGGCATTCCTAGGCCGCCTTTCCGAATAATTGCCCCCAAAGGTGCGCCTATAAGGAACAAAGCAAAACATGCGAACGAAAGGGTAAATTTGCGGTGCCATTCAATATCGTAACGGGCTTTCAATTCAACCTTTTCCTTTATCAACTGACTGTTATAGTCAAACGAACCTTTTGCATTCTTGGCTATACCTAAGGCAAGTGAAGCTATTGCTTTCTTATCGGCTGCTGTCCTGTTCTCGAACTTTGTTGCTTCTTTGGCAGTTGGAAGGATATTATATCTACTATCGGTAAGTTTGGTTTTTGTGAAATTGGTATAGTAGCCCATTAAGGAATGACGTAGCTCGCCAACACGTTGCTGAACCTCGCCACCAAGCGAATCCGATGAATATGCAAGTTGCTTAACATTAAGCATATAATAGGCATTTTTAAAAAAATCGTCGTCGGAACGGGTCATTTTAAACTGTGAAAGATCAAATTTTATCACTTCGCTTGTGAAACTTGTACGCTGGAACGGCAGTTTTTGAGCATCGGTACGTCCTCCGCTTTCTTCGTAGTTGATTCCATTATATAAGGTAAGCAACATAAAATTGCCATCGGCCGTTTGTTGCATTCTACCTGAATCGGCAGTGGTAAGTTTGCTGTTGCCCTGTAATTGCGAGTGGTTGTAAATCATCACCTTGCGGATGGTGGTGCCATCAGGCTCTTTTTTCCCGATTTTTATTACAAAGCCCTGTAATCCCGAGTAAAATATTCCTTCGCGGATGTTGAGGGCAAGTTTTTTTTGCCGTACATCGTACAAAGTAGAACGGAATTTGAGGTTGGCATAAGGGAATATTATGTTTGAATAATAGAAAGCCCCAGCACTTATCAACAGCGAGAAAAGCCCAAGTGGCATCATGATTTTCCTAAGTGAGATGCCGGCGGCTTTCATGGCTACGAGTTCATAGCGTTCGCCAAGGTTGCCGAAAGTCATGAGCGAGGCAAGCAAAATGGAAATTGGCAAAGCCATCGGCACAAAAGTAAACGAAGCATAGAACATCAACTGGGCGATTACATTCCACTCGAGACCTTTGCCAACAAGCTCATCAACATAACGCCACAGAAACTGCATGAGTAACACAAACACAACAATTAAGAATGTAGCCAATGCAGGGCCTGTGTATGATCGTAAAATCAGCAAATAAAGTCTCTTCACAAACGGTTTTTTTTTTGCAACCGGCAAAGGTAAGATTAAATGTGAACGGTGGATATGGAAAATGGCCTAACAACTATCAATTCTACAAACTTTCAAGTATAAAAAACATTGCCTAATTTCTATTACGGCAACTAACAAGCCAGCACAAAACATTAATAAACAAATACTTATCACTTATTTTTTGGTGGGCATAGCCGTGCTATTTAACAGATATTGATAATTTCAATTTGACCTTTTTTACATAACACTTTCGGAAAAGGATTATATCTGTGAAAAAATGACACATTTTGGGATTAAGTGGTCAATAAAATTATAGTTTTTTGTTTACGGTATATACCTATATACATACGATGCAAATTGCACAATATTGAACCATTCCATAACTGGCAATAGTTTTTCAAATGTTCCGAAGCTTAGCGATTGCCTTTATATTGGTGTGAGTACTGCAATTTTGATTGCATTAGGAAGGCGTATAATTATCTGTTTCAGCCTCTTTAGATTATTTTTATTACGAAACGTTCTATATAAATTGCTTTTCAACGATTCTGATAATGCGCATTTTGATTATTTTATGCAATAAGAGACCAATTCAACCACCTTACATTGCGGATTTGTGACCAAAAGAAATTATTGTTCATTGTTATACGACTGTTTACCATGCGGTCGTGAATAAAGATTAATATTCTGTCTTTTTGTGGTGATAATACCTATTAATGGTAACATTCCGACAATTTAAAATAAGTCAGACATATTATGTCCAAATACTTGCTTGTACCTTTGACTGAAAGTCCTTATACCAATTAGTAGAATGGCATTTAGTTTGTATCATCGAAATGGCCAAGTGAATTTTCATAAATCAAATCGCAGATGATTTTCGCAGATGATTTGTAAGACCTTCAATCGACCCAAAATGTGATGTCTATAAACTGAATCAAACAAGTTAATACAAACTTATAAACTAATTTTGCTTCTTTCAAGAACAGAGTATTGCAAGTAAATTTGAAATTTGGAACTCCTTTCGGTTATTTAGATGAAAATATGCCATTAAATCTTGTTTCCTGACATTTTGAAGCAATAATCCGAAAAAAGTTAATGATCTTATATATAGCAATTTACAATTTTCATGTTCTCTAACTAAGTTTGATTGCAAAATACACTATTTCTGATTCTAAAAAATATTTGATATTTATTTTACTGATAATGAAAGTTTTAAAAAATTTAAATAGAAATATACTGTTTTTTTTATAAAAATAGTTGCAGGAGTAAAAAAAGGTTTTACCTTTGCACTCCCAATCGCGACAAGAAACTGTAAAGCTAAAGCGGGGTTAAAAAAAAGGATAACAAAGTTTACAAGCCGAAAGGCATAGTAATAAGAAACAAAGTTCTTTG
>CAIRHD010000457.1 GCA_903878265.1 uncultured Bacteroidales bacterium | reverse complement strand
TGGTTTCAAAAAGTTTAATGGCTGTGTCCTTGTTCATGGTAAAATATAGTTTTTAAAAGCATAAATGTAAGCATTTAATTGGAATAATTGGAAAGTGTTTTGTTAAAAACGCATGATTCGAAGGTCGTTTTCAGATAAACGGTTTTTGCAAACACATAAGATTATTGATGTTTTCCGACCCCGAAATTACTTAAAATTGCCGGATAATCCGTAAAACCTGTAACGCATAGCTACTACCAAATAAATTTACATGGACCAAAAGCGGATAAAGGTTGAAAATATCGACTCTTTTCTGCCAATTTTTCTCCATCGGCCAGGAGTTGTTATAAACGTGATAAAACTCAGGCGAAAATCCCCCAAACAACTTTGTCATTGCAATATCGGCCTCTCGATGTCCGTAATAAACGGCAGGGTCAAAAACGCATGGCGCACCTGACGCGTTAACCATAAAATTCCCAATCCATAAATCGCCGTGTAACAAAGCTGGTTTCTCGATAGGAATAATATTGTGCAGCGATTTGAAAAGCGAATCGAAATAACGGGTATCGCTTTGACTGAAAGCACTTTGGTTTCGTGCAATCTTTAATTGTGGTTCTAAGCGTTGCGTAATAAAGAAATTGATAAAATCAGGTTGCTGTTTATTTTCCTGAAACATTGAACCTATATAATTATCATGATCCAATCCGAATGAATCGGATGTATTTCGATGTAAATCAGATAATAATGTTCCGAAATTGTGCCAAAAATCCTGGTATTGGCTGCCCGGTTCAATAAATTTCTGCAATAAAAAAGCGTGTTTCCATGATTCGCCAGCACAAATTACTTCGGGAATACAAATGGTATTTGTTTCAGCTAAAAGTTTTAATCCGGAAGCTTCCTTTTCGAACATTCCGGGAAATTCCGTTGCAGAATTATACTTGATGAAATACTTACCGACATTGGTTTTTAACGAATAAGCTTCATTTATACAGCCCCCACCAATGGAATTGGATTCCGAAATTTGAACAGGATTTCCCGTTACTGTGCTTAGCGCATTTTCAATAGATTTCCGAAGTTCGTTGGGGAGCATTTTCCAAGAAGACTATTTGAAATTTGGGGGTAAAAAAAATCATTTTGCCGTTGACAGCAAAATGATTTGGGAAGTATCAATAATTCGAGATCAAATTCAATATTTTATTTCACCAAACGACCTTCGCTTAAGCGCCAAAAGTTACAAGTAAAAAGAAAATCAAATCTTGGCAGAATCAACTTGTGGCCTACGGCTTATAACTTGGTCGAATACCGAAACCAGCAATAAAGCTACCGAAACTGGGATAAAATATGCGTATTTGCCAAGGGCGCCGATTTTGCCGAAAAGTTGGCCAACTGTAGCAACTGCTTGCGAAAGCAGGTTACCGGCCATTTGGGCTGCGGAGGCTCCGACTGCCTGAACGTCGAAATCAAAAACAGTCCATGCAGGGAAAACCAGCATCAAAATTGCAATACCGGCTGCTATGGCAAGTATGCCATACTGGTAGGTTATCATCCATTTTTTCACAGGCTCGGGTTGTACAAGCAGGCGATCCATGATGCGAGCGGTAAAACCTTCAGAAGGCTTGTCGAGCCTGGTGCGGCTAACAATGCGGCGGATGGCTTCGTCGTGGTTGTTCTTATCTGATGTCATGGTTCATTTTATTTCAAGGTTCAAAAGTACATTTTTTATACTACAGTTTCAAATTTCATTTTCATCTGCAATTCGTCGTGAAGTTTTTTGCGGATGCGGAACAATTTCACTTTTACGTTCGACACACTTAAGCCTGTAATTTGGCTAATATCATCGATGCTGTTTTCTTTCAGGTAAAAGAGTGTAACAATAGCGCTTTCGTCGGCTGGAAGATTGTTAATGGCATCGTTCACTAATTTCGATTGTAGTTCGGCATCAAGTGCATCGAGGTTTTCAAAAATTTCGTCTTCGGTTGTATCGCTTACTACTCTTTCGTCTAACTGGGTGAAATCCTGCTTTTTGCGTCTGGTGTGCGAAATAGCTGCATTGTACACTATCCTATAAAGCCAGGTACTGAATTTAGAATCGCCTTTAAAGTACCGCAACGATTGGTATGCTTTGATAAAGGAATCCTGGGCAATTTCTTCGGCATCCTCGCGGTTGCGGACAATTTTATTTGCAATGGTGAACGCCATATCGCTGTGTTTTTCAACCAAAAATGCGAAGGAGGCGGTATTGCCCGCAAGCACTCTCTGCACGTGAAAAATGTCGTCCTGTTCTTTCATGTGGTAGTATGACGCAGGGTTAAAGTAAAGGTTACAGGGGCTTGCGTTGGTTCAAATGTTCACTTATTCACTTGCTTCGCGTTCAAATGTTTATTTGCATTGTGTTCAAATGATCAATCGCTTTGCGTTCAATGTTCAATATGCTGGTCGCAAAGCTTGCCGAAGTGCAATTGCTTTGCGTTCAAATTTTAAAGGTTTTGCTGGGAAGAGTAAAAGTAGGTATGGGCAAGATCCAAGTTCAGGGTATTGAAATTACTCCGATGTAAAATTACAATAAAAATCCCCACTTTTTGTAACCTGCTATAAAATATTTCGTCATAATGGGCAGAAAACAAAAATAATAAACCCTTAAAACTATTTGAAATGAATAACGCTGAATTTTTAATCCCGATTTCGTTTTTTGCAATGATACTTGGCATAGTTTATATGTCGTACCGCAAAAAAGAACGCATGGCACTTATACAAAGTGGCCGCGATTCATCCATACTGAAAGATGACGGCCGCTGTTATTCCTCTCTTAAATGGGGCCTATTGCTTTTTGGCGTTGGACTTGGATTGCTGATTGCCGAATTTATGGCAAAATATCAGGTTATGTCACCCGAAGCTGCCTATTTCTCAATGGCTTCTATATTTGGCGGAATGGCGTTGATTATCGATTTCTTTTTGGAAAAACACAGGAAAGAAAGCAATCCTGATCCTGAAAAGTAAGATTGATTTACTTCATACAGGAATTAAAAACCCTTCGCGAACTTTTTTCCGAGGGGTTTTTCCTTTTTGGAAGGTACTGGTTGATAAATAGATAGTACAAAAATATCTGATAGTTGTGATGAAATATTTACCATTACCCTGTATAGACTGATTTATTTGGTTCTACCAAAAATTGAATTTTGGGCTTTTAGAGGCCAAAAGATCGAAGTCGGAAGACCGAAGTACCTTTCAAATAGACACTTCGTCCTTATGATGGAAAACAGTTCGTTTTAAGTCAACTGTCATTCAAGACACTACCTTTATTAATGAAAAAGTATTATTTATGGTGGCTTCTGACTCCCGACTTCTGACAATCTATTTTACCTACTAAATGAGCAGTAGAAACGGTTATTTTAATTGCTTCACTACCTCTTCTTTTTCGATAAAACCCGTATTTGCCCAGATCAGTTTTTTGTTCTTGTATATCTGCAAAACTGGTATGGCATCAATTTTAAATTCTTTGCAGAGTGCCCGGCTTTCATCGGCATTAATACGAACCACCACCACTTTATCTGCCATTTCCTTAGATATTTCATCTAGATATGGTTTCATTCTTTTGCAAGGAGCGCACCAGTCGGCATAATAGTCTATCAGCACTAATTTATCTGTAATAAGCAGGTTATCAAACTGTTGTTTACTCATACCAATTGAGGCGGTTGCAACATCGGTTGTTTCAGGAAGGTTGGCCGCCCTCCATTTCATCATGCCGCCATATAACTCATATACAGTTTTAAACCCTTTTGAACGCATGTCCTGCACAGCAAAAGAGCTTCTGCTCCCACTCATGCAATAAACCAAAACCGGTTTCGATTTGTCAAGCGATACTATTTGATTCTCAAAACTGTTCGTTGTTATATCCCAATTTAAAGCGTTTTTCAAATGTCCTTGCGAAAATTCACCTGGTGTTCTCACGTCAATAATCAGCGCAGTAGGAAGTTCTGCCATCTTTTCCGAAAACTCGATTGCCGAAAGTGTTGTATTAGAAGATTTCGATTGCCCATTGGAGCAACTGTTCAATAGAATTGTTGCTATTGTTAAACTGATTGCAAGGTATTTTTTCATTTGATTATTTGATTTTTTCATCTTTAAAACTAACATCCTCAATGGTATTTTGTTTTGACTCTGCCGAACAATTTCCGCCTACACAATTTCCTGAAGCACAGCCAAAAGCGAACAGACCCATTGCAGCAAAATATCCACCAAAGGCAATGCCAAACCACTGTAAGCTCATGATTGATTGAACGATTACAAATATCCCCACAATGAGATAGAATGCCCGTGTAATTGTCCAGTTTGTTAAGATTCTCTCTTTCATTATAATTTGTTTTGCAAACGGTTCAAACTGCCTCCGTTGTACACTTCTGTATAACCATTCGATTTCAAGATGTTTTTTGCTGCTGCGCTTCTCATTCCTGATTCACAGTAGGTTATAATAGGTTTCGTCTTATTTTTCAACTTGTGAAGATTGCTTCCAAGTTGTTCAACTGCAATATTGATTGAACCTTTTATGTGTCCGCCTGCATATTCCCCTTTACTGCGGACATCTAAAATTAGCGCACCATTTTTTACAAGTTGAGCGTAATCGGTTTTTTCTTTGGTGAATAAACGTAAAATTGATTTGAACATTTTCTTTCTGAAATTTAGTTTTACTTCTTTTTCTTTTGGGTTGAGATGCCGAATGGCAAATACAGCGGGCAAAAACCCAATAGGCTCGTGAGGATAAAAACACCTGCGAGGACTGAAAGCACGATGGCCACAGTTCCAGAAATCAGATTTGCGAAATATAAAGCTGCAATTGCAACGGCTATAATTATCCTTACCACTTTATCTGTGGTTCCAATGTTTTGTTTCATATTGATAGAGTTTTAAGTGTGTAAAATTATTCACTGCAAAAGTGATATAATTAAAATTGTTGCACAGCAACGTTTGTTACATAAGGGAAATCTTATTCCGGCCCAATTTTACCAGGCCCACATCTTCCATCTGTTTGAGCAGGCGCGAAACCACTACTCGGGCCGTTCCCAACTCATTTGCAAGTTGTTCGTGGGTTACGTTTAGCGTGTTGTTATTCATTAATTCACATTTCTTTTTTATAAAATTAAATAATCGTTCATCTAATTTTTTAAATGCGATTGCATTCACTGCATTTAATAATTCTTCGAATCGCTCGTGGTATAAGCGAAAAATATAATCTAGCCATTCAGGAAATTCTTTAATGAGCAAACCCACCTTGTCAATCGGGATAAACAGTATTTGTGTTTTTTCCTCTGCAATGGCTTTTACTTTGCTTGTATCGTGGTGCAAACCACCTAAGAAAGACATCACACAACTTTCGCCGGCTTTGATATAATAGAGCAAGATTTCCCTGCCTTCTTCATCGGTGCGCATCACCCTAACGCTTCCGTTTGTTACAATCGGGATGGCTTTTATATATACGTTTTCATTAAGTATAACATCACCTTCCTTAAATGTTTTTGGAAACCCGAAGTTTATCAGCCGTTCGATTATCAACGGTGAGGATTTGAATTCAACGATTTCGTTCAGTCTCATTTTATAAAGGTAGGATTTATTGCTTGGCTGTTGGATTTTAGGTATGGGCAACAAGATAAAAAGTGTGAAATATTGGCCTGCCTTGATGTTTGCAATGCACAAATTACTGGTTTGCAGAGCAGCAGTTTCTATTCCATTTTCTGTATGATAAAGGTTGGTGTTGCAGGTAATTTTTTGACAGAAAAGAGTTAGTGATTGGATGTCATTGCATTAAGATCGAAGAAAAGAATTAAATGTGGTGGATTCCTAAGTTGTTTATACCCTTTTGGGATGTTATGCAAGTTGAAATGAAAACACTTTTACATACAATGAACCTTCGCGGCGAAGTATGCTTTCGTACAGGATAATTTCGGTAACATTTTCTTCCTGAATTTCGACGGTATTGTATTTTCCGATGATTTGCTGGAAAAGCTGTTTGTCCTTCAGTTCTTTAATTCGGCCAATGGTCAAATGAGGCACAAAATTTTGACGGTCGTGCTGGTATCCACATTTTTCAAGTCCTGCGAGCAAGTTTTTGGCCAGCGATTCCAGTTCCTGTTGTTTTTCAATTCCAAACCAAACAACTTTAGGGTCGTAATGGCTTCCAAAAAGGCCAGTTTTTGAAATTTTAAGTGTGAATGGCTTCGACTTTTTGGCGGATTCTTTCATCACCAAACCAATAGCCGGGATTAAGGTTTCATCTGTTTCACCAAAAAATTTCAGGGTAAGATGCATGTTTTCGGGTTCGACCCATTTGATGCGCTCGTGGTGGAGTGAAGATGAAATTTCGTTGAACAAGCTGATATAGCGTACCGTGGGGTGAATTTTGATGGCTGCAAACAGGCGTTTCATAAAAATAAAGTTTTTTGCGTAAAATTACGAAAATTTCTTACTTTTGCGCCTCTGTTACGGGGCGTTAGCTCAGTTGGCTAGAGCGCTTGCCTGGCAGGCAAGAGGTCAGGGGTTCGACTCCCCTACGCTCCACAACAAACAAATGTAAAAGCCTGTAAATTAAAAACTTACAGGCTTTTCCTTTGGCAGGGTAACTGTATGGGTCACAATTTTCAATTTATCATTTGCCTAATACCGCCAATAAACACTCATCCCTCCCCCAAAATACTGCTGTTTTAAATGTTCATAAACCAAATTGGTTTTAACATCTACATTTTCAGTTTGATAGGTTTGATAAGGTAAGGCGTCTTTAGTGGTTCTTTTTTCGTCAACATATTCCAATATGTCGCCGGGTTGACAATCCAAGGCCTTGCAAATTGTTTCCAAGGTGCTAAAACGGATTGCTTTTGCCTTACCGGTCTTCAAGATCGAAAGATTGGATAAAGTTAGTTCAACCTTATCGGAAAGTTCGTTTAGGGAAATTTTCCGTTTAGCCATCATCACGTCTAAATTTACTATTATAGGCATAAGTTAAACGGTTAAATCGTTTTCTGTTTGTATTTCTTTACCTTTGCTGAAAACCTGTGCAATAATATAGATTACACCGGCAAAAAATAAAATTTCGCCGCTTCCCCAGTCGTGTGGAATTGGGATTCCTTTTTTGGCAAGCCAGTCGCTGTAGCCGCTTGCAACTATTGCTAAAATCCCTGTCGCCAATGCTACATAACTGATTTCGGAAATGAGGGAAGTAATGTTTGCTTCAAAAGGGCTGGTAAGCGTAAATTTAAAAAAAATCCTGACCACCAAATAGGCAATGTAAGCCTTTAGGCCATTGATAAGGATTATGGATGAAACAATGGAAACATAATGCATCTTATCAAAAGTAAACAGGTCAGACAGGTCAAGCCCCAAATACAAATTATTTGCACCAGCCGGATTTACGAAGAGGCTTACCGAAAATGATACCAAAATAGCCCCGGTTTTGATACATAGACCAATAAATATTACCCAGAAGAGAACATTCATTGTTTTCAGGATAACTAAAGTTTTTGCCGTCATTTGAATTATGGTTTAAGATTATGCGGCAAAATTAATAAATATATATTGATAAACAATAAAAAAATATCTTTATTCAATTTATTTTTCATTTTAACCTTGATTAAGGATAAGGCTTCGGTTAATTTATAAACCATTCTGTTTGGTGTTCAACTGGCTTTGTGGCGAATTTGATTCTGGAAGACCGAAATTCAAAATTAATGCTAATCCGAACTTATACTCTATTAATGGAAAATAAGTTTCATATTCTTAATCGTATTAAAATGAGATAGTTAATATTGACACAATAGCTGGAAGAGTCCTTCTGTCTTTGGCTTCCAGCAAATTGATTTGACCCACCAAAATATCAGGAGAACCATTTTTTCTTTCCAATCACATCAATAATAGCTACCTTTACATACCCCAAATTCTGTGTGTCGAAAAAATTTTGGCCAGGCTATTTGGGGGTATCTCAATTGCCTAATAGCTAACCTTTCCTCCAATGACTCTACCAGTAAAAAATTTTCTGATTTGTGTTCTTCTTAGCTTTTATTCCCTTCAAGCTTATCCACAAGTAATACCTCCCGAAAACCGCATCGACTGGTCGCAAGCAGGTTGCAGGTTTTTTTTACCGGATTCGGTGCCCGAAGTGAGCATACTTTCGTTTGGCGGATCAAATAATGGTATAGTCGATAACACAAACGCACTGAATACGGCAATGGAAACGTTCGGCGGCCATCCAGGAAGGATCTACTTCCCTTCCGGAACATATTTATTCACCTCATCGATTTCTATGCCCGACTCCATAATTTTTAAAGGGGCAGGTTCGGATTCTACTTTTATAAAGATTGCGCATAGTGGCACAGGCTTTAGTTTTTCAGGCTCGGCGGCAAATGCGTTTACCAATATTGTTTCAGGTTTCCAAAAAGGCTCACAAAAAATTACGGTTTCCGACCCATCGTTGTTTGCGGCAGGAAAATACTGTGAAATCCGTCAGGATAACGGTTCCTGGGATACAAACCCTGCCACTTGGGCGGATTATTCGGTTGGGCAGATGGTTCAAATACAGTCTATTATTGGCGACACTTTGGTGCTTTTCGATAACTTGCATTTGGATTACGATACCGCCCTGAACTTACAAATCCAACAAATAAACCCATGTAGTGCAGCCAGTATTTCGTGTTTAAACGTTCAGCGAACTGAAGTTTCGACCACGTCAACCGGGTATAATTTTGCCTTCAATTATGCGGTTAATTGCGAAATCGCTGGTATAGAAAGCAACAAAAGCCAGGGAAGCCACTGCATAATTGGGGCGAGTTCGCATATAAGCGTGAGCGGTTGTTATTTTCACGATGCTTTTATGTACGATGGCGCCGGAACCAAAGGCTATGGGGTAACGCTTATAACACATGCCAGCCTTTGCCTGATGCAGAACAATATTTTCAACCATTTGCGCCATGCCATGATGACCAAACAAGGGGCAAACGGCAATGTTTTTGGGTACAATTATTCTATAAACCCTTACAGGAACGGTTATATGGAATATCCGCAGAATTATTGCGGCGATATTTCGATGCACGGGCATTATTCTTTTGCCAACCTGTTCGAGGGCAACATAGTACAAACCATTTATACCGATCAAACCTGGGGTCCAACAGGTCCGTACAATACCTTGTTCCGCAACCGGGTGGAACTTTATGGCATTATAATGACCTCGTCGCAAACAAACAACCAAAATATTGTGGGCAACGAAATTACCGGCACTGGCAGCACCTGGCCTTTTAACCACGGGGCTTACACCATTGTTGGCACCGGACATATACAATATGGGAACAATAAAAACGGCGTTATTGTTCCGACAGATACTACGGTG
>CAIRHD010000456.1 GCA_903878265.1 uncultured Bacteroidales bacterium | reverse complement strand
GTGTATATAGCCCAAGTTTTAACAAAATAAGGAAAGAACATCAAAGGGATTTAAGTTTGTTGAAACTCTTCAACTTTTTAACCCAAAACCTGGATTTTTTAACCATCATGATTGCATTTGCATTAGACCTGCCCAACAACAGTGCTGATATTGAAATTGCAAAAACAAACCTTGTAAAATACTGCTCGTATGATATTCGTTCCCGGACTAATTTTATCCAACAATTGATGAACGAAACAGAATTAAGTTGACGCATATGCCCGTCAGGGACGATATGTGTAATTAAGCCATGTTCATTAGCCAAATTTATCAGGAATGTTCGTACTTTTTAATGCGGAAATCCAATTTTATTTCGGGGAATTTATTTTGGAAGGTTGAGTAGGCAAGGGGAATTTCACCCCAAGCCTCTCACAAAACCGTGCTTGAAAGTCTCCCTTCACACGGCTCTTCTAATTTCAAATTGTAAATATAAGCTCATCCTCCGAAAAGTTGGCAAATTACAAAATGAAATTAGCTAACCCCTTCGCTCCATTCTCATTACAAGAACTTCATCACTACTACGAGTTAGTCCGCAACTGTGTACTGCATTGGTACTTTCAGCCTCACTGGTTTATCAGTTTGTTCCTTTTTCCTTTGTCTGATAGCGTATCCATGCCTCAGACCTTCATCAGTACTCAGTACTCTCCTGTTCCGTATAAAAGCCCAAATAACGTTCATGCCACCTCAATATCGGTTGCCGCATAGCCAGTAAATCAGGTAACCGCTATGCTCTTTAATCCCATGCGAAGAAATGGAAGTTTTGACAACGGGTTACTATCTCAATACGTCATCAGTGGTTCACTTGCGTTCATCTCCGTTATTCTTACCTGATGGATTATTCCACCTTTTCCTTGTCCGTTCAATACCATAGATTTTGGCTACAGCACCGCAAGGCGGTTTGCAATATCTGCCTGCACAGCTATTGCGAAGGTTCATCCCTTTGCAGAGACCCCTTCATCTTCTATACAGCATGTAAAAGATCTTTCTTTACTTAAATTCGTGCTTTTACTTCAGGACACACCTTCGCTAAGTTCACTAAGTTTACAATTCTGATTAACAATTCTTTGTGAATCTTTGTGTTCTTTCTACTTTATTGGTTTTCTTTATTTTTGGGTTATAGGATTGGACTTATAATTTGATGATTTGAAAATGCTGGAATGGGAGGATTTGTTTTGACAGTATGCAAATAAGAAATGATAATAATACATCAACCGATTTGAGGGTTGGTAAAAACTGCTTGAAGGGTTTAGGTAGGAGTTTGTGGAAGAAGTGGGGCAAGCCAAATTTGATGGGTTGGATTTTGTGGTTTTTTTGTTTTTGTAATTACAGTTGCTAACTGGCCGGTCCTGTGTTGTTTGGGAGAGGGGGGGATGTGCTGCCAGGGCAAACCGTTGGCGGGGTGAAAACTTGAAAATGAGGGAATTTAAAAACTTGAAAATGAGGGATTTGAAAATCAGATTCTACTGGAGCGCTTTTCTGGCTTTCAGTATATATTTTGCGGTATCGAGAGGACTAATGCCTTTATAGGGGCGTAATATTCCCTGTTCATCAGTGCATTCGAGGTACCCCGAAAAACGTGTCGATATTCTTGCCTTCCCACCGGAACGCGAACTCAGTTTCACCGGATAATCAAAAGAGGTGGATAGGGGCATTTCTCCTGTTAATGTAAACTTTCCGTGGTGGATTCCTGGTGAATTAAAAGTTCCCCTCATTCGTGTAATGTCGCTTGTTATTGCTCCCAATAGGTCTTCATGCGCTTCGATTTTATATCTGATCATCGGTTCCAACAAGGTAGTACCTGTATTAATAAGACCGTCCATTATTCCCATTGGGGTGGCCACCGTGAAATCACCAGCCCGAGAATGTACCGAGTGATCTTCGCCTTCGACCAGAGTAATTCGCAAATCTGTAACTTCCCAGCCTTTAATGCCTTGTTTCAAGGCTATATTTATGCTTTTTTCAACTTCATTCTGGTATTTTTGCAGTATTTTATTAATGGGTACTACACTCTTATAAATTACACCACTCCCTCTTTCGCCCTGTTCAATCCTGAATTTCATGATTGCCCAGCAGGGCTTTGGCATCCAGTACCGAACAAATCCTTCTCCTGTTGAAGCGGGTGTTTCTTTATAAATCACCGTAGGATTTTCTAACTTTGCTTCAATACCAAACCTGTCCGCCAATATACGTTCGAGCACCTCCATCTGAATCCATCCCATAATTTTTATCTGTAGTTCTGCATCTTCACGAAGCCATTCAAATTCAAGGGCCGGATCTTCGGCCGATAGTTCCTGTAAGGCAGCAGCCAGTGCAGGGTAGTATTTATCGTTTACTGCTTTAACTTGTGCGAACATTAATGGGGTTGTTATCTTGATCTCAATTGGGACATCTGCATCGCCCAATATATCTCCAACGCAAACACTGTTGAGACCGCTGATCCCGGCAAGGTCGCCCGCCAATGCAATTCCTATATCTTCATATCTACCCGGAAATATCCGTCGCACCTGAGTAACCTTTTCCGTTGTGCCCTGAGTTGCATTAAAAATAATTTCGCGGTTGCTAATTGCACCATTAAACAGACGCACATGGGCGATCTTTCCCATGGTTTTGTCATGCGAAATGCCATAAACCAAAGCCGAAAGTGGTTTTGCAGGGTCGCCGCCGGAATCGGGAAAATACCTGACAACGAAATTCAGTAAATCTTCAATACCAATTCCCAGTTTAGCCGAACCAAATAATAAGGGGTAAATGGTGCGGTTTTGGATAAGGCGTATTAACTGGCTGTCGAGTTCCTCAAAAGCAATTTGATTACCCTCCAAATACCTATTCAGCAATATTTCATCACTTTCTACTATCTGCTCCACTATAAGGGGAGACCTATTTTCAACGCTCCAGAGTAAAGTGGGTTTTTCAATGTTTCCTCCTTCACTTCTAATTTCCTGAAGTGGCAAAGGGCGGATATAAAGTTCTTTTGTAATCGCTTGGATAACTGATTCAGTATCGGCTCCGATACGATCGATTTTGTTGATAAAGAAAAGGACTGGAATGTGGCGTTCGCGCAAAGCATTCCATAAAATTTCAGTTTGGGCCTGCACTCCTTCAACTGCCGAAATCACCAGTATCATGGCATCGGGAACACGTAACATGCGTTCAACATCGGCTGAGAAATCAACATGACCGGGCGTATCGATTAAATTTATACGGGTATTTTTCCAATGAAAAGATGTATTCGCGGAACTGACTGAAATTCCTCTTTCCCTTTCAACTGGCAGGTAATCTGTTTGGGTTGTTCCCTGGTCTATGTTGCCGGGTTGCCGGATTTGTCCTGAAAAGTATAGAAATTGCTCCGTAATGGTGGTTTTCCCAGCATCAGCATGGGCTATAACTGCAATATTGCGGGTTGATTTTTGAAGGTTGTGAATCATATTAATGCAAAAGTATGAAAACAGGGGCTATTGGCGGGGGGGGTAATGTGTTGATGCGGTAATTTGGTCATTCGGTGGTCATTCGGTTTTCATTCGATTTCATAACTGTCTGAACAATTTTTTAAAGCAGAAAAGTTCTAAAGCAATATTTTTGTATTCGCAAAACTCAAATAGAACTAAAGAACTTTTCTATGAAGACAAAGTAAGGGAAAAAATCGGACTCCCCGATTTTTAAGCAGATTAATAAATTATCCCATTATCTTATTTTCAAATTAATTGCTTATACTGCCGATAAAATTCTGATTAAAAATTAATCAATGTGCAGCCGCTACATCATAGCTAACACTTTGTCCCAAATTGAAGCACACTTTGGTTTGCCGGAACAAAATATTACCATTGAACCAAACTATAACATCAGTTGCTGCCATTACGCCCCTGTGATAACCAATGACAAACCACTAGAAATTCAACTTTTCAAATTCGGGATGATACCTTTTTTTTATAAACCCCAAAACCTTAGATCGGTTTTTTCAACATTCGAAGCAGTTGAAAGTCAAGAAGCAGTCAAAAGCGAATGTACTTTCGAACAAATCTTTAATCCTTCAAAACGCAAGAAATACGGATTGGATGAAGCCTTTACCGGCTACATCAATGCCCGTAGCGAAGGCGATTCCAACCAATCTGATGATCCCAAATTTCATGGTGCAAAAGGAATAATCCAGAAGAAAGCCTTCCGCAAACCTATCCGTTCTCAGCGTTGTCTGGTAATTGCTACGGCATTCATTGCGGGACCTAAAGATACCGGACTTGCAAAACCATACCTTTTCTACCTTCAAAACCACAAAAACCCATTTGCTTTTGCAGGAATCTGGGACACATGGATAAATCTTGCAACTTTGGAAAAAGAGAACACCTTCGCCATCATCACAACAACTGCGAACACCCTGCTCCAAAAAATAGGCCAAAAGCGTATGCCGGTAATACTCACTGATAGTCAGGCAAAAAAATGGATAAATTCTGGTATCGAGCTTTCCAGCATTACAAGTATGCTCACAAGATTCGATTCCAAGCTGATGAACGCCTATCCAATCAGCCCAAGGATAAATGACCCTGCCAAAAACGACAAAGCATTGATTCAACCGGTAGGAGGGAGGCTTACCCCGGAAATAGTGCCGCCAACTTTTAAAATCCAAACCCAAGGCCACTATCATTCAAAAAAAGCACAAAATCCCGACAATTCGACACGTACGATGGCTGATAGGATTAAGCAAATCAATGAAAATACGCCAACCTGATTTTTCACGCTAACCATGGTTGAAGCAAGCATACTTTTATTTGTAATTCATGCGAAATTTGGTTTCCTTTGACAAATATAAGCATCCAAATCAATAATCAAAAAAACAATGGAAACATTTACAGCATCACGTCTAACTTCAGGAAACAGGATCTTCCGATCAAAAATCAGCATTGACCAACTTGGGGTAACCCTGAAAATCCCCGGTCTATTCAGTGGCGATGAAAAAACAGTCCCATATAGCCGTATTTCATCCGTTAATACCATTTGCCCGTTTGTTGGCTACTCCACAATCATTATCGAAACCACAGGCGAAGGCAGCATAAATGCGCATGGTTTTTTGAACAGCGAAGTAAAACGCATGAAAGAGCTAATCCTTTCAAAAATGTAGGTTCAAGTCCTTTCAGAGAAGCCCCAAATGGACATTGCAATTAAGCGACAACTCAAACTGGCACTTTGTGGAAAAATCTCTTTCAAAATAAATATTGGAATTACATCGACTGTTGATTTGCCAATGAAGTAGGTTTAACAACATTGCCTCTCCTACTTGTTTCGATGAAAAGCTCAGCAACTATCGCTTACCACATCGCCTTTTGTGCTTAATACTTTTGCCTCTTACTTTTACCTTTTTACCTCAACCTTTTGCCCTTTTACTTTTTGCTTTTTTAACCTTGATCAGTAACTTGTTTCTATATTTAATCGCCTCAAAATCATCGCACAAAAGATTAAACACCAAATGAATATCCCAAAAATATACTCCCTTTCAACAATCTTAAAAGGAATTCGCGAACACCTCGAAGACCGTTTGAGAGGGAGGTATTTTTGGTTGCGTGTCGAAATTGCAAACATCAATATCCATACTTCGGGCCATTGTTACCTCGAATTGGCTGAAACCCACAACGGACAAAACATTGCCCAATGCAAAGGCGTGATATGGAAATCCATACTTGGTGATATTTCGAACTCTCTGAGCAATGATTTCCAGAATATCCTGAAAAAAGGGAACGAAATCCTTTGCTATGTGGAAATGGAATTTACAGAGAAATTTGGCCTCCACATCAATATTAAGGATATCGACATCACCTTCAATCTTGGTGCACTCGAACAAAAAAAGCAGGAAACCATCGCAAAGCTACGCGAAGAAGGGATAATCGACCAAAATAAAAAGCACATCCTTCCATTGGTAATCCAAAAAATTGCAGTAATAGGCTCGCCCGATACTGCCGGAATTACCGATCTCCTAAAAACCCTATCCTTAAACCCTTACCAATTCCATTTCGAAATAACAACTTATTCTTGCTCTGTTCAAGGCGAAAAAGCCGAAGCCGAAATAATCTTACGACTACAGGAACTCAATGCTTCCAAATTCGATATAATCGCACTTATTCGTGGAGGCGGATCAAAGCTGGATCTTGATTTATTCAACTCGTATGCCATAGCAAAAGAAATTGCCTTGCACTCTATCCCAATATTTACAGGCATTGGCCACGAAACAGATATTTCAGTTGCCGATCTTGTCGCAAACATCAATCACAAAACACCATCAGCCCTTGGCAGCTATATTGTTGATCGCGCCTACAATTTCTATGTACGTTTGATGGCAACCTACAACAATATCCTGGAATACAAAAAGCATTTTGTCGAGGACAGAAAAAGCAAACTAAAACTAACTATCGCCACTTTTGCCAATATTGCAGCCAACTACACTCAACTCCGCCGGGGCGAACTGCATACCACAGCTAACCGCATCAGCACCGAAACGCGCCAACACCTTAATGGCGAAAAAAATAAAATCTCATTTGCAAACGAACAGATCCGAGTAAATCCGAGCGCTCAGCTTACAGCCTCAAAATCTGCTCTTCTACACACCCTCGAACTGATTAGGGTAAACTCATCAGGTAAAATTAAAGAATCACTTTCTAATTTCAATTTCACCATGGAGTATATTATTTCCTACTCCAAAAATTCCTGTGCCGAAAAGCTCAAAAGTATTTCAAATATTTCACAATTGCTCATTTCGTACCACCCGGAAAATATACTCAACAAGGGCTATGCAATCCCACGTTTAAAAGGCAAATTGCTCCTCGACCAAGTTTTAAAACCAACCGACGAACTCGAACTCGAACTAAAAAGCAAAACTATACTGGTATCTTACATCAAAACAAAAGAAAAATAATGGAAAGCCTTACCTACGAACAAGCCGCAAAAGAATTGGATACTATCCTGGCCGAGCTGAAGCAAGATCAGATATCCATAGACAAACTCGCCGAGAAAGTGGAACGGGCCGCGGAACTTGCATCCTTTTGCTCAGAAAAACTACGCACCACCGAATCCAAAATCAACGATATAATCACAAAACTTGGACTTTAAGCCAAGGGGGACAAAACCATTGATATAAACTCCCTGGAATTAAGAGCGATAAAACAGGCAATCGAAGCTTCAAATGGAGCATTTACCCGAACCTCAACATAAAAAATCTATTTACCCGGCACCTTCAGTCTATCTCCAGTTCCCTGAATCATTATTTTTTCCCATTCTTTTCCGTAACCGGGTTGCGATGGAGCTTTGGGTATATTGCGCCCGTTTCCGTTGTCGAGGAGTTTTTGGCCTTCCGAGTTTTTCACATTGCCATCAATGTATTTCATGAAAAGATACTGGTAAAATGTTTTCCAGTCGCTAACAAGCTTGTTACCGGTAAAAACCGAATATCCTGTAACATACTCACGGGCTGATGATTGATTCTGTTTGCAAAGTTCTGAAGCCTGTTTATCAACAATTTCAACTTCGGTGGCAAACTGTTTTTCGAGCTGTTGCTGATACTTTTCTATTTCGGGATGAATAAGGTTGTACCTCGAATAAGCCCAATTATTCACCTGGCTGAACGTCCAATAAGCTGAAGTTTCGGACCATGTTATCATGGAACCATTGCCCACTGCATAGCTTTTTGGGATTTCGTTCACGCCGCAAAACATGGGAGCATATACGCAGCCATCGGCATCGTCAACTCCAAACCAAAATATACCACCAACAGGATCGGGAAGCCAATTGCGCGATTGTGCCACAAAGCTATACCCGGTTTGCTGCGTGGCAACAGCCCTTTCGTTGAGGTACATCACGCTATCAACAACAAATTCCATAGGCCGCCAGCGATAAGGTGATTTATAAGGCCCAGCACCAAGGTCGTTGCGCATATCAAGAGGTGTATCTTCGTAATGGTCGCGCATAGCCGACATCACTTCCTGTCGGGCAACCGGCGAATCCGGTTTTACCCATAATGGAAGCCTGTTCGATGCAAAACCATTTGGATTTGGCGTACCATCGATACAAACCGAATTGAACGAAAACTGCCCCATAGCATAGTTTGTATAATCCTGGTTCTCGCGTATTTCCTTGTTTATCTTCCTGAAAAAAGACCAAACCCGTGCATCGCAGAATCGCGCGCCGCCAAAATCCAACGGATTATACACATCAGAGAAACTGAACGATTCGTCGCTTCCTTTGTAAAACCCATTTTTGCGTGCAAAACTGATCACATCCATCGAATGAAAAACTGTTTGATTTGGGTTATTCCAATCGTTTGTTTTCTGGAAAGGGAAAGTAGTAATCCTGGCATGGTTGGCATGTCCGCTTACAAACCCATCAGGGATAAGCCTTGCCACCCAAACTGCTCCTTTTTCGTATTTCCCTTTGCCAATAAGTTCCATAATCCAGGCTTCGTTAGCATCCGAAATTGAAAAAGATTCACCGCTGGAAGCATAGCCAAATTCCTCTATAAGTGCAGTTATCACTTTAATCATTTCGCGTGCCGTTTTCGAGCGTTGCAGTCCGATCTTCATCAACGAACCATAATCCAAAATAGCCCCGGGCTGACTGCTCAACGAATCAAGGCCGCCGTAAGTGGTTTCGCCAATGGCAACCTGATATTCATTCATAAACTGCACTACCGAATAGGTATGTGCCACTTCCGGAATTTTACCCAAGAGCTTCCCATTTTCATAATGATACACTTCGCACATATCGCCAGCTTTGTGGTCGGCAGCAGGGTAAAACGCAATAGCACCATAGCGTGTATGCGAATCGGCAGCATAAGTTATCATTACCGATTTATCGTTGCTGGCACCTTTGGTAACAATAAAATTGGTGCAGGCCAATGCTGCTGAAGTGCCGAATAGGAAGTTGATTACAATTGTGAGGAGGGAAATACGCTTTGCCATAAGAAAATTTTGGGGTAAAAGTAGAAGAAAAAATTGAAACGGAGGTGTTTTGGCATCGCGCATTGGAGAATGCAGATTTCGGTTTGCAGATTGGTTCAATACAATAATAGGTATCGTAGGACACAATAGGTTGGTTTAAATCGAAAAGTAGATTTTTGTAGTAAACAATCAGCCTTAATCAAATTATACGTTCACCTGCATCTCTTTTCATTCTTTACTTTTCGCCCTTTTCCCTACCTTTACACCATAAAAAAGCACAATGAGGATAGAATACGAAATAAAATTAGGGTTTAAAGATGTGATGTTCAGACCAAAACGCTCAACGCTGAGCAGCAGGTCGCAGGTGAAGCTGGAGCGCACTTTCAGGCTAAAACACAGTAATACCGAATGGAGCGGCATCCCAGTAATGGCTGCCAATATGGATACTGTAGGTACTTTCGAAATGGCTTTGGCCCTTTTCGACAAAAAACTGTTTACGGCCATACACAAGCATTATTCGGTTGAAGAGTGGACCGATTTCCTCACTCATGCACCCAAAGGCATCGAAAACCACATCGCTTTAAGCACGGGCACAGGCACGCACGATTTGGACAAAATAACCAAAATAGTTACAGCCAACCCACAGCTCCGCTTTATTTGCATTGATGTAGCCAATGGCTATTCCGAACATTTTGTTGCATTTGTAAAGCAAACCCGCAAGAAATTCCACGATAAAGTAATTATTGCTGGTAATGTGGTTACAGGCGAAATGGTGGAAGAACTTTTGTTGGCCGGTGCCGACATTATAAAAGTTGGGATTGGTCCGGGTTCGGTTTGCACCACACGCATAAAAACTGGGGTTGGCTACCCGCAACTCTCCGCCATTATTGAGTGTGCTGATGCTGCCCACGGTTTGGGCGGACAGATTATCAGCGATGGTGGATGTTCTACGCCCGGCGATGTGGCAAAAGCCTTTGGTGCCGGTGCCGACTTTGTGATGTTGGGAGGCATGTTGGCCGGGCACGACGAAAGCGGCGGCGAACTGATTGAAAAACAAGGCCGGAAACTGAAACTATTTTATGGCATGAGTTCCACAACCGCTATGGACAAACATGCCGGTGGCGTGGCCGATTATCGCGCAAGCGAAGGAAAAACCGTTGAAGTGCCTTACCGTGGACAGGTTGAAAACACCCTACTCGATATACTTGGCGGCATAAGAAGCACATGCACTTACGTTGGCGCATCACAATTAAAAGAACTCACCAAGCGCACCACCTTTATCCGCGTGGCCGAACAGGAAAACAGGGTTTATTCGGAGGATGGGCAATAAGTAAAAGGCAACTGGTTTTTTTGTTTACGTTCTTTACACAATACTGGAAAATGCCATGGTTGGGAAACAATTCTCTCATAACCAAAAGTGTAATTGCTGGAATTTATAGCAGAATTGATGTTTTAGGCTTTTATACATTTGTAAGTTGTTGATACAAAAGCAATATTTGCAAGACCATGTCTGAAAAGAAGACATTCGCAAATGTGGGATTACTTATCATTATCAAAGTTTCAACAATACCACTAAATTAGAAATGAAATACTTGTTTTACAGATTATGGCAAAATTTTTATGCCTTCCCAACCAATACTATTCCTGAAACTAATGCTTTAATATTGTTGAGCGTTGCGAATTGCATCAATGCATTTTCATTATTTCCTATGAGAAAAACAATAATATAAGAGTGGAAAAAGAAGATTTTTCTAAGCAGCCTCAATTTTCACATCCTCAAATTCCCACATTCCCACATCCCCAAATCTTCATATCCCCTTATTGCCCACTTCCTTTCATCACCGTAAGCAATGTATAAGCCATAATTTTAATATCCATTGCAAGCGTCATATTTTCTAAATAAAGGATATCGTATTTCAACCGCTCTATCATCTGGTCGATATTTTCGGCGTAGCCATATTTAACCTGACCCCACGAAGTGATACCTGGTTTTACCTTCAACAATAGGCGATAATGGGGTGCCCTTTGCGTAATCTGATCAATAAAATACTGGCGTTCGGGCCGTGGGCCAACGAGCGACATATCACCTATAAGAACTGAGAAGAACTGAGGTATTTCGTCGAGGCGGGTTTTACGCATCAATCGGCCAAACGAAGTTACACGCGAATCATTTTTCGACGAAAGCATAGGGGTTCCATCTTCCGCCCCAACAAACATAGACCTGAATTTCGGGATAAGAAAACTTTTTCCGCTTAACCCAATCCGTTCTTGAGTATAAAATATAGGGCCTTTCGACGACATTTTGACACCAACCATACAAAATAAATACACCGGTGAAAGAACCACGATGGCCAGAGCTGATAAAATTATATCCAAAAACCGTTTAGTATTAAGTTGCCACGGAGGCATAAAGTCGAAGGACACTTGAATAAGCGGCGTTTGGTAAATTGAGGTGGTTTTCACAGTACCTAACAGGAAGTCTTGCATATCAGGAATAACTTTAATTAGTACATCGGTATCTTCAATTTCGGAAATTATTTGTTCAATGGTATTATGTTCCGAGCGTTCGGTGGCAATAATCACTTCTTCAATATTCATTTCCATGATTAAATGCCGCAGGTTGGAAAAATGCCCAAGGTTTGGGATATGCCTTTCGAGTTTATAACTCGGATATTTAACAGCGTGTACAAAGCCGACAAATTTGTTGAACGCAGATTGTGGCTGGCTTTCAATTTCGTTATAAATTGAAATCGCGTTGCCGTTGCTGCCTACTATTATGGTGTTAAAGCCAATTATCCTCCGTTTTAGTTTGTAGAGGTTGCGCGATGTGAGTATAAGCCTGAACGTAACCGTAATGAAAAAATGCAATAGGAAAAGGTTGAAAAACAGTTTATAATAGTTTTTATAGGATTGGATTACATCGTCTAAAATGAGTGCGAAAAAAATAACGATCACGCCAATAAGGGTGATAAGCAAAGTTTGTCCCAATTCGCTCATCCTTGCCTTGCGGTAAATATTGTGATACGAGCCTGAGATAAGGTAGAGGAAAAGCCAAAAAGCAGGTACGGCGGCCACCCCAAAATAAAATTTGGCATCGCCGAGCACAATCTGCAGCGTATCGTTCATAGCATGCATTTCATCCGACTTTCGCAAGAAGAAAAAAATGCTCCACGCTAAAGCCGCCGAAAACAAGTCGGCAACAACGAATTTAGCAATTTGCGCTTTTTTGTTCATCATCGTTTTCTAAAGGTCAAAAATGCAAGAGTTTAAGGTTGTCGAAAAGTATCTCGCCATTAGGTTCGCTGGTACTTTTCATTGCCATGAAATATATCCTGAAACTGCTTGCCCCACTGTTGGCCGAGGTAGTTGGTGTAAGGTTGATGTAAATTTTATTCCAGTTGCTGCTCGGGTTTATGATCAGCACCGGGCGTTGGCTTGCCACCGATCCGTTAATCAGCAAGCCCATGGTAAAAGAGTTGTTCGATTTGTAATTCATTTCCAAAAAAACCGATGTGCCGTCGGTTGGGAGCTTAAAAGAATCGTGGCTTACACATTCAAAAACCAAAGTATCGCTCGGAATTACAACTTTTGCGGCATATTCGTTCTGTTCGTATGGGAAAGCGGCGGCAAGTTCCGGCAGTTTTGTCCTAACCATATTTATTTCGCTGCGTGCCGAGGTGTCGATAGAAAGGTTATTTTGTTCAAAATTCTCTATCCAGGCAAATTTGGTGCCTTCTGCATACTGGTACTTCAAATGCCCAAGATCTAAAACCGAATCGCGGACAAGGGTAACAGTTTTGCTTATTTTCTGATAAAAAGGGTATGGCGAACGTGTTTCATTAATTCCATTCAGTTTTATTCCAGCAAATATGGTAAGTGATGTAGTGCCACTTTTTAAAATGGGAAACCTAGAGGGCAGCTCATCACCACCAATAAGTTCGTTGTTGGCATAAACCCACGAATCAACAATTTTATGCGAAGCCGTGCCTTGTATGGCGTTAACGTTGATGCTTATGGTATCAATAGCAAGGTAAGAAGGTATTTGTTCGACAGTATTTTTAGAACATCCCGTAAAAAGAGATATTCCAGCAAGGGCAAAAAATTGTAAAATATGTTGGGTTGATAATTTCATTTGCTTTTTGGGTCAATTATTTTAATCCTATTGTTTTGTTTCCAAGTTTTCTTATGATTTCACCGAGTTTTCCACTTTTTCAAGTATCTGGTACGCAACTTTGAGCGACAAATAACCATCGGAAATTGTAACTATTGGAGTTGTGTTTTCAATAATTGCTTTGGCAAAACTCTCCAATTCAGCTTGTATGGCATTAGTTGGTTTTATTTCAGGTTTTTCGAAATAGATTTGTTTGGCCTCTTTCCCATTTCCAGGTTCCAGGATTGGGAACATTCCATTTATATTCCCTTTGTCAATAGCCTGAATCCGGACAATTTCTGTTTTCTTGTTCAAAAAATCGACCGAAATGTAGGCATCCCGTTGAAAAAACCGTGCTTTACGCATGGGTGCCAACGAAATCCGGCTCGCCGTAAGGTTTGCTACGCAGCCATTATCAAATTCGAGCCGGGCGTTTACAATATCGGCTGTATCAGTAACTACTGCTACACCGCTTGCACTCACTTTCCGCAGGTTGGCACGAACCGTGTGCAGCACAATATCAATATCGTGAATCATAAGATCCAGTATTACAGGCACATCGGTACCGCGAGG
>CAIRHD010000455.1 GCA_903878265.1 uncultured Bacteroidales bacterium | reverse complement strand
TCGGTAAAAATAAACAGCCACATGCCCAGTTTTGAAGCAACCGGATCGAAATGTTCGGAGTGTTCTATATGATTTTGTTCCATAGACTGCTTATTTTGAGGTTAGTTCGTAAGGTTCGTGATCAATTACAGGGATTTCTTCAAAGTTTTCGAGGGATGGCGGCGATTGGATTTTCCATTCCAATGTGCGTCCGCCCCATGGATCGTCCATTTCTTCGGGTGTGCCTTTTTTAGCGCGGAGCAGGTTCACAATAACAATAATAAGCGCTGTCGCCATTATCCATGAGCCAACAGTTGACAATAAATTGAGGTTGGCAAATTGTGGGAGATAATCGTAGTAACGCCTTGGCATTCCCATATAACCCAGGAAAAACATGGGAAGGTACAAAGTGTTGAACCCAATGAAAAGCATAAGCAATGCCCTGTTGGCAACTTTCTTGTTATACATTTTGCCAAACATTTTAGGATACCAATAATGCAAAGCGGCAAAAAACGCAATGCCTGCGCCGCCAAATACTATGTAATGGAAATGCGCCACAACAAACATGGTGTCGTGAACGTGAATATCGGTTGAAACACTTCCCAAAACCAAACCTGTTAGCCCACCAATCATAAAAATAAAGATAAATGCCATTGCCCACCAGAAAGGCGGTTCCAACGAAATGGAACCTTTATACATGGTTGCTGTCCAGTTAAAAACTTTAATGGCACTTGGTATGGCTACAAGGAAGGTAAGGAACGAAAACACCAACCTTGCCGTTTCGCTCATGCCTGATGTAAACATGTGATGTCCCCAAACTAAGTAACCCACAAAGGCAATGGCAAGGCTCGACATGGCTATGGCTTTATAGCCGAAAACTGTTCGGTGCGAAAATGTTGTTATTATTTCGGTAATTGCTCCCATGGCCGGCAATATCATGATGTAAACGGCCGGATGCGAATAAATCCAGAAAAGGTGTTGGTACAAAACCGGATCGCCGCCCTTGGCCGGGTCGAAGAAACCGATGTTCAACATGCGGTCGGCTACAACCATGAGGAAGGTGATACCTACCACCGGGGTTGCCAGCAATTGAATCCATGCAGTTCCGTAAAGCGACCAGATAAACAATGGCATACGGAAGAAACCCATGCCTGGTGCGCGCATTTGGTGTATGGTAACAATGAAATTTAAGCCTGTTAGAATGGATGAGAATCCGAGTACAAAGGCTCCAAAAACTGAAAGCACAACATTGGTATTCGTCTTTAAACTGTATGGGGCGTAAAAAGTCCAGCCGGTATCAGGCGGGCCATCGCCCGAAAAAACACCTACAAGGATAATCACCGCACCAAAAATAAAAAGATACCAGGAAAACAGGTTCAATTTAGGGAAAGCAACGTCCTTAGCCCCGATCATAATAGGTATCATGAAATTGCCAAACGATGCTGCAAGGCCGGGTATGATAAATAGAAAAATCATTGTAAGCCCATGCACCGTAAACAGTGCGTTGTAGGTTTGCGCCTCCATGAGTTGCGGCCCTGGAGCAATAAGTTCCAGTTTCATAAAAAGGCCCATTACCAATCCGGCAAGGAAGAAAAATATCTGCGAATACATGTACAGCAAGGCTATACGCTTGTGATCGGTAGATAAAATCCATGCGCGGATCCCAGTGTACTTGCCTTGATAATCAAGGTAGCTGGTTTCGCGATGTGTTGTTGAATTTCCGGTCATTATTTGATTGATTATTGGTTAGCTGATTTTAATTTTCTTTTCCGGCCACGAATTAAAAGATAGATGAGGAGGGTAAAGGCAAAAATAAGGGTCATGGTTGCGGTTATCCGGGTAACATCCAAAGAATAACTTTCGGTTTTGCGGTCGTAGGAATAGCAGTATTTGAGGACTTTGATGATAGTGGGTGCCGATTTGCCTTCAGAAGCTTCGATAAGGGCGAGCTTAAACTCGAAGGGTACAAAGCTTATCCCTTTTAAATACCGGGTAATCTTGCCATCGGGGCTGATCATCATGAGCGCCCCTTCGTGCATAAACTCGTTGTTTTCGAACTTATAGCCGAACCCGAGTGCTTGGGTGGCCTTTGCAATGTTGGCACTGTCGCCGGTTAAAAAAGTCCAGCCTGAGCCATCCTGTCCTTTGATTTTCTTCAGATAAGTTTCCCTCTTTTTTTGTCCCAACCCGTAGGTTTCGCGGCTGTCGAAACTAATGGTAATGGCCTGATAATCTTTACCCAATACTAAATCGGTACTGGCAATTGATTCGGCAAGGCCATTCATTAAAGGGCTGCAAATGCCGGGGCAGCGATAATACACAAAACACAATACGGTAGGTTTGTTAATGATTTGTTTAAGGTTTACCAGTTTTCCGGTATGGTCGGTGAGGAGGATATCGGAAGGCAAATACTCGTCGAGATGTTCAGTAATACCAACCTCAATTTTCTGGGTTCCGTCAGCATAAGCACTTACTGATCCGAAAAACATTACCGACAGCATTACTGGCAGTATAAACCAAATACTGGTTTTCTTCATTTTAAATGTAGCTTTATTAAGTAAGGAAATTTTCACTTCAGGCAGTTCTGCAATTAACTTTTTTATTCAATAACAATGATAGCAGGTACTCTTATTTTTGAGAACTTACATAACAATGCTTGCAAGGGTTTTGTTTAACGTTAGAAATAATTTCTTAAAAAAGTGAGGTTATTGGTTATTGGAGATTGGTTATTGGAGATTGCGGATTTCGGAATTGCAGCCCCCGGCACCCGGCACTCGGAACCCAACCCAACACATTTACATTGAACAACAAGACACTGACAACGACAAACAGTCAGTTGACAGTATACAACAACACATTGACAACGACAAACAGTCAGTTGACAGCGTACAACAAGACACTGACAGCGACAAACAGTCAGTTGACAATGAACAACAAGACACTGACAATGACAAATAGTCAGTTGACAACGGTTAGTAACACATTGACATTGGAAAGGAACACATTGACAATGACAAACAGTCAAGTTGATATTGGAAAGGGTCTACACACTTAAAGCCGAACTTACCGGGTTTACCCCTTACACCGAGGACGCTATTGAAATAACCGAAGGCGAACTTACCGAGGTTGACTTCGATATGGAACCTTTAACCTAAACAAACCAACTGAACCGCCTTATCCTGTGGGAGGTGTGGTGGTAGGGGAGGGGTTAAAACACACGGTATGTGAAATTGAGTTGGATTGTAAATATGATGTATATTTGCGCAACAATGGAAAGAAAAACAAGATGCTACACACTGAACCTGCCTGGCAAAGGCATGACATTGTTCACATAGCTGGTATTGACAGCGAATTCCGGTCATACATTTGACTGGACATAAAGGGAACCCCTTGAAAAAGTAGTTGATTGTTTTACACAAGAAGGATAGCGCAACGAGCATACTGAATTATTGTATGGTTGCTTTTACGGGCAAGTGTAGTTATAAAACGAAATATTGAGTTGGATGACAAGCCTGACCTGCTTAAGTATTGTATAGAACGCAATAAATATTGGAAAGTGTTAGATATGTAGAAAAGTGGTGTATATTTGCTGCAATAAACGAGTTAACCACAATGTTAAAATACCGACAGATTAATTAAACAGTTAATTATCTACATTATGAAACAACTTTCAATCATAATCACAATATTGATTTTTGTGACTGTAGGGAAATCTCAGACAAATATTTATCACCCTTTTCCTGACTCAAATGCCTTTTGGGGAATTCATGGTACAAATTGTTTTTATCCTGATTGGTGGCAAGATATACGTTACGGTTTGAATGGTGATACTACTATTAATGGAAAGCTTTACAGTAAAGTATATAAACTTCTTGATTCAACACTTACTAATCCCAATTCGACATACTGGGCTGCAATACGAGAAGAAGATAAAAAAATTTACACTATACTTTTTTATTATCCAGAAGAAACAATTTTATACGATTTTAACCTTCTTATTGGTGATACAATTACCTATAACTTCCAATATGGTCTTCCCGAGGATTTTGGAAGAGTCGTAACAAAAATCGATTCGGTTCAACTATTTACAAATGAATTTCGAAAACGTTTTACTCTTGTCTCAATTGGGGAATATTTCGGGATAACCGATTCTGTCATCGAAGGTATTGGAAGTATTGGCAGGTGTGGTTTATTTAATCCTCTATATATTTCGTTCCCCTCTAATGGATCCTCTGAATTGTTTACATGTTTTAAACAAAATGAAATAATCTATTACCTAAACAACCCAGTATGTGATCATTGTTTTTGCTCATTATATATTACTGGTTTGGAAGATAAAAAAGGAACTGCAGGAATTCACGTTTACCCCAATCCATTTTCTGGACAAACCAAAATAGAATCAGATTATTATCTAAGGGATGCAACACTATCACTTTATAGTTCAATAGGTCGAAAAGTCAAGCAGCTTAATAATATTTCAGGGAAGGAAATAATTATCGAAAGCGATGGTTTACTAAATGGGTTATATTTTTTAAATATCTCCCAAAATAACATAATCATAGGAACAGTGAGATTGATAATTAATAATTAGTGATCTCTCGGAAATATAAAAACACTGTGGTTAACAGGCGTTTGGCTCAATGGCGGGTGACGTGGTTAATTGAACATTTTACCTCGCATCAACTTTTGTGGTGTTTTGACAGTTTAGTGCTCCGAAATCCGCCACTGCGCCAAGCGCCAAACCGTTAGCGTTCATGCAAACAAACGACAAAATTCATACTCATAAATAATCCATATTTTAGAAAAAAAAACATGAATAAGACCCAATTAACACTCGTCTTTGCTATCCTGATTACAGTTTTATCTTTTATTTCCTGCAAAAAAGACACTGTCTCTGATCCCAACCCTAACCAAGCCCTTATCGAGCAGATGAAAGCTGTTACTGATTCTATTATTAAAAACACCAAGGTTCCCGGCATTGTGGCATTGGTGGTCGATCATAAACGGGGAATCGACTGGCTTTATACATCAGGATATAGTGACATTGCGAACAAACTGCCGATGGATGGCAGTTATAATTTCAGGATTGGCAGCAACACCAAAACCCTGACATGTACCGTGCTGCTTCAGTTGGTCGATGAAGGGAAGGTGTCGTTGAATGATATGCTTTCTAAATACTATCCCGCTTATCCACAATCAGATAAAATAACGATTGCCATGCTTTTGGATATGAAAAGCGGCATTTTTAATTATTCTGAAGATATGCCGGTATTCATGCAATCCATGATGTCAAACCCTGCCAGGGTATGGCAACCTCAGGAATTAATTGATCTGGGTTTCTCACATAATTTCTATTTTGAGCCTGGAAGTAACTTTCATTATTCCAACTCCAATACATTCATTATTGGAAAATTGATTGAGAAATTGACCGGCAACTCCCTTGAAACTGAAATAAGCAGTAGGATATTTCAACCCCTGGGCTTGAAAAATACAAGATTTTTGACATGGGGAGTGGGTTTGCCAGGCAATCATGGCAAAGGATACGAAATCAACAATGATAATACCTACACGGATGCTACGGAGCATTATGATATCTCATGGGGCTGGGCTGCGGGATCTGCCTACTCAACCCCAAGAGAATTACAAAAATATGTGGAGGCATTGGTGCGCGGAGATTTTCTCTCAGGCTCACTTCAGCAAAAACGTCTGACTGAAAATTTTTATGGGCGACCGGATTTGTGGTTGGGTAAGATTACCTACGGCCTGGGAATTATGCGTTGTGGAAAAAGCTTCTATGGACATGGCGGCGATTTAGCCGGCTGTTCTTCCACAATGTACCATAGCAACGAAAAGGATTGTACTGTCATTCTTTATTTCAATACTCAGGATGATTGCCCATCAGCCTTACTGTTCCTTCGATACCTTGATATTTTATTTGGTAAAGACTATTAATAATTAAATGAATTTAGATCAATGAAAAACTTCAGGAGTATTCTTTTTACGGTTTTTCTATTCGTAGGTTTTTTTACGATTTCATGTAAAAAGGACTCTGTCACTGATCCCAACCAGCCCCTCATCGATCAGATGAAGGCTGTAACAGATTCCATTATTGGAAACACCAGGGTTCCCGGGATTGTGGCGCTGGTGGTTGACCATAAGCGAGGTATCGACTGGCTTTATGCAGCAGGAGTCAGCGACATTCCAAATAACCTTCCCATGAAGGGCGACTATACCTTCAGGATTGCAAGCATCACCAAGACAATGGCTGTTACTGTCTTACTCCAGTTGGTGGATGAGGGAAAAATCGACCTGAACGACAAGCTTTCAGGATACTACCCTGAATTCCCCAAAGCCGACAGCATTACTATTGCCATGCTTTGTAACATGACCAGCGGTATTTTCAACTATTCCTACGACCCGGACTTTATTCCGTCAGTGTTGGCTGCTCCCTCAAAAGTATGGCTGCCTCAGGAACTGGTAGATATAGGATGTTCCCATGATTTTAATTTCAGCCCCGGTACCGGCTGGGACTACTCAAACACAAATATTATAGTGCTTGGGCAGATTATCGAATTATTAACCGGAAACACTATGGAATCGGAAATCAACACCCGCATCATCCAGCCATTAAACCTAAGCAAATCAGGCTTCCTGACCTCTGGAGTGGCTTTACCAGGTATCCATGGCAGAGGCTATTACCGTGGTTATTTCGGGGAAAACGCAGATTTTACAGAATATTTTGATATTTCACAGGGTTGGGCAGCCGGTGCCGTGTACAGCACTCCTCGTGAACTCCAGAAATATGCGGAAGCTCTTGTTGGAGGTGGATTCCTGTCGGATTCCCTTCAAAACAGGCGGCTTAATGACATGATACAGCTTGAACCTAATGTGGGTTATGGTCTGGGGATAATTAAAATGGGTTCTTTTTATGGCCATGGCGGCACTTTCCCTGGTTTTACAACTTTGATGTTTCACAGCAATGAAAAGGGCTGCACTGTAATTATCTATTTCAATTGTTGGCTCGAACTGCCACCTGGCCATCTATTCGCACGCTTTATGGACATTTTATATGGCAATGATTATTAACCTCTTAATCCAAATTTGTAATGAAATATTTTAACACGAAAAGTCTTTTGCCAGGATTATTTACGGCATTCTTGTTTTTGCTGCTACCTGATGCTAATTCGCAAACGGTGTCGAAATGGGATCAGTTTCCTGCCTCTATTAAAAATAGAAACTCGTTCAAAAGGCTCGAATGGTTCTACAAGCCAAGAATGAATGAAAAGGACGTATTCCCCAGGGAGTTCATTGATAAACAAAGGCAAGAGGAACAGTCAAAATCACAATTGAAAGCTGGTAACGAAACTTTCTTCGCCCAATGGACAAACCTGGGCCCTGCGGGCATCGATTTCTCTGCCGATGGCATGGTTCCGCATTGGGGCGTTGTGAGCGGAAGGGTAAGAGGTCTGGCTGTGCATCCCACAAACCCCGATATCGTTTATGCCGGAGCTGCAAGTGGCGGCATCTGGAAATCCACTGACGGCGGGCTTTACTGGGTCGATAAAAGCGGAGGATTAAACAATTTAACTTTTGGCGCCATCGCCATTGACCCTTTAAATCCCGATATTGTTTTTGCCGGTACAGGCGAATATTCCTGGATTCTAACCGAAAGATTTTACAACGGCAATGGCATGTATAAATCGACAAACGGAGGAGATTCCTGGGAAAAAATAAATGCTGAGTTTGGCACTGTTACCCACTTCTCTGATCTGGTCATTTCTCCCAATAACCCGAATATCATGATTGCCTCCATTGCCAAAAATCTTCAGGGTGCAACACCCAATGAAGGCATCTGGCGGAGTGCCGACGGGGGCCAGCATTGGACTTGTGTTTTACCCGGCGAAGGAATGTACGACCTTTCTTTTCATCCTTCAGCTCCAAACATCGTATTTGCCGCCTGCGGCAATGAGCAATCTCAGGCTGGTTTCCTAATATCCACTGACGGAGGTCTTTCTTTTACGCAAAGTAACACAGGTTTGCCTGCTACCAATCATATTGGGAGGATTCAGTTTGATGTTTCAATCTCCAATCCTTCAGTTTTGTATGTGGTTATCTTCGATAAGGCACCGCTACCCGGTGGTATGACAACGAGTGTATATAAATCTGTAAATGGCGGAGCTTCCTGGGTTCCTATTTCGCAGGGAATCAACCTTTGTGAATTTAGCGATCAGGGATTCTATGACCTTTGTATCGCAGTAAATCCCTCAAACCCGGATCATGTTTTCCTGGGTAATGTTGAATTTAGTCAATCGACAAACGGCGAAGGCTTCTCGCCCGTCAGAAACCCTGCAGCACCCGGTGGCGGAAGCAATCCCTTCGATTCTTACACCCATCTCGATCATCACATCATCAGGTTCGCACCATCAGATCCCTCAGTTATTTATGTGGGCTGCGATGGCGGTGTTTTTAAATCGACCGATTCAGGAACTTCCTTTCATTCAGTAAACACGGGTATCAATTCCATTCAGTCATACCGTGTCGCTTCGCACAACACCAACCCTGACATACTCTATTCAGGAGCTCAGGATAACGGCTTTATTTCGACTCATAACCGTGGAGCAACTCCTTTTAAACTTGAATTACTGGGCGACGGCACCGAATGTTTTATGGATTATTCAAATCCGGACATTATTTTCTTTGCAACTATTGGCGGGTATTTTGGAAGATCGTCTAATGGAGGTCAGAGCTGGGACTTATTGGTTGATCCCATTACGCTCAATGATTCATCTGCATTTTTATGTCCGTACTGGCAGCATCCGTCAAATCCCGAAATCATATACGGCTGTTTGAAACAAAAATTCTATAAATCAACCGACAAAGGTCTTTCATGGGAATATACAACAACATCACCTATTGTAAGCTCCGCTATCTATTCGGCTGCTCAATCACCTATTAACACTGACAACATAATGGTTGCTGCCAGAAATGGCGAAATAAGCCTCGTGCGTTCATCCGATGGAGGTGCCAACTGGCAGGATATTACCGGAAGCCTGGGTGTTCTTTCAGGGGGCAATTTTATGCGCTTACAGGCCGATCCTTTCGATGGAAATACATTTTATCTGTTGAAAAACGCCTATTCGGGTGCTATTGTAGTTAAGACTACCGACTTTGGTACCACCTGGTCTGACATTAGTTCTGATTTGCCAAAAGTTCCTGTAAATGATATCTTTATCGACAAAGCCAATGCAGGAGTCATTTTCCTTGGCAATGATTTTGGAGTTTACCGCACAACCAACAATGGCGGACACTGGGAACGAATGTACAACGGAATGCCTTTTGTACCTGTGCTCGATTTCGATTGTTTTAATTTCAACAATACCCGCTTGCTGCGGGTGGCCACTTACGGCAGAGGTATTTTTGAACTTGATCTGGAACATTACACCTCAGTAAATGAAGACATTTCGAATTCTGCAAAGCTTAAGGTATGGCCAAACCCGGCATCAGAGCTGTTATGGATTGAATTTCCAGAAATGGCCAATGATAAATATACCCTCTCCTTATTATCGGTATACGGAACAGAAGTAGCATCACAGGCAGTTTATACTACCGGTTCGAAGTTCCAGACAAGTATCGATATTTCCGGCTTGATCCCTGGATGTTACCACTTGGTTTTAAAAGGTGACAGGATATTGAAAACAGCCAAGGTGTTGATTATGAGATAAGATTAAAAAATAGAAAAATGAAAAAGATCCTTTCAGAATTTTCATTTATAGTTATTATCATCGGATTTTCCGTAATTTCCTGTAAAAAATACAGTGAACCGGATTTTTCTGTTGTAAATAATCAGATCATAACGCAATGGGAGAATGTTAGCGATTCCATCCTCGTAAATTCCAGAATACCAGGCATGATCATCGGCATCTGGGCTCTGGACCACAACCTGGTTTGGATAAATGGCAAAGGCAAAGCCAATGTAATAACCGGCGAAAGGCCCAGTCCGGCCATGAAATTTCAGATTGCCAGTATTACCAAAACATTCACGTATACAGTACTGGTCCAGCTTCTGGATGAAGGCAAACTCAGTCTCTCGGGAAAACTGAGTAAGTACCTCCCCGGTTTTCCCGGTTCCGACAACGTGACCATAAGGATGCTTTGCAACCACACTAGTGTCATGTCAACGTTCATATGACGGATAAAGTCTTTTCAGTTTGATGCGAGCCTTATCCGTGTTGAACTGCCAATTAATTTTCTTGTTGAACCCATTGCGAGCCTTTTCCCATGCTTCAACTTCACTCCGGACTTTATCAATTGAGTCAATTCTTCGCCCTAAACATTGGTTATTCAATACGTTAAGTTCAATCTCAGCCATATCAAACCAACTACCGTGTTTTGGTGTAAAAACAAACTCAAACCGATCCAGTATCCGTTTGGCTTCTGCCGGTTCAAATCGCTCGTAAAATGCACCAGGTGTATGAGTACCGAGATTGTCCATGACCAAGGTTATCACTTCAGCTTCGGGATAATGCTCATCAGCAATTTCCTTAATGAACTCAGCCCAATCTACCTTGCACTTCTTGTCAGTAATTTTCACTGTGCGGAACCCTGCCAACGGTTCATTTGCCAGAAAGATATTACAAACGCCTAAACGTTCGTATTCATAATCACATTTACGGTCATGTCCTTTACTCATCGGTATTGGAACACGTGTCTCACCAATCAGTTGTTTTGGAGATTCATCCATGCAAACTACCGGATGCATTGGATCATAAGGTCTCTTATAAACATCCAAAACTTTTTCCATGGCTGCAACAAATTCTCCGTTTCCCTTGGCTGGTATAACCCAGCCTATTACTTTCCAAGGCTTAAGTTCGTTTTTTTTTGCGTCCAGCGCACCGTTTCGTATGAAATGCCATCGGAAAACCGAAGTTCAACTAACTTGTCAGCCAATAATCGCAAAGACCAACGGGCAAATCCTTCAGGCGGTTCACCACAGGCCAATGCAATCAAGTGGGCTTCCATATCCCCGTCAACCAGTTTATCATATACGCGTGAAGTAGGTGCCTTTTTTAAAGCCGATTCAAGCCCATCTGCAACAAACCGCTTTTTCACCCGATCAATAGTTCGCATCCCGATCTTCAATACTTTACAGATATCTTCATTAGTCTGCTTTTTCACATCGGAGCCACGATCAACATTTAGAAGAATCAGCGCATGGATTATCTTCCTTGCAGCATAAGTTCCAGTTCGGGTCATTTCAGTCAATTGATCTCGCTCTTCCTTTGTAAGTGTAACCTTGAAAGTGTCCATAGCCTTTTTTTTGGCTAAGAAACAAAATTATTAATTATGCGTCATATTAAATGTGACATGACACTAGTGCCAAGTTGAACTAAATCCCTTACCTGCGGATTTCCTATGCACTTTACGGGTGGGATATGTGGGAAGCCATGGCCGGAATGCGGCTGAAAACTTTGGTTTCGATAGTATTTTTTTGTTTTATAAGCGAACCTTTTATTGATAAATCCAATAAACGCTTTAAAAGCTGCGGGTTTGCGTGTTCGTTGAAACATTTGAAATCTTTATATACATTTGTGCTGGCAGACTTTGAGCAACAATTTATTTCCGCAATGGCCATGCTGCCAAGCGTTACCACCAAGTTTATTTGACCGAATGATAAATAATATGTTTCCCGTTAAAGAAACATTTATCTTTGCAAAAACTATTACACTATGACTGAGAAATTTCAAGTTCAGTTTTTAGAAGAAGCAGTTGAATTTTTAGACAAGCTCGAAGAAAAGGCAAGAGAAAAGATTTACTATAACATTAAAAAAGCTCAAGTAACCAATGATAAAGAGTTATTCAAAAAGTTGAATAATGAAATTTGGGAGTTTAGAACGTTGTTTAATAAAACACATTATAGGCTTTTTGCGTTTTGGGATAAGGTCGGCAATACAAAAAAAAGTTGTTATTTCCACGCATGGGCTAATCAAAAAGACAGACAAAACGCCGGTCGCGGACCTGGAAAAAGCAGAGAGGTTGAGATAGTTTTATTTTGATCAAAAAAGTTAAGGGTTATGAAAAAAGAAGCCATGAAAACATACAGTTTGGATGAAATGATCGACAAGCATGTCGGCAAACTTGGAACACCAAAGCGTGATGCATTTGAGAACGAATTACGGCTTGACTTGCTCGGAGAAGCCATTAAGCAAGCAAGAAAAGAACGCCATTTGACACAAGAAGAGCTTGGTCAATTGGTTGGCGTAAAGAAATCTCAAATCTCTAAATTAGAGAACAGCCTGACTGACGCTCGTTTTGACACAATAATGAAAGTGTTTAAAGCATTGAACGCTAAGGTTAATTTTAATGTTGAATTACTAAATCAAACTGTTAAACTTGCCTGACAGAAAGAAAGCCTGTGCCGAATAACTATGAATATGAGCAGCACGAAGCACCCAGTGATTATTCACGGTTGTACTACATTTCGACAAGCTCAATAAGAAATTCCATGCGTGGCTATGTGTTTTTCGATGGTTTTTTAGGGTTTTGGACAGGGAAAAAGTTTTGGCAGGTTCAATAAGGGTAATACCTACAGGGCTAACGCAAGAAGAAGTTTTATAAATCGGCTTTGTTAACAAAATAGTGTTGCAAACGGCCACATTCGGGTAGCTGCAATCCGTTAGGGGCAAGGTGCAGAAAACAGAAACGCTTTACATTGAATGAAACAATCCTTATCTTTGCAGAGAGAAAAAAGTAAAACAATGGACATTCAAGCAAGAAAGATACATTTTGTTCAAGAATTCCTTAGGGTTGCTGACGATGAACTTGTCACGAAACTTGAACGAATACTTCGAATTGAAAGAAAGAAAAAACTTGAAGAAGAGTTGATCCCATTGACAATGAAAGAATTCAATGAACTCATTGATAAATCGGAGGACGATTTTAAAAATGAAAGAGTTACAGAAGCGCGAAATCTTCTTAACCAAATTGGTACATGGAAGTAAAGGTCCTGTGGTCTGATACATCTCTTTTTCAACTTCAGGAGATATTTGACTATTATAGTTTTAAAGCTAGTCCTAACGTTGCCAGAAAAATCATCAAGGGAATTGTTGAGAAATCCATCTTATTGGAATCAAATCCATTAATCGGTGTAAAAGAACCATTGGTGGTTGATAAACCGTTTGAATATCGCTTTATTGTTGAAAGTAATTACAAAATCATTTACAGATTTAACGACAAGATTGCCAGAATTGTTTCTGTATTTGATTGCAGACAGAATCCCCAAAAGTTAGACAGAATAGAAGAATAACCCCAAGCCATTAATAAAAATATGGGCGTTATGAAGTGCCCGGTGATTATTCCCGGTTGAACCCCATGTTATCATCTCAGTGAGTGTAGGAGGTTTTCAAGCAATAAGCGGGGGTTTCGCTTTAAGCGAAGCCCTCACTTGAAGAGATAATATTACCAGAAATACCACCGAAATCCTTACTTCAAATGTTCCCAGTACCATTTGGTGGAATGTTTCAATCCTTGAAGCAGGCTAAATGGTGGTGCATAACCTAACAAACGTGAAGTTTTATCTATTGATGCAAGCGAATGAGGGATATCGCCTTGACGCGGTTCTGTATAAATTGGGTCTATTCCCGCAATTGCCGGATCGAATTCGGCAAGGCCATCGCGAAGGAAATAGTAAAGTTCGTTCAAGGTAACCCTATCGCCACAAGCTACATTATAGGCGGTGTTAAAAGCTTCGGGATTGGTGGCAACAGCGGCGAGCAAATTGGCCTGAACCACATTTTCGATATAAGTAAAATCGCGCGTCTGGCTGCCATCGCCAAAAATTACAGGGGCTTCGTGCTTTATCAGCGATTTTACAAAGCGTGGGATTACGGCAGCATATTGCCCGTCGGGATCCTGTCGGCGGCCAAAAACATTGAAATAACGCAATCCCAAGGTTTCCATGCCGTACAATTCGCCAAAAACTTTCGCGTATAGCTCGTTAACTTTTTTGGTAACAGCATAAGGCGAAAGTGGGTTTCCGGTGTTTTCCTCAAACTTTGGCAATGCGGGATGGTCGCCATAAACCGATGAACTGGAAGCATATACAAAGCGTTTTACACCTGCATCGCGACCGGCAACAATCATGTTCAGGAAACCTGAAATATTGACATCATTCGTTGTAATCGGGTCCTTCACCGATCGGGGCACCGAACCCAAGGCGGCCTCATGAAAAATTAAATCCATACCATCGGCAGCTTTCTTGCAATCGGCGAGGTTGCGGATATCGCCTTCGATAAAACTGAAATGTTTGTTTTGGCCAAAAGCGGCAATATTTTCAAGTTTTCCGGTGGCCAGGTTATCGAGGCAAACCACTTCGTTATCATGCGAAAGCAGGGTTTCGATCAATGCCGAACCAATAAACCCGGCTCCTCCGGTTACCAATACCCGGCTATTTGTCAGTTGTTTGTTCATATTAATAAAATAGGTGTTATAACTTTCTTTTGAAATTCAATTTTTTATCAATTTTTGGTGTCCGGAATAAACCAAGGCAAAGGTGGCAGCACATCATTAAAAACAAAGTATTGCAGCGATACCATATATTCGGAATTGTCGATTAGCGCATACATCCGCTCCAAATCCCATTCTGCCTGGTTGCCATCCATATCGAGCTGGCCAATATCAGCTTTGCGTTTCCACATTTTTACCGAATGTGTTTTGCCAAGTTTGTCAACCAAAGTAATTATGTTGGTTGGCTGAACTGCTAAAATGGAATCGCGTTTCGACTTTTTCATTTCATCCAACACCCTTTCGTAATTCAGGTTGCGAAACATACTAAGGAATCCGACTACTTTCATGGTGTCGAAATTCTCAATATTCTTGTTGTCAAATAAAGAAGTGAGGGTAAATAATCGGCTGTCCTTGTTGCTTATGCGAAACGAATGCAATGGCCTTTCGCTAAAACTTACGCTTACGCTACTTATTTCGGGTACCCTGATGCTAAAAACAGAGTGGCTGCGCCAATCACCTTCCATTGCTGAGTAACGCGAGCCTACAAAGCCCCTAAAACCAGGAATGTTCACAATATATGGATCTTCGCTGCCTTCCATAAGCATAAACGTCCCACTGTTGTCCATGGTGGGATCGCCGACAAAATAAGTTCGGGTCAGTTTTTCGTGAGGGAATAATTTAAGGTAACCGAAAAGGTCGATCCGATAAACCCGCTGGTAAATTTCAGTTTTCACCGATCTGCCTGCCAACATGCGGATAATAGTGTTGCGTGTGCCCCTGGCAATGGGTGCTTTAGGTTCGATGCTGATGAAAGTGGTAAGCATCACCTCAATCATGGTAGGGTTAACTTCGTATTTGCCGTTCAATATCCACAATCCATTGGCTGAGCGGACAAGCGTTACCGAATTGTTGTTTTTATCGGAAAGAAAAAACTTGGTAACATTAGAAGTATCGGAAATGGCAAACGAATTATCCTTTTTATGAAATGTACCACCACTGTTCTTTAACAGCAAGAAGGCCGCTATAATGGCAAGTAAGGTTAGTAAAATGAGTGAATTCCTGTATTTTTTCATGGTTAAAATTTATTTTTTTCCTGATTTGAGTAGTAAAACGCAATTATACTTCCTGCCATTTTTAATTGAGGATTATCAGTTATATCCTTTATCAAATCCTTTTTAACCCTCACATTTCCCCGCTTGGTAGCAAGGGGCGCAAAGGTAACAATTTTTAAAGAATGGGAATGGTGGGGGAGGAGGATGGAAAACGCAGGATCTACTTAGGCTTGATGAAAAATTTATTAATTATTGAAAATGAGCAAAATAACTGGTTATTTTGAAGGATAATGTGCAAGCATATTTAGGGCACAACCGAAAAAAGCTTGCACTTGAATTTTAGCTGGTTTTAAAGATTATCCCAGAGGGGATAAAATGTTTATAAAAATGGTTCAAACGTACGGATATGCTACTCCATCCGGGGGCGAACATCTTTCAAATCATCATTTTCTATAAATATGTGACCTCTATGAGGTCAAAACGAGCCATTATGAGTTTTTAAGCAGAAACTAATTAGAGTCTGTTTTTACTCTTGGTTCATTCAAAAATGTACGAATTGCGAATTACGACTTACGATTTGTTCTCAGCGAGTTATATTTGTCAATCGTCAATCGTAATTCGTACATCGTAAATAAAAATAAAACTTGACTTTATGGACAGATACTAATTAAACCGGCACATGGCTTCGCTCGACAACCTAAAAAAAAGTATATAGATTCCTTTTTTCTAACTTTTGTTTCCCAAAAGTTTCCTTTTCTTCTTTTCTATTTTATACGCTTTCTTGTTCTCCTTCGACATGATCATTGTTTCTTTCATCCCCGCAAAGAGCGATCTGAGGATAATATTAAAACCAGCTTTATTCATATCCCGTTCGGCCTTAATGGAAACTACTCGTGGAGGCATACCAGCTGAAGGCGGATTGCTCGATGGCAGGACTGTATTGGCGGCAAATGCCACAACATCGTTCTGCCATTTCTTTTCACTGATTTTCATGTCCACATTCAGGTCGTGATATAAAAACTTCATGGTGCCTGTTGCATAAGTACGGTAGGCTGTACCTGAAAGTATAATCTCGTCAACCATGCCCTTACAGATTTTTACGGGGGCATAAGCCAAAATCAACTTGTTTAGATCGAGCAGGTTAAACTTCGTCTCCCTAATGTTGAAATTGAATTGTGGCTTGGTGTAACTGTAAGCAACATTCAAGTTCACTAAAACTTTGTTTTCGATATATGCTGCAGCATTTAGTGTGAGCATACCGGTTGGCGAAAGGTTGGTAATATTTTTTGCTGCCAGCGTACCACGCCCCACCGTTACTTTGGCAGTGGTGCCATCCTCTTTTCGCTCCACATTGAGCAGATTGATATTTGTGGCTTTCACTGTCCTAACCCTAAGCGGTAAAGGGATTGCGATGATTTTCTGGGCAAGGTATTGCGGGAACTTTTTCTTATCGGGTGGTTTTGTCTTGTCTTTAAAAAGCGACAATGACACATTATCAATATCTATTTCCTCGACAAACAATTTCCTCGAATATATCAACGAATCGAAATTCAGCCCGATAATATTTATCGAATCAATACTGCCAGAGAACCCTGTTTTCTGATACTTCGACTTTGCTTGCAGCGCAGCATTGCTCACATTGGGCTTGAACAAAAATCCTTTTAGCCAAATTGCTTTGTCCCTATATGAAAGCTGGATCGATTGCAGCGAAACATGGAAAATACTGTCGGCAGTTTGTACATCAACCGTATTAATTCCCAGTCCGAAATCTGCGAAATGATAAATAAGCGTATCGACCGATTTTTCGATTTTCAGTGTATCTATGGATAATCTATAGTCTTTAAAACTCAAATACTTTAAAGCCTCATGCTTCATTTTTCCAGTGAGATCGCCAATAGAAATTTTGATATGGTTGTACGATATAAGGTCTTTGCCCAGGAGCTGCTGCAAAATCAAATCCCTGAAAGAAATACTAAATCTCTTTACACTGAGTTCCCGTTCTTTGGCCAAATTAACCACATGCACCGAAGCATTGATCAGGTCGAATTTCTGCAAAACAAAGGATTCTATTGGATTTTTTTTGCCTTTATCATCTGGATCAACAACCTCTGTCGAATCCTTAAAAGGGAAAAATATGGGTATTTGGTTTTCAATCTTTAATTCGACAATAGGTTCCAATATCTCGATTTTTTCGAGCTTCAGGATATTCAGTTTAAGCAAATCTAAAATCTTTACATCAGTAAGTAAGATTTTCCGGGTTCTTAAGCTGAACGAGCTATTTATATACGGATAGTTTTGCAGCGGTTTTTGCCGTGGCTGCAGCACTACGTTAAATACTTTGATATTGCCTTGCAGGAGGTTAACGCGCAGTTTTTCAAACTTCAGTTCATAAACATCTGAAATAAGTGCCGAATTGAAGTTTTTGAGAAGTGCATCGGTGAGGAGCTGGTTAAAATTCCGGGTAATATAAATGGCCGCGATTGAAAGGATGACAAAAAGGCTTGCAAGTGTCCAAAGAATAACTTTCCTAATTGGATGCTTTTTCTTCCAATTGACTGAATTATTGCCCAATAATGTTTCCATAATGTTGGAATTTAATCAGTTACATCAACAAAATTTCAATGGTTTAAAATTCCCAAAACAAAAACTATTTGACTTTATGCTTGATTTTCAAGTTTGCAAAAATCGCGTTCAACGCAAGTTTTAAATTTTTCTGGCTATCCGCCGAATTATCAATAGTTTTCCTGGCGCCTCCGGTCCAAAGCAAAGCACCACTTTTTGTATCGAACATCTGGATGTAAATAAAAGCTTCGTCAGCGCGGCTTTCCTTAATATTGCCACCAGAAACCGGCACAGAAACACCTCCGTAATATCCTGGCCCTCCATAATATCCAGGTCCGCCAACTGCAATGCCCACACTTATCGTTGGCGATTGTGAGTAAGCAATTTTACGCTCGACACCAATATTGAATTTGAAAACCGCATCCGGATTTTGGGGTTCGAGTATCATCCCTTTCTTTTTTAGGTTATCATTTGCCGCATACATTACGGCCTTGCTATACATAAGTTCGATTTGCTGGTTTTTGGGATTTGGGTTCAAACTGTCGCCAGGCGAAAGCCAAGCGTAGGATTTGTATTTGTTTAAGTTGATGTTCCTATCATAATCTGCAAAAGTATTCATGCCTCCGGAACAGGATTGTAGTATGATAATGAGCGCGATACCGGCTAAAAGGTTGATCAGTTTCATAAGGAATTTACTTTATGATGTTGTTGTTTTTGTGTTAGGATCGGTTTGAATTTGCGTTAAAAGTACTCAATTCGTGTTTTAAAATGCTTTGTTGCAACCAAAATCAGTAAAATAATTTGCGACTATCAGGCAAATTTATTGCTAAAATGCATCACATACATCTGTTTTATAAAAGAATTGGACAATCCATCTATGGGATGCAAAAATTTACTGCTTGCAAGTTCTTGAATATTGAGTCCGCTCCGAAGAACTCGAAATGAAGAAGTGCCACTAAGTCGCAAAGACACTTAGGATCACAAAGTAGTGTTAATCAATATTATTAAATTATTGCAAATTAGAGACTTAGTGGCTTTGTGTCAAAAAAAAGATTTTTCGACAAGCAGTCAATATTCGACAAGCTTACATAAAAAACGCCGCAATTTATTGCGGCGTATCTCTAAACAATGTGATGTATCCTACATTTCTACAACAGTAGTCCATCCAAATTTATCTGGGGCATCGCCATTTTGTATATCAATGAGTCGATGGTATAATTGCGATGATTTTTCACCTGCTTTTCCATCGAGGCAATAATTCCATTCGGTTCCCATTTCCAAATCCACAATCCTGCGGATTGGCGAAATAACTGCTGCGGTTCCACAAGCGCCAACTTCATCGAATTCAGACAGTTCCTCAAGGGCGATTTTCCTGCGTTCTACTTTCATGCCCATATCTTCGGCCAATACCATCAAGCTTTTGTTGGTTATCGAAGGCAAAATAGATTCGGAAAGTGGTGTTATATAGTTATCTCCTTTTATGGCAAAGAAATTAGCCGGGCCAGCTTCGTCAATGTATTTTTTTTCGCGTGCATCGAGAAACAGGGCTGAGGCAAACCCTTCTTTATGTGCCTTTTCGCCTGCGGTAAGGCTTGCTGCATAGTTGCCGCCAACTTTATAACAGCCAGTCCCTTTAGGTGCTGCACGGTCGTAATCCCTTGCAACCATTATGCTCACTGGGTTGAAACCTTCTTTAAAGTAAGGCCCAACTGGCGACACAAAAACTAAGAACATATATTCGTCGGCAGGTTTTACACCAACCCTGGCACCGGAACCAAATAATAACGGTCGGACGTAAAGTGTTGCGCCTGTTCCATAAGGAGGGATAAATTCTTTATTGAGGCGGACGGCATTAAAAACAGCTTCTTTAAAAAGTTCCATCGGCGGTACAGCCATCATAATTCCGTTAGCCGAATCCTGCATGCGCTGGGCATTTTCCTCCCAACGGAATAGCCTTACTTTGCCATCATTGCCCATATAAGCCTTTAAGCCTTCGAACGCCTGTTGTCCATAATGAAGTCCGGTGGCAGCCATGTGAACCGAAATATATTCGGAATCAGAGAATTCCAATTTACCCCATTCGCCTTCGCGGTAGTAGGAACGGATATTGATATTTGTTTTTTGATACCCAAAGGGTAAATTACTCCACTCTGTTTGGTTCATGTATTTTGATTTATAAGTTAATGTATTGTTTATCAATTCAATAAAATAGGAAACTTTTTAACTTTAAGTGATTTACTTAATAGGGCGAAGTTAGAAAATAATTATGTTATGATGCACGATCAGAGAAAATATTATTTTGGGTGGTTAGGTAGTTCAAATGTTCAAGGTTCAAAAGTTCAATGCTTCGCGTTCAATGCTTCGCGTTCAAGGTTCAATATATTTTGTTCAAGGTTCAATGCTTCGCGTTCAAGGTTCAATTGTTCAAATCCCCTCATTTTCACATTCCCACATTTTCACATTCCCACATTTTCACATTTTCAAATTTTCAAATTAGCACATTAACCCATTAGCAAGTGTCAAATTGACAGACAAAAGTTGATGGCATGTACTTTGATATTGGTTGGGAGATAAATAAAAAACTGAAAACTATGCAAACCGGAAAAATCAACGTACAGACTGAGAACATTTTCCCCATCATTAAAAAATTCCTTTATTCGGACCATGAAATATTCCTGCGCGAACTTATTGCCAACGCAGTTGATGCCACCACAAAACTGAAAACCCTTTCGGCATTGGGCAAAGTAGAGGATGAACTTGGCGATTTGACAATTGAGGTTATCCTTGACAAGGAAAACAAAACCTTGACGGTTAAAGATCGCGGGATTGGGATGACTGCCGAAGAAATCGAAAAATATATAAATCAAATCGCTTTTTCGGGTGCCGAAGAATTTGTCGAGAAATTCAAGAACAAAACCGAAGTGGAACAAGGTGGGTTAATCGGACATTTTGGCTTAGGTTTTTACTCGTCGTTTATGGTTTCCGACAAGGTTGAGATTAAGACCAAAACCTATAAGAACGATGAAGGCTCAAATGCCGTTTCGTGGGAATGCGACGGTTCGCCCGAATATACCATCAACGAAATTGAAAAATCGGAACGAGGAACTGAAATTATCCTTTTTATAAACGAAGAGTCGAACGAGTTTTTGGAAGAACACCGCATCCTGGAACTTCTCAACAAATACTGCAAATTCCTGCCTGTCCCAATTCGTTTCGGCAACGAAAAATCATGGGAGAAATCAGAAACAGAGGTTGACGACAAAGGCGAGCCAAAGGAAATTGAAATAGAAAAACCCCGCATCATCAACAATTCCAATCCTTTATGGAAACAGCGCCCTGCCGATTTAAAGGACGAAGATTATAAAAGCTTCTACCGCGAGTTGTATCCGATGTCTTTCGAGGATCCTTTGTTCAACATACACCTCAACGTCGATTATCCTTTTAACCTTACCGGGATTTTGTTTTTCCCGAAAGTGAAGAAGAATTTCGAGATGCAGCGTGATAAAATCCAACTGTATTGCAATCAGGTTTTTGTAACCGATTCGGTCGAAGGCATAGTGCCCGATTTCCTTACTCTTCTCCACGGAGTTATCGATTCGCCTGATATTCCGCTCAATGTGTCGCGTAGTTACCTGCAAAGTGATTCGAATGTGAAAAAAATATCCGGCCATATTATGAAAAAAGTGGCTGACAAACTGGAAGATATTTTCAAGAACAACCGCGAAGAATTTGAAAAAAAGTGGGACGATATTAAAGTGTTTATAGAATACGGCATTATTTCGGAAACCAAATTCTTTGATCGTGCCGAGAAATTTTGCTTGTTAAAAAATACCGAAGGCAAATATTTTACTTTTGAGGAATACAAGAGTCATATTAAAGAAACACAGACAGATAAGGATGGAAATTTGGTTTTCATCTACACTTCAAACCCTGAAGACCAACACAGCTACGTTCAAAATGCCTGTGAACGCGGATACGATGTATTGGTTTTGGATGGCCCGATAGACAACCATTTTGTGAACACGCTGGAGCAGAAATTCGAGAAGAGCCATTTTGTTCGCGTTGATGCCGAAGTTGCCGACAAACTGATCAAGAAATCGGATGCACTTCCATCGCGTTTAAGCGAAGAACAAACCAAAAACCTTACCGAAGTATTTGAGCAGCAACTCAATAAAGCTATCTATCATATTTCGGTCGAAAATCTTGGCGAAAACGATTTGCCGGTAACTGTAACCCAGCCAGAATTCATGCGTCGGATGAAAGATATGTCGGCAATGGGTGGCGGAGGGCAATTTGCTTTCATGGGAAATATGCCCGACAGTTACAACCTGGTTCTTAACTCCAACCATAAGTTGATGGGCCAATTGCTGGAGACCGAAGACGCTGAAGAAAAAGTTAAAATGATCAAACAGTTGATTGACCTTGCGTTATTATCGCAAAACCTACTGAAAGGCGAAGCACTCACCGGATTTATAAAAAGAAGTGTTGATATCATTAAGTAATACAGTACTTTTGGTAGCAACGAAAAATAAAACCATAACCAACAAAAACTAAAAAATGAAAAAATCGTGGATTATTTTAGGAGGAGTATTATTGCTCTGCATAATTTTGTTCTCGTCCTTAAAGGGAACTTACAACGGACTTGTAACATCTGAAGAAAACGTGAACAAGAAATGGGCCGACGTTCAAGGTGCTTACCAGCGCAGAACCGACCTTATCCCGAATCTTGTGAGCACGGTTAAAGGATATGCAAAATTTGAACAGGAAACATTGATAAAAGTTGTTGAACAGCGCGCAAGTGCCACGAAACCAACAATTAATGTAGATCCTACAAAATTTGACGCCAATACTCTTGCCCAGTTCCAAAAATCGCAGGACGCACTTGGGTCGGCGTTGAGCAGGCTTTTGGTAACAGTTGAGAAATATCCCGACCTGAAAGCCAACCAGAACTTCCTGCAATTGCAGGCGCAGCTCGAAGGTACCGAAAACCGCATCAATGTTGAGAGGCGTACTTTCAACGAGGCTGTACAGTTGTATAATTCGTCGTTAAGAAGTTTCCCAACCAATATTCTGGCAGGTATGTTTGGTTTTGTGAAAAAGCCTTATTTCGAGGCTCAAGCTGGAGCTGAAAATGCACCGAAAGTGGAATTCTAAAATTAATCTGTAAAGCTGGCAAATCGAATTGAGGTTTAAAATCGGATTTGCCAGTCAACAATACCAAATCAGGCCATCGTTTTCTAAGTGTTTTAATCCGAATTGAATGCCATTATACTGATCAGTTTAAGCGAATAGAAAAGTCCTGAAACTATTGAAAACCAAAAACATGTCAATTTTAGTGTAAGAGAAAATCAGCAAATTGCAGAAGGTTACTTTTGATGGACTGACTTTTTCTTACACTTTTTTTACTCTATCGAACAGATTATCATACTACCAAAACTAAATAGAGTCTGTCCATAATGTCAAGTTTTATTTTTATTTACGATGTACGATTTACCATTGACTCATAACACGCTGAAAACAAATCGCAAATCGTAATTCTTAATTCGAACATTTTTGGATAATCAAAATTTAAAAACAAACTCTAAATAACATATTATCAACATGTCCACCGCACGGAATTTTTTCACAAAGGAGCAACAGGAAGACATCCGGCTTGCAATTTTAAATGCCGAGTTGGATACTTCCGGCGAAATACGCGTACATATCGAAAACACCTGCACTGGCGATGCTTTGGATCGCGCATTGGCCGTTTTCAACAAATTGGAAATGGACAAAACCGAAAACCGGAATGGGGTACTTATTTACCTCGCCGTTAAAAACCGGAAATTTGCCATAATTGGCGACAAGGCCATTCACGAAGTTGTTACCGAAAATTACTGGGACAGCACCAAAAACATGATGCTCAACCATTTCAGGGAAAACCAATTTACAGAAGGACTGGTAGCAGCCATTACCGAAACCGGCAAAAAGCTAAAAAAATATTTCCCATACCAAACCGACGATGTAAATGAGCTTTCGGACGAAATTTCGTTTAACTGATCTGTCACAATAAAAAATATATCCTACGCAAAACACCAATTATGAAGCCCGGATTTAATTTAAGAACCTCATTTCTTTTTACTTGCTTGCTTTTGCTTGCCGGTTTCAGTTTTGCGCAAGGCACCATTCCCGAAAGGCCTGTACCACCAAGGCTGGTTAACGATTTCGCCAACTTATTGAGTGCCGATCAGGTGCAAAACCTCGAATCGAAACTTGTGGCTTTCAGCGATTCAACCACGGTACAGATTACTGTTGTTATTGTCCCTACCCTCGATGGGTACGAAAAGGCGGATTACGCCCAACAGCTTGGCCAAAAATGGGGAGTGGGTGGCAGTAAATTCGACAATGGCTTTGTTGTGCTGATAAAACCAAAGAGTTCGTCTGAAAATGGGGAAGCGTTTATTGCAACCGGTTATGGTGTCGAAAAATTTGTTCCCGATGCCACGGCTTTTGATGTGGTAAACAACGAAATGATCCCGTTTTTCAAGCAAAACGATTATTACGGCGGAATAGATGCAGCTACCAGTGCATTAATGCTGTTTGTTAAAGGCGAATACAAAGCCGACAGCTATGGCAAAGGGAAGAAAAAAGGATCATCGGCCTTTATAGTGCTTATTATTATAATTGTTATCGTGCTCCTTATTTCGCGTGGCAACAATAACCATCATACCATTAACCGTTCAGGATCTGGCGGGCTATTATTATTTCCTTGGCTTGGTGGCGGATTTGGTAGTGGTAGCAGCAGCGGTGGTTTTGGAGGTGGAGGAGGCGGTGGTTTCGGCGGTTTTGGAGGAGGAAGTTTTGGAGGTGGTGGGGCTGGGGGAAGTTGGTAATGTGATAATGAAGTAATGTGGTAATGTGAGGATTTGAGAATGTGGGGATGCTATAATTCTACAATTTTTGTTTATCCCCCACACTATTGGTGAAATCTGCTATAGTTCGATGTAAATGTGTTATAGTTCGAAGTAATGCGATTTAACCCAACTTGAGTCATAAACTTCAGACTAATAAAAAGGTGATTTTCTATATTACTGATAACGAGTAGTATATGAAATAAACCTAAAAGTATTTTTCGATTTTATATTTTCAAGTACCTGATAATCAATATGTGATTTTATGAGAGTTGATTGTAGTCCCCGAAAATGATTTGTATAATATATTTTTTGTTTATATTTTTGTCGCATGTTTATAAAAGCCAATCCAAAGACCGACAAAAAGACCGGCAAGTCGTATAATTACTACCGCTTATGCGAAAGCTATCGTTTAGGAGACAAAGTCCGCCATCGCAACATCCTATCACTTGGCACACTTATAGAACTAACAGACAATAAGGACTTTAAGCTGCTTGCCGACTGTATTGAACAATTGTTGGGCGGTAAGCAATCCCTGTTTCCATCATCAGAAGTGGTTGAAAAACTGGCACATAAATTCTATGCCCAAATTATTGAAGATAAGTTAGTTGACCGTGTTGTTGTTTCCCCTGTTGAGAAAAATATCCAATCTGTCGATCTGGATAGCATTGAGTTTGAAAACGTCAGGGAAATAGGCAGTGAATAGATGTGCTATCAGGCAGCCAGGCAACTTGATCTGCCCGGGTACTTTGAAAGAGCAGGTTTTTCGCCCGAAGAAACAGACCTGGCACTTACACACATTATAGGCCGGGCAGTGCACCCTGCCTCAGAACATGCCACTGCCGAATGGCTTCAGGAAAGCACGGCCTTATGCGAACTGCTGGGAATGGAATCCACATCGGTAAACCGTTTCAAGCTATATGACACCAGCAGGTTACTCTATACCCATCGCGAGGGCATAGAAAGCTTTCTTTCACATAAAACGAGCGAGCTTTTTGACCTGAATGACAAAATAATCCTCTACGATCTAACCAATACCTATTTTGAAGGTCGCAAAGCAAACAGCAACCTGGCTATGTTTGGCAACAGCAAAGAAAAGCGCAAGGATGCCAAATTGGTAACACTGACTCTGGTAGTGAATGTTCAAGGGTTTGTAAAGCACAGTAAAATCTACCGCGGCAATATTGGCGAAACCACCACGCTGGAGGCCATAGTCACCGAACTGAGTTCACAAACTTCTTTCTCTGGGCGCAAACCCATGGTTGTGATGGATTCCGGCATAGCTGACGATGAAAACCTGAAAATGCTCAACGCAAAAGGCTATAACTACTTATGCGTAACACGCGGTAAAATCAAAGAGTATGTGGCTGTTAAAGAACAAGGGAAACCGGTTGTTGTTACCGACAAACGCGGGAGCCCCGTGGAGTTGTTACGAATCGAAAAAGAAGGCAATGACGATAGCCTGTTATACGTGCGCAGTCAGCGCAAAGCCATCAAGGAACTCTCCATGCACGAGAACTTTACCTCTCATTTTGAAACCGGGTTAAACCAAATAATACAAGGTGTACAAAAGAAAGGCGGAATCAAAAATATAGAGAAAGTGTGGGGACGTATCGGCCGGTTGAAAGAAAAATACCCAAGTGCCCACCGGTTTTTCGATATTCAGGTCAGCAATGATGGTAAAAATGCTACAGCCATGACATGGAAAAGGATTATCCCTACTTCGCGAAAAGAAGAAGGGGTCTATTTTCTTCGTACTTCCATAAAGGAAATTGACGAGGTTACCTTTTGGGATATTTACAACACCATCCGCGAAATAGAAGCTTCGTTCCGCATCTTGAAAACTGACCTCCAAATCCGCCCCGTCTTTCATAGAAGCGACGAAAACACGATGGCACACCTGTTCCTGGCAGTACTGGCATACCAACTGGTCAGTACAATCCGCTATCAGCTCAAGGCACAGGGAATTCATCACGACTGGTCACATATTGTTAGGATCATGAATACCCAGAAAGCTGCCACAATTACCATGCAGAATAAAAACGACCAGAAAATCTATATCCGAAAATGCAGCAAACCCGAAACCAAAACCCGTGAAATATATGACGCGTTAGGCTACAAATATCAACCGTGGATACGAAAATCCGTGTTACCCGAAAAATAAAATAACAAAAAAACAACATCCTGATAAAGTTTGGGTTATGTGCGATGAAGTACAAGTTGGGTTAAATTTATATATA